>NZ_NPDI01000007.1:0-82812 GCF_002251265.1 Rhodopirellula sp. MGV | reverse complement strand
ATGTGATGAAGCAGCGATTCAAACCAGCAACGCGCAAAGCACGTAAGGCTGCCGCCGGAGTCAAGCTGCAACACCCCGAATCACCGCAAGAATACAACTACCGCGTCACGCCAGAGATCGCTCAGTTATAAAATTGGCGTCCCGAGGAGTCCGCGTCGGTAGCTCGGGGTGTCAGCTCCGAGATTGCGATACGAACCACAGAGTGGAGGCGACTGAACTGCCACGAAAAGATTACCCACGTCATTAAAGGATGTGCCTTCAAAGACGGAATCATGCAGGAAGAAATCGTCGCCTGAACCCAGAACTTCGGAGCACAACAATTGAAAGTAGCTCTCAAAACGCAGTTGCACAATCCTGAACGAGCCAGCTAATCGCGGCAGAGGCCCAGCGACCGCTTTGTGCTTCGAGAGTCGTAGTTCCAATTCGATTCGCTTTTCTGGAAGATGGATGGCGCCATCCATTCTCCCCTCAGCTTTGGCCGAAGGCTCAATCATCGTAGCCTGCGGCAACGCCGTAGGAACCTGAATGCAAAGCCACCGATTGGCCGAAGGTCAATTTCACCCGCTGGTTTTCGGCCATCACGGTAGCCTTTCAAATCCAGCCGGAAAAGGCATTGAAGAAATGAGTAGTCGTTATCCTCAAGACTGCATCAACGCCCTGGAAAAACGAGAAATCGACCAAATCAAGTCCGCGTACCTTTATGCCTTTCCTGCGCGAAAAGCGAAAGCAAGGCCGCAAGAACCCAGCAGGGAAACGCATCCGGCGCGACGCTTGGCTCAGCCCCCTGAGACTGAAACCCGACAAGCTTTGTGATGACGCCGAAATCCATGCCGAAGGCGTGCGAAGCAGTGACCGCGGCTTTTTGAATGTGGATTGGGAGGCATACTGGGAACTGCTTCGTTGGACAGCGAAGCAGAGTGTCGATGGGATGTCGGCGAAGGTCCCGAAATCGCTTGCCAAGATTCTGGGGCATTTCGGGATCGATGTTAAGATGTGGCGTGACTTGGTTTGGCACTGGTCCAAGTTCTTCGGCAAGGCCTCGTGCATCGGCAGCCCAGAATCCATGCGAGAGCACGCAAGGCAAACAGGCCGGCAGTATCATCGCGGGCAAGCAATTGCGGTGGCCTGCTTCGACTAGCGTGTCGCTGATCAAATTAGCCAGCGCCAATGCACCAGCAACCGAATGAAAATGAAGGCGTTCGGTACCACGCTGCGCCGACTCTGGATCAAAACTCAGTTGCATGATCCTGCGCGAGCCAGCTAATCGCGGCAGAAGCCCAGCGACCGCTTATTGTACCGCGAGAGTCGTAGTTCCAATACAACTAACTTATCTGGATGAAGGATGGCACCCTCCGTTCCCTGGAAAAACGATCAATCGACCAAATCGAGTCCGCGTACCTTTTTGCCTTTCTCAATCGACCAAATCGAGTCCGCGTACCTTTTTGCCTTTCTGGGCTAACGCAGCTCACGGTGTCGCGACAAGCATGGATGGGAAGGGATATGCAATCGATTACCTGATGACTGAACGCCGGTGGTGAACTGTGAAATACAAAATGGTCTACCTCAAGGAATACGTCACTGGAACCGATTACGTCAAGGGCTGGAGAAATACTTGATATCCTACAGCCATGATCGCAAATGCCAATCGCTCGACCGCCAAGCACTTGCGGAAGTCTACCGCAGCAGCCGGTCAACACGCGTCACTCTTTTTATCTAAACTAGGAGTGCCCGTGGTCCAAATCTTGAGATCCACTTGACAATGCCTACTCCTGATCGCCCATCAAAACTGAGCCAATCTACAAAGAAATTTGCGATTTCAAGTGTTCTCTTCGGGCCAATTCGTCCTGCTGCCGAACTGAACAGACGCACGACTACTGCACTCAAAGCGCATACATTTGGAAAAGATCTCTTCACTGAGATTACGCTCCAGCAGAATCGGCAAAATCCCAACCGACGCGGAATGCAAATTGAATACACGGTTACTGCCAAATCCCCATTGTCAGCAAGAAGAGTAGGTACTGTATACCTCTCGCAGCTTTGTGATCTTGTAAGCGCGGTTACTCAATGCCCTATCTGGTTTTATATGCCGGAGGACGACGCTCGCGACGAACAGATTCGGATGAATCGGCAATCTACGAACGTCGAGCGTGAATTGAGCGAGGACGAATGGATGTGGATAACCGGCACTCTTGCTCACTTGCGGCGGAAACATCCCCGATTCCTTGCTGCAGCAAGTTGGTATCGGAAAGGACTCCTTGGTCGAGACACGCTTGACGACTTCTGTTGTTTCTGGCGATCTATCGAACGTTTGTCTCTTTCGTACGCCGACAAATCAGAATGGAATGACACCGATAAAAATAAATCGCCAGTCAAGAAGTGCATTGCACAGCTGACAACAGATATTTTTTCGACTGACAATTGCCCGCATATCTTGGCAAGCGCGGTTGACGTTAACGAAATGTACAGACTTCGCTGCGAAATCTCTCATGGGAACTTGCCTATAACCCCGAATCTAATAGAGTCGGTCGACCAGTTTATTGGACCACTCGAAGATGCGGCATACCAAGTTCTTACTGCCATGAGAGAGAAGTACTTGCCTCTCGATGAACCCGAGTAGGCCGAGAAATGCCCAAAGGCAAAAAGGTGCGCGGTCTTGATTTGATCGATTGATCGTTTTTTGCAGGGCGTTGATGCAGTTTTGAGGATAGTGACTACTTATTCCTTCAATGCCTTTTCCGGCTGGATTTCAAAGGCGACGGCGACGGCCGAAATCCACCGGTTGAAATTGACCTTCGGCCAATCGTTGGCTTTGCATTCAGGTTCCAACGGCGTTGCCGCAGGCTACGATGATTGAGCCTTCGGCCAAAGCTGAGTGGACCAACATTATAAATGGTGCCACCCACCATTCGGTTGTCGTTTCGAACCAGTTGAACCGCTGAGAACGACCTACGCGCGCCGATGTGTAAGCGCGTGCCTGCGTATTTTCTAGTGGGTGGGCACGTGCGCGTGTCCGGACGCCCGCGTATGCGTGCCCGTCCCTGCGCGCTTACCTGAGAGCGACTGAGTGCAGGTTCTCGATTGAGTGTGGGATTCTTCGAGAGTGCAGCAGTTTGAATGCGTGCAGGATTTCACGTTCGGTAAGACGTCCCGCTTGACCTATTTGCTTTCAATGTGATAATTATCATGTTTTGAGGACCACCTAACAGGGAGAGACGGTATGTACAAACTCACGGAACGTCGATTCGCCAAGGTTGAGCAGTTTCTTGAGGAGGCTCGAAGTGAGCTCATTAATGACGGAGTGCTGAACTACAACATTCTCGAACGAGAGATGCGAGATTCCTTGAATCTGGGTTTCCAGGAACTTAAGGACATCATGATCGACATCGTCAAACGGTACCCTCGGTATCGACTGGTTGCTCTCTATTACATGCAGCACCAGAACGCTGGCATGGGACCCGTGAGCGAGTTCCAGCCAACTTTGGCAAAGGAGTACGGGCTCGACGGTCACTACGGAGGCCAGGGTGACCGCGATGCAATAAAGGCTAAATTCTGGAAAGATGAATTGGCTGAGTTGCGTTCTGACGCTGGTTGAGAATTCGAAGGAAAAATAGAGTGTATGGATATTTCAATGCAAGGTACGGTTTTTGCGATCAATAGACAGCGTGGAATGGTTGCCATCGACACTGAATATGGGTTCACAATCATAGAGTTGATGTCAGATGACAATATCGAAGTTGGTGATGAGATGGCCTGGGCAGATGACACTGCAATGGGTTCTGAAACCTACGTCAACCGCTCCAAGGGCGAGCGGATGGACGTATACGTTCAAAATCATCACGTTCCGAAACACCAATTGCGGCAACAATTGCTGATGAGATAACGGAATGACTGATCCATCATTAGGTGACGGATGGTGCCATCCATCAATCGCTTGACTCGATCCGCTCGTCCGGTAGGCGCACCACCACGCAGGAGAGTGCGATGCCTCGGCCTCAGCGATGTGAACAATTCACTTCAGGTGAAGTTTGGAAAAGGAAAAGGTTCCAGAAAAAGAAAAGGTTCCAGGACTCGAAATAGAGAGTCACTAGAGTATGCGTCAATGATATCGCCTATGTGATTGACGGGAGGATTCGTCGAGCTCCAGAGGCGGGCCTGTCTATTGCAGTTGCGGGCTTGCTCCGGTGGCGAAACATCAGGGGCCTGGAGTGGTACTTGTTTACCGCACGGTGATGGGCAGAGGCAGCGGCAATGGCGTCGGGCTTGTTAATTGACGATGCAAAAATGTAAATGGGTCAGCCAGTCATTGCACGCAGTTTCGCATCACGCTCATGATGATCGACTGGGCGTTCGCACCGGTATCACTTCGGTTGGCAGTCCACATCATCCAGTTGACGACCGCCGGCCGAATCGTTTGTTCGGCTCACCGATTGGTTGCATCCACTCCTGGATGACGGAGGAGGGTGAAGAGATTGTCTGAATGGTTTTCCAGGAACTTCGCGAAGCGTTCGTTGGCCGTATGTGTTTTGATCGGGCGAACCAGATCACGCATTCGCATCGTCAAGCGCCCCGCTATCAGTTTTAGCCCGTGGTCGGTCATCTCTCCGGCGCGAAACCCATTGCGATATTCAAACCCATTGAGAAGAACGCTCTTCACCGCGCGTGGAAACGCCAACGCACCACCGGTCCCGCTTTCGATCAGCGATTCACATCGCCGAAGCAGGTGAGCGAAGCATTGTTGATGCGTTGCAGCCTTGAATTTGTCGTAGACCGACCAGCCGTCGTGTCCGAAGATCCCCGACCAATCTCTTCCAAGCAATCGCGCTGCCGGTTCGATACTGCGCGTCGGGTCAATTTCATATGCCGTTGCGGTCAAACCAGCAAACACATGCAACCAAGCCGGACGTCCATTGACACGCCAGCCTGTTTCGTCGCCGACGACTTGCGGCGAGCCACGTACTGCGTGACGAACGTGCTCATGGGCTGATTCCAAACGGTTTGCGGTACGAAGCATGCTTCGGCAACTCGTACTGCGCCCGACGGTGATTTCGAAAAGCATTTCCAGCAAACGCTTTACCTTGCCGTGACTGAGTTGTTAAGCAGTGCCATCGCGGCGTGAACGTTCGGTCCGAGCTGCACAGCTGCAGCTCCGGTTGCATCGGATGTTTGCAGTTCGCGCCGGCCTTGCACCGCCGCTGCAGTTTCCAGCAACAATATTCAACTGTCGATAAATGTCCGTCCGAGGAAATTCAGTTGATGCTGGATTTGAGTTTCGGTCTTCATCAGTTGATCGCATCCACAACCAGGGCAACAGCTTGGCAGCGGCACATTGTATGTCTCGTCGATTTGCTCCGGAGCAGCACGACGATGGTGCTTGCCGTGGTCCTCTCCGGTCTTTCGGCCAGCCTTCTTTGGATCGGAATTGCGTTCTTTACGAAATGGCGCAGCTTGGCGTTTGCCCTCGAGCTCGATCTTCTCGAGCCGTTTGGTTAGCTTTTCAACTTGTTCGACCAAGGCATCGATCACTGATTGCTGCTGCTTGCAACCCGGGCAATCGGTCGTGGTCTTGGGAACATCCATGATCCCCGAATTGTTGCCGAATCACTGTGAATTCAACAGCAGCAGTTTAGAGCCTAGTAAACAGATGCGAACGGATAAGGTGCCGTTGGATTCAAGCGACTAAAGAAGCTCTACCAGCTAGGTCAATAATAAGTTTTGTCATTTTTAGACAACTTAAGTATTTCCCTAGTCCGCAAAACCACTATGCTCCTGCGGGCGGTTGACGGTGTACTCCTTTGGCGGTATTCAGGAGCATGGGGATGCTTTCAAGGCGGACGATCCAATCTAACTGTTCGGATGTAGACCGATCTTCTTCGACGCGACGGAGGCGGTCGAAATCTCGAAAGATGAGGAAGACTGCGTTGGGCGTTCAGTGGTTGGAATCAAGAAGGCTCTTGGTCGCTATGCCTCCGGGAGATTTTCCTGGCACATTCAACTCGAACGTCGAGTTTCTTGATACATCGGCGCCTTACAACATCGTCTCTGACGGGGTGATCGCGCCGGGCGCAATGGTCACGGTGGGACCAGGAGTCGAGGTCACAATCGCCAACAATGTGAATTGGCTTGTCCGTGGCGTCCTTCGATTTGAGTCTGCCGCTGAAGTCGGATTCTTTGATAACAACAATTCGGGAAGTATTGCATCAACCAGTATCGAGGTGCAGTCTGGTGGAGTTCTTGATGCGGAAAACACTCCCTTCGTGCTGTTGACCAATGGGAACGACCAGAGCTTCATCCAAGTCGAACAAGGCGGGCAATTACTTGCGACCGGTTGCGACTTTTCGATCAAGGAAGTGATCTGGAAGGGGGCATCGACCCTTGGTGTAGGTGATGTCGTCGACAACGTCTTCACTAGCGTTGTCGTCACGTCAGCAGAATCGATTCCACTGTTGGAAAACAATGACAGTTTCGGTCGTGTTGAAATCACTGGGCAACCGGTGCAAAGTGACACGACGGTCCGTCAAATGGGGACAGTTTCGACGGCGAATCTTTACTACCGATTCGTTAGCGACGTTCAAATTGAACCCGGCGTTCAAATGAAGTTTGAGCCAGGGACGAAGGTCGAACTCGCTACCTCGGTCAACTTGAATATTGGTGGAAAACTTTGGTTTGACAATGTCAGCGAAGTGGGGTTCTTCGATGACAATTTCTCAGGTTCCATCTCTTCGACAAGCATTCAAGTTCAATCAGGCGGCGAACTCGCGGCCGATAGCACGCCATTTGTACTGCTGTCTAACGGCAATGACGAGAGTTTCATTGAAATTCAGTCTGGTGGTCGCTTTGAGGCTGACGATTCTGATTTCTCAATCAAGGACGTTATTTGGCGAAGTGGTGCGATTCTCAATGTTGGTGACGTCATCAACAACGTGTTTGGTGCTTCAATCAATGTCTCTGCCGAATTCATCCCGCGGCTAGAGAACAATGACAGCTTTGGCCGAGTCGAAATCAATGGCCAGACAGTGACGAATAATGTTGTGGTTGGTCAGATGGGAACCGTGTCAACGGCGAATCTGTTCTATCGATTCACAAGTGATCTTCAAATCGACCCCGGGGTATTGCTGAAATTTGCTCCGGGGACAAGCGTCGAATTGGCAAATTCGGTTAACGTCGTTGTCGGTGGAAAGCTTTGGTTCGACGACGTTAGTGAAGTCGGGTTCTATGACGATAACTTTTCGGGCTCGGTCTCTTCAACGAGTATTGAAGTGCAGTCGGGTGGAGAACTCGAAGCCGATAGCACGCCGTTGGTTCTGTTGTCCAATGGCAATGACAACAGCTTTATCGAAATCGAATCCGGCGGTCGCTTGAAAGCTGACGACTCGGATTTTTCAATCAAAGACGTCATCTGGCGAAGTGGAGCGATATTGAACGTCGGTGATGTTGTCGACAACGTCTTCGCTGCTGCCGTCAATGCCTCTGCCGAACTCATCCCGCGTCTAGAGGACAACGATAGCTTTGGACTTGTCGAAATCAACGGGCAGACGGTCCAGAGTAACGTGGTGGTTCGTCAGATGGGCAACGTATCGACGGCGAACCTGTTCTATCGGTTTACAGGCGATCTCCAAATCGATCCCGGGGTTCTTCTTAAATTTGATCCGGGAACAAGGGTCGAGGTGGCGAATTCGGTCAACATCAACGTCGGTGGGAAACTCTGGTTCGACGATGTGAGTGAAGTCGGGTTCTTTGACAACAATAATTCAGGCAGT
Source organism: Rhodopirellula sp. MGV (assembly GCF_002251265.1). Lineage (NCBI taxonomy): Bacteria > Pseudomonadati > Planctomycetota > Planctomycetia > Pirellulales > Pirellulaceae > Rhodopirellula > Rhodopirellula sp. MGV. The sequence goes on along the minus strand of NZ_NPDI01000007.1, from coordinate 75,055 downwards.
GTCTCGTCGACCAGTATTGAAGTTCAGTCCGGTGGCGAACTGGAGGCGGACAGCACGCCATTCGTTCTGTTGTCCAATGGGAATGACAACAGTTTTGTTGAGGTCGAATCCGGCGGTCGATTTAAAGCAGACGACTCAGATTTTTCAATTAAGAACATCGTTTGGCGAGGCGGATCAATTTTGAATTTCGGTGACGTCGTCAACAACGTTTTTGGGGCGGTCGTGACCGTTCCGGCGATGTTGATCCCAAGGTTGGAAAACAACGACAGCTTTGGTCGGGTGGATGTCAGTGGCGAATCGGTAACAAGCGATACAACGATTCGAAATATGGGGACGGTGTCGACGACCAATCTGTCCTACCGCTTAACCAGCGATCTTCAGATTGATGCCGGGGCTCAACTGAAATTTAACCCTGGCACGCATCTAGAACTCGCCAATTCGGTCAATGTCACTGTCGCGGGAAAGCTTTGGTTCTGCGATGTGAACGAAGTTGCGTTGGTCGAGAACAATCAAAGCAATTCCGTAGTGTCCACCGGTATCGAAGTGGTCTCCGGCGGTGAGCTTCATGTCGAGAGCACGCCGCTCCTCGTCTCAACGGCGGGCGGAAACGATACCAGCGGAATCGCAATTAATCCGAATGCCATCTTCCGATCGGACGCGACCAGCCGATTTCAACTCGGCCATGTCGACTTGCATCAAGCGAGCACGGCAATGGTCGAAGATTCAAGCTTCGATACGGTGATCAATCTCGATGTCAACGAGGATTCCTCGCTAACGTTTGACAACAACAATTTTGGTAGTGCCGCAGTGAACGTTTCCGGGCTCAATTCGGAAGTCGTTGACATGACGAACAATTGGTGGGGGACGACGAACGCTAGTGCGATCGAAGACAAAATCAATCACCAAGTCGATGATCCCACTCGGCCGCTGGTGGTCTTCGATCCGTTTCTGTCGCAACCGCCGCAGATTGCCGAATATGTCCCGACGTTGCTCAGCGTTAACGCCACCCCAATTATCGCCGGCCAGACCTTGGCCGTTGAATACGAAGTCGCAAACACAAGTCCGACCGGTGATGGACTGAGTCAGTCGGCAATCTTGGTCTATCTCAACACAAGTGCTTCACAAGAAGGTGCGATGCTGCTCGCCGTCATGCCGGTCGAGCCACTTGCCGCGTTCACGACCACAGGTGTCAGGGCGGTGAATTTAACACTTCCCGAAGAGACTGACCCGATCTGGAGTTTGGGGCTACCAGGGACTTATACGCTGAGTCTTCTTGTTGATGCCACCGATGTCATTCCAGAATTCAATGAGAAGAACAATGTCATCTCCACGCCACTAAGCGTTTTACCCACCGTGGTGACTGTCTCTCAAACCGATGGCCAGACAGAAGTCGCCGAAGGGGCAACTTCAGACACCCTGGAATTGACGCTACGTTCGGTCCCGACGTCCGATGTCACCGTCACTGCGATGCCTGACGAGGAACTTGATCTCGGGGCAGGTCCCGGTCAGCCTGTCGAGCTTGTTTTACACCTGGGAATGCGCTGACGCCCCAGGTGATCAATGTCAACGCATTTGATGACGGGGTGATTGAGGGGCCGCATCTCGGGAACGTCACTTACCTCGTCACAAGTGAGGACCCGGCGTTCGGCGGAATGGCAGTGGAAGCAACCGTGGTTTCCATTCTCGACGACGATTCGCTCCGTGTCTCTGAAGTGATCCTAAACAACGAAGATCCGCAGCGGTCGTCGATCGAAGAAGTCAACGTCGTCTTCAATACGATCGTCCAGACGCAAGCGAGTGACTATGAGTTGCGGCATCTGGGGACGGGGCAGGTCGCATCACCAATCTTGATGTCGCCTACTAATGTCAACGGCCGAACGGAGGTGTCACTGATTTTTGATAGAGCGAGTCTTCTTGACGGCGACTACGAGTTGTTGATCCACGCTACGAGTCTGAACGCTTCCGGGCACCTTCTCGATGGAAATGCCGACAGCATTCCGGGAGACGATTTTACCTACCAAGCGGATGACTTTTACCAGTTTTACGGTGACACGAACGGCGACGGTTTCGTTGATGCCGTTGATCTGTTTGACAATTTTCTGCCCTCCTTCGGGGCACAAGTCGGCGACCCAAACTACCGCTCCGATCTGGATCGAAATAGCGACGGCTTTGTTGATGCCGTCGATCTGTTCGACCACTTCATGCCTAATTTCGGTACCTCACGCGACTCTTGAATGAGATTGGCGGACGGCCCATTTTCTGAACCAAACGATTGCTTACTCTTCAAACCAGGTGGACATCGTGATTCGAACAATGCGTTTTGTTGTTGTCGGCTTGTTGCTGATTTTGGCCAACCAAGCTTATGGCGCAATTGTCTATGAAGTCTTCTTCGATCAAGACGACTATCGGGCCACCGCCGGCGATACGGTGGTCGCGAACTTGATGTTGCGGGAAACGGTGACCGATGGCGATGTCAATCGAATTAGTCCCACTTCTGGATTGGGTAGTGCAAATGTTGAAGTCACATGGAGTAGCGAAACGAATTTGTTGAGCTCACAGATCGGATTGGGGTTCATACCGGGAACGACCGATTCGGGGTTAAACCGATTGACGCTCCGACAGATTGCCTTTCCGCCAGGTGTTGCCGGGGCGGAGGTGTCGCCAGGAGCTCGTGAGGTCTCGATCGGAACATTTCAGTTTCAAGTTCCCGATGCAGTAAGTCCGGTTGCGTTGATCACTCCGAACGATCCAAGTTTGGGAGCGGACTTTGCAATCGCAGCCACACCCACGACAGTCCTCGATGATTTCATTGTCTTCCGCTCATCCACGATCACCGCGATTACTGCAATCCCAGAGCCGGGGTCGGTTGTGTTCCTTTCGTGTTCATTAGGCGGGATTCTTTTGGTCTCACGCCGCCGAAGGAAATGAAACTGGTGCCAATCGTTATTGTCGACGTTGCATGAGAAGAAACAAAAATGGGCGCAGCGAAGCTGCGCCCTTTCGCATCAGGCAGGGTGGGATTAGCTTCGTCGTGGGATAACGCAGGCTTCGCGTCAAGCTGGTTTGCGGAGAATCTTTTCCATCGCTTTGCCTTTGGCGAGCTCGTCGATCAGCTTGTCCATGTAGCGGATCTCTCGCATCGTCGGATCTTCGACCTCTTCAACGCGGACACCGCAGACGACGCCTTTGATCAACTCGCGATCCGGATTGGGCTTGGGAGCTTTCGTGAAGAACACTTCCACGGTGGTTTCTTTGTCCAGCTCTTTCTGCAAACGCTTGGCCGTGTAACCGAGCATCCAGTGGATGATCTTGTCCACCTCGGCTTTAGTGCGACCCTTCCGCTCTGCCTTCGCGACGTACGCCGGATAGAGTTTGGCAAAGCTCATCGAATAGATCCGGTGATTGGATGTCGCCATGGTTGACTCGGAGTTCTTTGGGGCGTTTTGAAAACGCGATTCTATCGGATTCGGAAAAGCTGGGCAGGTCGAGATGTGCGGTGATTTTTCAATAGCCGTAGGAGTTGCTAGCCTGCGTTGAACGCTTGAGCAAGCTCTGGCAGGTGGTCGAGTGTTTCGAGCAGAGACTCTCGCAATTCTGCAGCGTTGATCGGCCCAGCAACTCTGTCGCGGAGTCGCGACGCGTCGTCTTCGAGACTGATGAACTCGGCGAAATAGTCGTGAGCGAGTAGCTTTTCGTTTTGCAACAAGCGATGGCAACTGACGATTGCGGTTTCGGTGGAAACCTTGTTTCGTCGGACGACACTGGCCAGTTGTGAGAGGCCAAGGCAAGTCGACTCGATGTCGTCGGTTTGTTGTGCGAGTTTGGCAAGCAGTTCGTTGATCTGTTGGGCGGAAAGGTCACAGCACATCGACAGATCAATCAGCTCGATCGCAGGCCTGCGAATCGTTTCGATTTCAGAATCAGCCCAGGCGATCAAGTCTGCGACCTCCAGAGCTCCAACGATCCAGGCAACACGGTGCTGGTTGGCACGCTGTTCAAAGGTCAGTTCCACGAATCGATCCTGAAAGGAGTTGATTGAAGGCTTGGGGGGATCGCGTTGCCACACGCGTCGTGCGGCAATCGAAGCGATTTCCATCAACAACATCCGATGTTTGGTCAAATCACGCAACCGTCAGTCACTCGCTGGCGAGCATTCAGCTTGTTGGCTACCGAAACTGTGAATCGCTTCTTCAATACGTTCACGGGCGGATTGGGCAAGACGTGCCAAGCCGAGCGTTCTGGCGATCGCGACTGCAGGATCGTTTTCAGACAGCAGTTCTCGATTCTCTTGAATCAAGCCTGCCAATTCTGCAATCGAGATTTCATCGACGCTTCGGCGGTCGTCGTCGGTTTGGGCAGGACGAAATGCAATGATCGACTGCGGAGCATCGCCAACCCACAGAAACGTCCCGGTGGATTCGGTCGTTGAAACCACTTCGCCTAGCAGGTCCACAATACGTGTGCGAATGTTGGCGCCCGTGCGACCGAAACCATGAGCCCGCGCGACTTGTTTCGCCAGCACATCTTCACGAATCGGCGATTCGTGCTGAAGGACCCGCATTGCCATCGTTCGAAGCTCTTCATCGTACGACGGGTCATGAAAGCGATCTTGGTTTGCCGTGGCATCGCCCAGAGATGTTCTGGTGAAAGTGGCTGAGGTCGATTCTTTTGGTTGAGAAGTCAAAGTGCTGGTGGCTGCACTCGGTCCTCTGGCGAAACGCATGGGAGCGGTTTCAAGAACTGGCTCTTGTTCTGAAACGGGTTCGGTGCTGCTGGCGATGGTTGTCTCCTCGACTTCGCCCGGCGTTTCCGTAGTGGATGCCGGAATCTGCTCTTTAGCGAAGGAAACTGCGGGCGTTTCGGCGATTGGCTGACGGGAGTCTTCGAGCAGTTGATTGAGTTGTTGATCAATCAGCTCGGTCGCAGACTTCGCGTCGTACCACCAGTCCGGCGACCACACTCGCAAAATGTTCCAGCCGAGATTTTCCAAAACCATTTGCCGGGTTTTATCACGGTCGCGAGCGATCGCACTTCGGTGGTACGTCGCGCCATCACATTCCACACCGGCCAGGTACGCGCCTGGTTTATCGGGGTGGCGAATCCCAAGGTCGACGCGGAAGCCTGATACGCCGACTTGCGTAACAACTTGCCAGCCCTTTGATTCCAACGCCTCGGCGACAGCTTCTTCGAAGGGCGAATCGAAACCTCCGACGCTCCCTTCGGTTCTCGCTGCGATCGCTTCGGGGCCCTTTTCGGCATATTCCAAGAACGCTTTCAGGTCTGATACGCCGCGTCCTTTTGACCGTTCGGCCGCCAATTCATCGGCAGAGAACGAGGAATACACGACCAGCTCTTGTCGGGCGCGGGTGACGGCAACATTTAAGCGGCGTTCGCCACCGTCCCGGTTGAGGGCACCAAAGTTCACAGGGATCTTTTTACCGGGAACGTCTCGTCCAAACGTGATTGAAAAGAACATCACATCACGCTCGTCACCTTGAACATTCTCGAGGTTTTTGACGACCGTCGGTTCGATTCGATCGTCGGCAAAGAACCAATCGAGCTCAGGGCAGTCACGCTGGGCCTGGTCAAACAAGTCCTGGATCAACGTTTGTTGCTGGACGTTGAACGTGATCACGCCGAACGTCAGGCGTTCAGAATCGGGACGTTGCAATTCACGTTTCATTCGGGTGACCGCGTCGTTCACGATCGCTTGAGCTTCATCTCGGTTGGTGCGACTTTTGCCGCGATCGTACAAAGCATTGGGAAGTTTGATCAGCGACACGCCACGATCTTCTGACTCGGCAGCCGGGAACGTGACCAGTTGGTTGCCGTAGTAATTCCAATTCGAGAACGCGATCAGCGATTCGTGGCGGCTGCGGTAGTGCCAATTCAGCTGCAGCGTCGGTAGCCCTGACGCAGTTGCTTCATCCAAGATGCTTTCGAGGTCCTTTTCATGATCTTCGAGTTCATCGTTGGTGGCGTCGTCATCGGCGCGGCCAAAGAAATTTGTGGGCGGAAGCTGTTTGGGGTCGCCGACGATAATTGTTTGCTCCCCACGGGCAATCGCGCCGACCGCATCCCAAGTGGTGATCTGTGACGCTTCATCAAAGATTACCACATCGAACGGTTTTTGATCGGCTGGCAAGTACTGTGCGATCGACAACGGCGACATCATCACACAGGGGGCCAATTTGCCAAACGCATCGGGCATCGAACTGATGACTTGGCGGATCGACTTGCTGGGCCGAGTCAATCCGATTTGGTGACGGAGCAGTCCAAGCTCGCTTTTCTTTGGAATTCCGTCAATTGGCAAATCATGGGCGGCCGCTTGTTGTGCTCGCGATGAAGCGATCTCACGAGCTTGGCGGTCGAGTTCACGGAAATCTGCGATTGCGTCTTCGTGCTTGTACCGCTGGAATGTTCGCAGCACGGGATCGCGGTCAATGACGCCTCGAATCCACCATCGCGAATACGCCAACCGAAAGCGATTGACCACGTTATCTGGTGTGAGGTCACCTGATTCCAGTGACGTGACGAAGCCATCCAGTCCGACCGTTGATGCAGCCTGTTTGATTTGGCACCAGGACGTCCAACGCTGAAGGCAAGTACGGTGTTCCTCAATCTTTTTGGTCGCACTGACAACGGTGGCTATGATGCCTTTCGAATTCTTGGACAGCTTCTTGGACAGCGGCATTGCGCCGGCGACATCGGAGAACGCTTTCAGTTGGGCAAGGAAAGCTAGGTTCGCTTGCAAAAACTCACGAGCGGCGTGGTAGATCGGTGCTTCGGGAGTCGCTCCGTCGATGCAGGGACGAATCGCTTTGGAAACCTCATTGACGCCTCCAAACCGTTTTCCAAAAGCGATTAGCGAGCTGCGCAACTCATCCGCTTTGGAGAGTTGCGACGCAATCTTGCTCGTGTCGGTTTCCGTGCCTTTCCAGTAATCCGTTTGATTGGCCAGTGGATTGGCCGAGATTGCCGATTGCTGTTGCAGGATATTGCGAATCGCTGCGATATCGGTCTCTGGATTCGCGGCCCCGGCGCTCGCATAGGTCTGTAGCAATCGTGTGACTTTACGTTTGGCGAACCAAGACATTGGAAAGAACGCCGAAACCGCCTGACGCCAGTCATGGTCGATTTGATCGAGCGGAACCGATGCGAGTGAATCGTCGTAGTCCGCGTCGATCGAGTCTTTCGTCGACCGGTAGGCCGTGATTGCATGTTCGAGATCCGTGTTTGCGGCGCTCAGCTTGGCAAAGTTCTTGTGAAAGAGGATCCGCACGTCTTCGTCGACACAGCGTTCAAGTGCCTTGGCCAATCGCTGTAATACTTCGACTTCAGAGAGCGAGCAATCGGATCGCTCGGCGATTCCCAACTGCTTGGTGAACGTAGCCATCGATCGTTGAAACGCCGCCGAAATCGTTTGAACTTTGCCGCATTCAGTCAGTAGTGACTGTTCCCAGGACGCCGACCATTCCGTCGTTTTGACCATCGGCAGCGATGTCGCCAAATCGATTTCCGCAAACGTCAGGGCAAGCGATTCTGCGACGCTCAGCAGACGTTGGTAACCCTGTTGATCATGCGAAACCGAGTCGGCCCACTTGAGCTCGGGTGTTTCGTGTTCGGTGCCTTGCACGCACAGTCCCATCGCTTCGTAAGCGGTCCATCCGTTTGGATGTGTGTGATGGATCGCGGCGACATAGGCATTCAATTCGTCACGTCGAAACTTCAGACGCTCGCTGATCATCAGCCATTCTGTCGGATCGGCTCGTCGATTGTTTTGCCACGCCGAATGGAGTTGATCCAGGAATTTGCGCCGCTCTGCTTTGCTGCTGTGCAATTCCAGGCAGCAATCCGCTAGCCCGTGTTCTTTAAGGCGTCGATAGACGACATCCAACGCGGCTGTTTTTTCCGCGACGAACAAGACTGATTTACCGATCGCCAGACACTGCGAAATAATGTTCGCGATCGTTTGACTTTTGCCAGTTCCTGGAGGTCCGACCAAGACAAAGTCCTGCCCTTCGGAAGCTGCCATCACAGCAGCTAGCTGTGACGAGTCGGCCGGCAAGGGATGGAAAATGTCCTTGGGCTCAAATTGGGTGTCGATCTGTTGCGGCGACGGGATCGATCCCGCTGCGGATTCGAATGCCTGTTCCGGGTTATCAATCAGGTGCTGTACGACTCGATTTTGTTTCAGGCTGTCAATCCGATCGACGAGGTCTTTCCACATCAAGTACTTAGCAAACGAAAACGTTCCCAACGCGGTCTCGTCGACGACTTCAAAGCCCGGTATCTCGCGGACTTCGCGGCGCATCCGGGCCAAAACCTTGGGGACATCGACGCCACTGTCATCGGTCGGCAAGTCGGATTCGAAGACCGCCAAGTCACGATCAAAGTCTTTCTTGAGAAGCTGAATCAATGTCGCATTGAATCGCACTTCGTCTTCGTGCATGGTCAAGAAATAGGGTGACAATGCACTTTTGCGCGTCAGCTTGACAGGGACCAACAACAGTGGCGCGAGGTAGACCTTGTCTTCGTCCGGTTTGGGTTTCCATCTCAAGAAACCGACGGCCAGAAACAGCGTGTTGGTACCGCCTTCGGAGAGATCGTTTTTGACGTTGCGGTAGATCGTCGTCAGACGTCCGGAAAGCTCTTTTTCGGTGAGGGTGCAAGTGATCTCATCTCGGCCCAATGCTTGCCGAGCGAACTCGAGATTCAAATCTTGGTTGGTACGCTGGCGGTGTGTTTCGGCATCACGGTCGCCGAGCGGATTTTGCTCTGAAAGCGAGATCAATCGCAATTTGCCGCCGTCGGCAAGTCGGTCTTCGAGTTGCGAAATATCGGGGCAAAGAATCGGAATCGACTGCTTGTTCGATTTGAAATTCAGCAAGCGGTTGCGGAGCGACAAGTCCAGCAGTTTGCGTTGCCAACGATCGATGCGGCCTTCGGGCGTAGCCGGTTTTTCGTCCGATTCTTCAAAGGCAACATCGTCGAATGTCGGCGCCGCTGGCAACGGCAACGGGCCTTGCGAAGCCGACTCTTCTTCCGTGACAACTTGCGATGCAATCTGGTGCGATGCAAGCGGACGGATTTGATTCATGCGTGCACGTGCGATGTCGATTGTCGCCAAGTAAGCGTGCTCGTTCTCCTGGCTCGTCGATTTCGCGGCGTGGCTGATCGCGTCTTCGAATCGCGCCGGAGGACGACCGGTGACCATCGTCGTTTCGAACGTAATCAGCTCGTTGGATGCGATCGCTTTGCGGATTTCGCTACAGGTCGGTTCCAGCGTTTGTCCGAACGTTTTTTCGATCAACCAAGCGCCAACAAAGCAATGCCCTTCGATCATCACGATCACAGGGTTCAACCCGATCGCCTCGATTGCAGCGGCAAAAAGCAGCGTGCTGTCCAAACAAGTTGCCAATCCGTCGGCTAAGACCGTCGATGGGCGCCGTGTTTTCTGTCCCTGGAGTTCGAAGCTTTTAGGCGGATTTGCATAGGTTAAACCGTGCGTAGCAACCGCCGACCATAACGCGGCAATCAACATGTAGGCTCGCCGCGGATCGCCGCTCTGGTACCCGTCCAGCGCCGCGCCGTGGCCGTACTGTTCCAGTACTTCGCTGGCCGACTTGAGAACCTTTGACACCGCCGGGTCGTTGGGCATGACAAACGCAGCGAGTAACCCACCGCCGGCGAGCATTCCTCCCCACTCGTCGCGTGCCAATACGCGGACAGGCATTTCGATTTCGGATACGATCGAGTCGCCGCTTGCGAGTTTGAATGTCAGCGTCCCGCGTTCGGCTTCGTTCAGGCCGTTGAGGTAATCAGCATCCAATTGGATTTCGCGATCGCGAAGTTTAATTTCCGAGATCGCACCAAGGCGATCGATCACCCACCGTTTCGGTCGGATGAACGCTGGGGAAGAGGTGACAGTCAGCGACAGGTCTTGAAGCGTCTGATCGGTCGGATTCTGAACCCGCAGTGATTTCAGCAGCGGGACCGAATTTTGCCACGACGCGTAGTTCAGACAGTTGGCCAATTCCGGGCGAATTACGACAGCGTGGGAAGTCGGCGATTGCGGTGCGTCAGTCATTGTTCGGATGAGCCCCCGGTACAGATCTACTCTCAGAGCACGATTATAGAATGCCATGGTTGATGGGGACGCGAACCCCTATCGGCAATCGAAAATCGGATGCAGGATCAAAGTGGGCGATAACGGTCACGAGGACTATTCCGTACGCCGCGAAAACGCCATTTGCGAATCACTCCGAGACGTCAAGGTTTGTCACGTTGATTGGTGTAAAAGTGCCAGTTGTACACGCGGAATCGCGCGCAGGTGATCGATAATTGGGGGCCAGGCTCCCCCGATCACGCGACTTGTGACCGACCGTTTCGTGATCTAATCTCCCTGCCCCAATTGCCCCACCACTATTGCCCCCGATCGATTGTCATGTTGTTGCTCTCCCAAACGACGTTCCGACAGTTCCTCAACTTGGCCGCGGTTCTGATCTTCGCCGCTAGCAGTACGGTTTCTGCGCAGTCTGAGTTTCCGGAACCGGTTTTTATTGAACGCCCAGCTGAAGTGCAGGAAGTCTGTCCGCAGGCGAAAACGCCGGCAAAAAAGTTGTTCGTTTTCGACGCCCGTGCCTTGCCCAGAAACACGCAGGCTTTTGTAGCTTCTGTTCAGGGGTTGGCTAATCGCGAACAGCCGGAACTGTTTCTACTGCTAAGCGAAAATCGGATTCGGCCCTTGGGAACCGAGGGTGGACGTCGGCAATCGATCGACCAAGTTTGGTTGGATTGGTTAGTCGACAAAGAATACGTCACCGATCGGGAAGCCATCGAGTCGGTGGAAGATTTGATCGAGCGATATTCAGTACAAGAAGTGGTCGTCGTCGATCCGAAGCTCCCGGCCGGATTGAACGTCGCGATGATGATTGCTTCTGTCCGCGGCATTCCGATGGCCTTTCCGGAAGACGTCGAGCGTTTCAGATTGAAGGTTGCCGAAGACACACGAGGTCGTTGGACTACAAACAAAGAGGCGTATGCGTGGGCATGGGAGAACTTGTGGCCAGAAATGAATCAAAATGCCATCGCGGTGTTCTCCCCTGTGATCCATGGTCACCTGCGAGATTATTTGGTCCAGCACAAGGTGTTCACATTCTGGATCTCGCATCCGGATTATCGCGATGAAGCAACAACCGACGGTGACCTTGACGCGATCAAGGCGATGCTTGCCAAGATGCCTGTCAATATTCCGGTTTTCGGATATCCCAATGGTGGTGGCAAGGACACCGGCATTGGCGAAGGCTTGGGAGTCAAGCTGTTGTCCGATCATGGGAAGTTTTTGATTCCGACAGACTGGCACACGAACCTGTCGGTTTGGAGTGGTTGGGAAGCAAAAACAACCTCCATCAAGCAACCGGAAACACGCAAGTTGAGCTATGACCCTGCCAAACGCTATCTGTGCCTTTTGGTCAGCGATGGTGACAACATGAACCTGTGGCTGGACTTCATGCCAACGGAAAAGTATTGGCGGAGTCCGCTGCGTGGTGAGTTGCCAATCGGATGGACGATGGGGCCAGCCATGTTGCAATTGCATGGACCACTTCTCGATTATTACTACAACTCACAAACAGCCTTTGATTCGTTTGGTTGTGCGGTCAGCGGGTTGGGGTACATGTATCCGCTGCACTACGGAGAAGCATACGGTCCGAAGCAGGCAGAAATCTTTCGTCGCTACTTGGACATGACCAATCAATTCAATCAGCAGCTTGGATTGCGTTGGTATTGGGGAACGATCGTTGGGGAGCGCGGCGGAGAGCAGTTCGCTGACGTCGCCAAGCAACTCAAGGGGATGGAGTGTCTGCTGGAAGGGTACGGGCGACAATGGTGGCGTGATGAACCGTACTTGACCGATGGGATTCCTACCTTTCACTTCCTCAACGATGCGGTACCTGCCAAAGAAACCGTTGCTCAAGTCAAACGGATGTTGCGGCGACGAGACCCCAAATTTGGCGTCGTGTTTATCCAGAACTGGGAGTTCGACATGCAGAAGATCAAAGACTTGACCGAACAGATCGACGGTGATGTCGAATGGGTGCTGCCGGAGGAATTGGCTGACCTTTACTTGCAATCGCAGCAGTAACGCGAGTCATTGAATGTTGTTAACGCTTGGGGCCGTCATTGGTCTAGATGGCGTCACCTTGGTCTCGCGTGAAGACCAAGACAGAGTTCGCGGGAATGGAAAGACGGGCTGACGCTTGCAGCCCGTCGAACGGTCCCGCGTTTGCATCGATGTGCCCGCCGTTACCGACCGTATTCGGATTCACCCAATTGTCGAAGACGTCGCTGTTGAATGATTCGAACCAGTGTCCGGAAAGCGGGAATCCAATCTGGTAGCCGTGGAAGCTGGATTCGTTCAAATTCGCAACGACGACCGCGTTACGGCCGACGCCTTCGACCCAGCGGTGGAACGCGAACACTCGGTTGCTGTCCGGGCGGTGATGTACCGCGAATCCGTCTTTTCGGAGTGCCGGATGACGCCGTCTAAGCCAGCACAACTCTCGCACGCAACGCAAGTAATCTTGCATCGGTCGTTCATGCTCCAAACCGTCCCAATCAATCAGATAGTCGCGATAGTATCCCGGATTATCACTCCAGTACTTGTCCTCCAGGATCTCTTGCCCCATGAATAGCATGGGGATGCCTGGAGCGGTTAGCAGCACACCTGCAGCCCAGCGTGAACGGCTTCTTGCATACCAAGATCGTGGATCGTTTCCGCCGGCGAGCTCCGCGATTCGAGGATCTCGGTCGGTTGTATTGTTGACTCGAACGATGTCGTGGTTTTCAAGGTGTGGGACCTGCCGCCAAGCCGGCCCATGCTTCGGATACAACTGATCAACGACAAGATGAAGATCAACAGCGGCGTGATTGCCTAGTGACGCCTGTTTCAGGGCATTGCGGACTGCTCCGCGTAGACCTGAATCGACAACCGAATCAAACCCCGCTCCGCCATGTCGTGTCTCGCGGACGATCACCGACTGGTCGGCCCAGTATTCGGCAATTTGCAAAACATCGGGTTTGTGATACCGAATCGTATTGGTCAGGTCGCGGAGGAACGACCATCCGCCGAATTGGTCGATCACGGTGACTTCGTCAAACCGAAATCCGTCGACGTGGTATTCGTCGATAAAGAATTTTGCGTTGTCGATCAGGAACTGGCGGACATGTTCTTTCCAGTACGCGAAACCGAGTCCGCCGGCCCATTCGCGATCGGTAAAGTACAGGCTGTTGTTCTGGTTCCCGTATGGCTGACGATCATAGAAATAGATGCCTTCGTCGCCGAAGTCACCGCCCGCGTGGTTGTAGACCACGTCAAAGATGATCGCGATCCCGTGGACGTGCAACAAGTCGATCAGTGCCATCAACTGTTTGGTTTGACAGTTCAGATCGCCGGGAGCGTAGGGGGCCAAGCCTCGAGAGGTGAGGAGCTGATTGATGAATTGAAAGCCCCGCTCGAATTCCGTGCTCTTCGAATCAAAGCTGTAGTCGACTTCAGGCGAAAAGTAGTTCGTGCCGTTGTATCCAAGTCCGCGTTCGGTGCGGAACTCTTGAATGGGCAGCAGCTGAACGGCCGTAACGCCTAGATCAGCGAGGTAAGGGATTTTTCGAATGACGTCGATGAAGGTTGCAACGCGATTTGGCCGTTGATCGACTCCGTGTTCGTCTTCGGCGAAGAACGCACCGACGTGCAATTGATAGATAATAAAATGCTCGTACGGAGGCGTTTTCCAATTGGCGTCATGCCAAGGGAACGACGCAGGGTTCGTCACGGCGCAATTGCGGCTTCCGTGACGGTAGATCGCGCGGGCATGGCTATCGCGTTTGTATCCCGCCGATCCAGTGCCAACGACATAGAACTTGTATTGGTCGCCCTCTTTGGCCCCGGGCACAAACTTGGACCAAAATCCCTCACCGTCTCGCTCAAGAGGGACGTCAGCCCAGTCACTGAACGAACCACGAAGCATGACTTGGGTCGCCGCCGGCGCCCAAGTGCGAAACATCACCCCACCAAACGTCAACGTCGCACCCAGCTTATCCGTATTCATCACTCGGCCTAAATTCGGAGCAAAACGGTCTACGGAACATCCCCCCGTTGGCAATCATATCGCTCACAGCCGGATTCGGTTTCCAAAATTGGGATTTTCGGCAAACAGCGTCAGCAGAACAGTGAGATCTGACCGACTGGTCACGATACGAATGGAGTGCCTTGCATGACATGCGATGGACAATTTGGCGGTCGCAAGTCTTTGGAAGGTGAAGAGGGGATTATCAAGCGGTGTGGGCTGAGTGAACCAAAGTGCGGCGGACCAAAAAGTGATGCGTCGTCTGCGTTGGAATAGCTCGCTTCAATCGTCGGCGTCTACACCGCGTAGGGATTCAGTTCACGTTCGCCAGTTCCAATCGTAGCGTCCTGCAAAATTAAGTCGCATTGTTTGCGAATTGCGTCTGCCTTTTGTTCAAACTCGATTGCATGTTCGTTTTGCCCCAATTGCTGATAGAGAGTGGCTAGCGTTTGGTAGGAGGCGAAAAAACGCAGGTGGTCAGGCGGTTGCGATTCTTCACGTTTGGAAATGCTACGTTTCGCAGAGTTGATTGCGGATTCGATGTCGCCTATCGCATGTTGGGCTTGTGATCGAATCAGCCATTGTTCTGCATAGCTGGTGTTGTTCGGAAGCACGGTTTCATTCAGCCGTTCAATTGCCGATTCGACAGTTGATAGGCACTCCGAAGCTTTTCCTTGCGCCAACTCAAAACTTGCGCGAACGCTCAGCAAGCTAGTCGACCACGAATAGTTTTGGGATCCCAGAGACTTTTGAGTCGCAGCGATGAGAGCAAGTTGTTCGCCGGCTTCGTCAAGCTGCCCGAGATGGATCGCAAAGGACGTGAGAAGGATTCGGTAGACAATCGAATCATGCCGCGAGTCACCGTGCATACGGCTTAGTGAGTCGAGGGCTTCGCGGATGCAGGCGATTGCGCGATCGAAACATTGCAGGTCGCCGAAGAACTGTGCACGCCAACACTGATTGGATGCTTCGTTCGTTAAAGCCCGAACGCCGAGTGTTTTTGGAATGGATTCCAGTTCATTGAGTACCTGCGACATCGATTTATAGTCGCCGCTATGAAAAAGGAACGGCAGATCACTCAGCAACAAAAAGCGACGCCCTTCATCGGAGAATTGATATTCGCGTTTCAATGTGGGGTGGCAACGCTGTGCGAGTTTGGTTGCTTGTTGGTAGTTGCCGTAGTAGAGCAGGTACGTCGCGAGCGTGTATTTTGAGTGGGCGATCTCGGATGCATTGGCATAGGACGCGATTTGCTCAAGCGATGATTGTTGCGATTGAGTCGCACGAGCGAAATCACCGAATGCGAACTGACATGAACCAACGAGTTGAAACGCCGCAGCCAA
This sequence comes from Rhodopirellula sp. MGV, assembly GCF_002251265.1. NCBI lineage: Bacteria > Pseudomonadati > Planctomycetota > Planctomycetia > Pirellulales > Pirellulaceae > Rhodopirellula > Rhodopirellula sp. MGV. The sequence goes on along the minus strand of NZ_NPDI01000007.1, from coordinate 59,586 downwards.
CAATGGTGGGTTGGTCGATTCGTCATTCAGAATCGATTCACTCTTGCCCAGGCAGGTCTGGAACTCGTCTTTAGCGTAGAGAAAATTGGCGAGGCGAATCTGGCACTGCAAGCGTTGCTGGTGGACTTCGTTGTTTGGCAAGCGATCGAGTTGCTGATCGAGCAGTTCCAAAATGGACATTGCCAATTCATATTGCTGAGCACCCGCGATCATAGCGACAGCGTGGTCAAGAAAGTCGAATGTCTCGCTAAATTCCTCTGCAGCGAGTGACTGACAATACGCCTTCAATTGCTCGAAACTCTGTCTCGACTCATCCGCCCGGGAGAGAGATTGATAAGAACTGGCTAGCAGACAAAGTATTTGGACGTGCGACGCGACGGAGGCTTCGACGCCTTTTCCTGCAACTTCAAGAGCCCTTTGAAATGCCACAATGGCTTCCGGAAAATCTTCAAGGCAGTACGAGGCGATTCCAGTGCCTTCGGCTGCAACGAAGTGGAAGACGTTCGCCGTTGCTGAGTCATTCTGACGTAATGCCAGTTTTTCGAGTTCAGCGTAGTGGAATAGAGCATCCGGAAAGTCATGCCTTTGGATGGACTTCGCGCCGCGTCTGGAAAGACGCTGGTACTTGGCATTGTCGTTGAAACGAACATGCCAGTAAACGATCACGATCGCTGCGGCAGAAAAGAAAGCGATAACAATCGGGTCCAACAAAACGTCTCCGAACGTTGAAAGCTGAGCGGAGACGTAGTGTAGCAAATCATCTTAGATCTGAAGTGCTTAGACTTGATAAAGCACGTTGCCGTCGGCTGGTAAGAGTTCGATCGACGCATTGGATTTTAGCAGTGTGTCGATTTCCATCACTGAAAGAACGGTTTCGAGGATCTCTTCGTCAGCCGCTGAGATCTCGTTGAGTGCTTTGCCGACGATCATTGGACGGGCGGCTGATGCTTCCGCCATCTTTTGCGAAACGCGATAGGCGGTTTCACTTTTGATCAGACCGACGCGGTTTTCGCCATCCTGTTTCATCGCACTGGTGACTTGGACCAAACGCTTCACAACCTTCTCGGTGATATTGTCGACCATCATTCGGTCCGTAAACGCGACTTTACGGATATAAACCGAACCAAGCGTGTAGCCCCACTTTTCCGAAAGCGGTGACACAGTGGCTCGCACTGTGCGGCTGAGCGAGTGTCGATCCTCCAGCATCTTTTCCATTTCCAGGTTGCTGAGCGTCGAAATCGTCGAGCTGGTCACGTTGGCTTGCAATGATCCATCGGGGTTGGCATTGGTGAATAGGTAGCTCTGCGGATCAGTTACCCGCATTTCGTACCAGATACCAACGCCCATCGGTGTCCCCTCTTCGGAGTTGACCATTTGGTTGCGCAAGTAGTGTTGACGCAGCGCAGTACTGACGAAGTACGACTTGCCAAAGAAAGGGACCAACAGTGCACGTGGACCGAATTTGAAGAATGGGATCTGCAAACCGGGCGTGTCAATTGTGCCCATGACTTTGCCAAACAGCGTCAACACGTACGCTTGGCATTCACCCACGCATGCGTAGAGGGCAAAGAAGCGAGCGAATCCCAAGAGCACGGGGATGATGATCAACCCGATAAAAAATCCAGCACCAAACCATTCCATCGTATTTCTCTTTTGTTTTACAGTTGTGTTTTGTTGTCGATTCGAAGAACGAAGGAATGTCTAAGGATTCGATTTGCTGTTGACGGTTTGGATGACTCGGTGAGCCGCATTGAAGAGTGGAATCTTCGCGTTGCGAACGTAGGCTTTAAGCGCCGGCGATCCGCCAGTCTTTTTGATCTCCGCAAGGGTGCCAGCCATTTCACGCAGCGGTGCGACTTCTGCTTGTGCGTTGTTGGTCGCGATCTCCACGGCGCGGGCGCTCATGGTGATTTGTTGCTCGCTGTCGGCGCGGGCGGTGCTCAGGTCAGCAGCGACTTGGTTGCGTGTGCTGTTAATTGCCGAAAGGGCGCGGTCGACTTCGGCTGGCGGATCGATTTCGGTGATCAAGGCGGCGTCGAGTTCGATGCCGTAACGTGCGGTGGTCGAACGGCATTGTTCTTCCATGTACTGATTCAGCAGTGGAAGGTTCTTGCGCAAGTCATTGATCGAGACACCTTCCGATAGATCGACTGATGGCCCCGTCGACTCGCCGTCCGCGGACTCCAATTCGCTATCGGAAAGCAACGTCTGACCTTTCGGATCGACGAAGTTCGCGACGCGCTCTCGCAGTACCGAAACGAAGTACCCCATGACGTGTTCGAGCGGACTGGTGACACCGAAGAGATAGGGATAAAGATTGTTTTCACTGACGCGATAACGCAGTTGACCGTTGATCCCCGTGGTCAAGTTATCCTTGGTCACCGCTTCGATGGTGTCTTGGGCTTTTGAGGGGTCCCAGGAAAGGTCGACGGCCTGTGTCGCGACGCTGACTTTGTGAACCGTTTGCCAAGGCAGTTTAAAGTACGGACCGCCGGGGCCGACCACGCGAACTTGCGGGTACTCGTAGCGATGTTGTTCTTCGGAAGTCATCGACGCGGCATCATCTGAGGCCGTTGTGACGCCACGCAAACGTTCGGCTTTGCCAAAGCTGGTGACGACCGCCCGCTGATCAGGACTGACCGTGTAAAACCCGCCCACGACGCAGCGGAAGAAACTGTAGACGACTATTCCTGCGAAAAAGCCGATGAAAAGCATGACGATTCTCGGTGAGCACAAAGTGTGAAGCTAGTCGGCAAACGTAGCACGCAGCAACCGACAGGGCGGGGCAATCGGACGCTAGCCATCCGAATGCCACCACAGCAAGGCTCGAAATGGGCGAGCAACAGGGCGCTCGCCCGGGGAGAATCGTTTTGATCGGTACAAGCGTTCTGAGACGAACGCTGCGGAATCGAACGCCTAGAACAGGTGCTCGCCTTGGTAAGTGCCGGCGGGAACCGTTGCCGCGTCCGAGCTTGTTTTCAAAACAGCATCACCGTCGACCACGACGCCAGCTGCAAACGACAAGTTGCCTTCTACAGTAAGTGTGTCGCACTTGCACAGCGAAGGTGCAACGGGCAGGCGTTCACTCAGGTCGGCAATCTTTTTGAAATAGTTGTCGTCCAGGCTGATCGACGGTGGCACGCCACCGCGTGATTCGATCAAAGCCACCGAGTGGTCATCGCGGACTTCATAAGCGTCGCTGCGAACGGCCAACAAGTCGCCGGTGGTTTTGACCGGTGCAAACCGAGAACGTGGGACGCGGATCGCATCGGTGTTGGGGAGCACTTCGATCGCGGCGCCCATGGCGGTTTCAAGTTGGAAGACCGGAGTCGAGCTGGAGTCCTTTGGGTCGACGGTCTTGCGATTCGTGATCGTTGGCAGCGCGACCGTCCCGTCACCTGCTTTCAGGAATGCGTCGAGCTGCTGCAGATCGATCCACAGGTTATTGGTGTTGAAGAATCGGTGACGGGTGATGTCTTGGAATTGTGTTTCTTCATCGGGATGGCACTGGGCTTTTTCGCGGAGCAATAGTCCGCCTTCTTTGTCGCGTGCCAAGTGCCCCCCCTTGCGGTCGGCTGCCGTTCGGTCGGCGACTTCCATCATGAAGGACGCGTTGCTGCTGACGAAGTGACCTAGGATGCTGAGGTCCAGCGTCGCGCCGAGATTGTCAGCGTTGGAAACGAACAGGTATCGTCGACCTTGTTGCAGCAGTTTTTCAAGAGTTCCACTGGTTACCAGCGCGGCGTAGATATCGCCGTGACCAGGCGGGCACCATTGCATCGAAGGATCGTCCGGCCATTCAGCCGGAGCCATCGTTTCGGCGTCGATCTTGGGAACTTGGTGCTGCAGAAATGAGATGACGTCCACTTCGCCATCAAAGTCGGCGACAGCGGCCGCGGTTTGTTCTTCGGTCGAAAAACTGTTCATCAAGACGAGTGGGACGCCCAGCGTTTCGTTCTGACGGAGGATCAGCTCGAGGAACGTTTGTTTTCCGCGAACGGGCAGCAGCGATTTTGGGCCGTCGAGCCCCATTGATGTTCCTAAGCCGCCGTTGAGTTTCAAAACAGCTGTCGCGGCCAAGTTTTCTCGCCCGACCGCTTCCAGTGCCTCGTCCAAGTGATCTGCGTCAACGACCGAGTCGACGGGGGTGATTTCGGCTTCACGAATGGTGGCTTCTTTTCCGCTGCAAAGGTTTTCGTAGTGCTGGCGGAACAATCGAACAACGATCTCGGGTGTGTCGGCTTGCGCAAGTTTTTCGGCGACGGCGTCCCAGTTGGCTGGCATCGGTTCTTGGGGTTTATTGGGGCGGATGCAAAATTGAATCGAATCACAAGCCCGATTCGCTGTAACGACAACTTTAATCGTTCGAGGGTGGGGGCCAAATCCGTCTGTCGCAAATCAGCGTGTTAAGTCCAATGATTAACACAAATAGGCGATTAAGAACGGAGGAGCCGACCCTAAGGTTTCTTCGCTACGAAGGGGCGTTTGCGATTGGGATAGAGTTCCTGGCAGATCGCACATCGCGTGCCATCGCAGCCTCGTGCGGAACAGTGTTCGCGGCCGTAGAAAATGATCTGCAAATGCAGCTTGTTCCAAGACGTTTTCGGGAACAGCTTCTTTAAGTCGGCTTCGGTTTGGGCGACATCCTTGCCGTTAGTGAGGCCCCAACGTTGAGCCAAACGGTGGATGTGTGTGTCGACCGGGAAGGCAGGATGGCCGAACGCTTGGCTCATCACGACGCTGGCCGTTTTATGCCCAACACCTGGTAGTAATTCGAGCTTGTCGAACGATTCGGGGACGGCACCGCCATGTTCGGTCTCGATGATTTCAGAGAGCTTGACCAGAGCCTTCGCTTTCTGTTTGGACAATCCGAGTGGGCGGATGATTTCCAAGACGTTCGCTTCGCCCAGATCCCACATCGCTTTTGCGGTGGGAGCTTGGCGGAACAGCTCCGGGGTGATCTCGTTAACTTTCTTGTCGGTGCACTGGGCACTTAAGACGACGGCGACCAAAAGCGTGAATGGATCCGAATGGTCCAGCGGAATTGGCGTTTCCGGATAAAGTTCTTCGAGTCGCTGGAGCACTCGCTCCGCGCGTTCTTTTTTCAGCATGGATGCGTTAACTAACGTTGCAAGCGGCTACGCGGATGTCTTTGGAAGTGCCTAGACGGAAGGCGGCTGCATCTTGAGGTGTTCGAATGCCTTGGGCGTCGCGATCCGTCCGCGTCGGGTCCGAACGATCAATTCGCTGCGGAGCAAGAACGGTTCGACTTCGTCTTCGAGCGTGTCGCTGCTGACGTTCATCGTATGCGCGATCGCTTCCAAACCGCTTGGACCGCCGGCAAAGACTCGGATCAAGGTTTCGAGGTAATTGCGATCTTGTTTGTCCAAGCCCAACCGATCGATTCCGATCATGTCGAGCGCGTCGCGGGCGACGCCAAGAGTGACGACGCCTTTGGCGCGGACTTGTGCGTAATCGCGGACCCAATGAAGGCGATTGTTTGCCAGGCGCGGTGTGCTTCTGGAGCGGCGGGCAATTTCAGTTGCGGCGGCTTCTTCGACTTCGATCGACAGCTTTTTTGCATTCCGCAGAATCAGGTCGGTCAGTTGAGCTTGGGTGTACCAGCCGAGGTGTTCGCGGATTTGGAAACGGTCTCGCAACGGCGCGCTCAGCATCCCGGCCCGTGTTGTCGCCCCGATCAGCGTGAAGGGCTGGAGTTCGAAATTCAACGTCCGCGCGTTGACGCCTTCGCCAAGCACGATGTCGATCCGAAAGTCCTCCATTGCGGTGTAGAGGTATTCCTCGACCGCTTTGGGCACACGGTGAATTTCGTCAATGAACAAAACGCTGTGGGCAGAGACGTTCGTCAGGTAAGGCAGTAGGTCTTTGGGGGCGCTCAGTCCCGCACCGTTTGCCATTTGCAGCGTCGTCCCCATTTCTGCAGGAATGACGGTCGCGAAAGTTGTTTTGCCAAGACCCGGGGGGCCATCGAACAGGATGTGTCCGAGCGGTTCGCCGCGGCGTAGGGCGGCGCCGATCGCGATCTTCAATCGTTCGATGACGTCTTGTTGGCCGACCATCTCGTCCAGACGAGTCGGCCGCAATTTACCGTCGTTTTCTTCGGACAAGGGCTTTGAGCTAGGTTTTGGCGAGGATGGATCGGAAACCGGCCCCGAATTTTGCGGCTGGGCATCATCATCACCAGGGTCGCGGGGGTCCGATTGTTGATACACTGCCTCTCGTGCCATTTGGTTTTCCGTCCGTGCAAATCCACGTGGTTTAATCTGTTCGCCTAGTTTTAACCGAAACAAGATTTCTCGTCGGCGCGTATTCGGCGTTCAAACTCTGCTCATGAGCGAAACTTCTCCCCATTCGGCCCCGATCGACGCTTCGGATCCTTCCGTGATCGCCAAATTCGAACCCTACCTACGGATGTTGGCGAGGACCCGAATGCGGCAGGCGTACCAGGCCAAGATCGGAGCCTCGGACATGGTCCAGCAAGCGATGATGCAGGCGGTCGCGGGTTTCGACGGATTCCGCGGCGGCACCGAAGCCGAGTTGATGGCTTGGTTACGGCAGATTTTGGCTCACCACCTCTGCCACCTCGACCGTGATTTGCACCGCGACAAACGCGACATCCGTCGTGAGCAGTCGATGGAACAGAAGCTGGCCGCTTCGTCGATGCGTTTGGAAGGGCTGCTCGCCGGATCGGATCGTTCTCCGAGCCAAAATGTTGCTTTGGGCGAGAGCGTGATCCAGATCAGCGAGGCGCTCGACAAGTTGCCCGAGGCCCAGGCTGACGCTGTACGCCTGCACTACTTAGAAGGCATGAAGTTGAGCGAAGTCGCAGACGAACTCGGCAAGTCAACTGGAGCGATCGCCGGACTGCTCCATCGAGGCATGAAAGCACTCCGCAAGCAGCTCGATCAATAGATGACAACTGCCATTTGGCGGTGAGTACTTTGCTGCAGCGGACTGACGGAGCAAACCAAAGGTCAGCGCCCGCTGCGTCCAGTGGTGTGCAGACGTGATTGTGATATTGGTCTTTTGCCGCAGCATGCCAATACGCCCCTAAATAGGCCTTCGCGAAAGGCGTTTTCTTTGACGAACGCCGCGTCTAATGTCGTTGAAGGCACCTGTCGCAGCCTCGTACGCGGTTGTAGCGAGAAGGCCAGTCATCAGTGTTGCGGTGTAGGTTGGTCGATAATCAACCAATCGGAAGCTGGAGTGATTGCGGAATCCCGCAAATGACCTGCGAAAATCTGTACAGGCAGGTGAATTGGACACTCGCGAAAGGGGCATTCTAGGTAACCTTAGGTGATCGCTAGTTCCCTCTCTGGCGCTGGGGCTGTGTTGGAGAGGATGTCTGGCTCGCTGTGAAATGATTTCCTCTATTAATTGCTGCATCGATGAGCAATCAACGCGACTGGAAGTGGCCGTTTCGTCAATTAACACCCGCCCCGAAGCAGCGGCTGAAACGCCGAAAGCGACGGTCGCGCGCCGAGCAATTGGAAGCTCGCCGACTGCTCGCGCGGGAGGTGTCAGGCACACTTGCTGCCGATGAAGTTTGGTCGGGAACGGTACACGTGACCGGCGACGTTTCGGTACCCAGCGGCGCGACGCTGCAAATCGAACCAGGCACCGTCGTAAAGTTCGCTCCCGCGCGGCAATTGTTTTCCGATGGTACTGTCGAAGCGATCGGATCGGCGCTTTCACCCATCGTGTTCACATCTGCATTGGACGATAGCGTTGGTGAAGACCTGACTGGGACGACCGAGGGGGTGCCGTACGCTGGGGCTTGGGAATCGATTGCCATCGGTGGCCCGAACAACCGCTTCGAAAATGTCGAGATCCGCTACGCAGGCGACAATAACGGCGACGGCATAGGGACCGGTAGCGTGCCGGCGTTGCAACTCAATTTCACCGGTACCGAGGCAAGTCAACAGACGACGCTCAGCAATGTCTCGCTAAGCAACAATCGAAGCACGGCGATCGACGTCGCATCTGGAAAGCCGACGTTGATTGATGTTGCGGTCACTGATTCAGGTGGCGCGTTTTACTTTCGCAAAGATGCCGCGCCGACAGTCAGCGGTTTGACCGCGACAGGGAACACCTCTGGCGACAAAATCTTGATTCAGCCTGGAACGCTGACTGAAAACCGTTCTTGGGACTATGGCGATCTGCCGATCGAACTGACGTCCGGCAACATGGTGATCGGTCAAGACAACGAGTCCAACCCGGCAACGCTGACCATTGCACCCGGCACCGTCGTCAAATTTTCAAACGCTGCGGAGTTGATCGCGGATACCGGACGACTTTCAGCGATCGGTACCGTCACTGAGCCCATTGTGTTCACCGCCAATTCTGACGATTCGGTCGGTGGAGACTCGAATGCCAATGGTAGCGCGACAACACCGTATCCAGGGTTCTGGGAAAGCATCTCGCTCAATAGCACGAACAACGTTTTAGAGAACGTTCAAATTCGTTATGCCGGTGACTACAACGGCGATGGAGTTGGTGTGGGGGCGACGCCAGCGGTTGCGATCAACAGCACGAGTCTGCTGCCAAGCGAACAGAACCGCTTGGAGAATGTCACGGTTACCGATGTGTTTTCGACCGGCGTCAAAGTCAACGCGGGCGCGCCAATCCTGCGTGATGTCACCGTCAACGATTCCTTCAACGTACCGTATCACTTTGCGTTGATCGCCGATCCGCAAGTGTTGCGGATCAATGGCAGTGGCAATCAAGCCGGTGACCGAATCGTGATCGACGGTGGCGTCCTGAAGTCCGATCGTAATTGGGCCTATGGTGCATTGCCGATTGACGTCGCGGGGGATTTGGCGGTCGGGCCCGATGCCAATGAAGACCCGGTCGACTTAACGATCGCCGCCGGTTCCGTCATCAAAATGCGTAGTGGCGCTTTGATTACCACGACTTCTGGGACGATCCAGGCGGTCGGTTCAGAGTCACTGCCGATCGTGTTCACTTCACTTACTGATGACGCCATCGCGGGTGATTCAAACGGGGATGGCGACGCAACCGCACCGTATCCAGGGCGCTGGGAAGGCTTTGATTTAAAAACTGGAAACAACCGGTTGGAGCATGTCAACATTCGCTATGCCGGTGACTACAACGGTGACGGAGTTGGCGTCGGTGCCGTCCCGGTGATCAACGTCAATTTTGATAGTCGTGATCCGCTCCTGCAAAACGAATTGCGGCACATCAACATCACCCGTGCGTATTCCAACGGTGTGAACGTAGTCAGTGGCGCGCCAGTCCTGGACTCGATCCATGTTCACGACTCGTACGGAATCCCGTTCCGCTTCTTTGCGAACGCTGCGCCGCAAACCAATGATTTAACCGGAATTGGGAACCTGGGTGGCAACCGAATTCAGATCGACGGCGGAACGTTGCAGGAAGATCGCACATGGGACTATGGCGTCTTGCCAGTGTTTCTTTCCGGCGATTTGGCGATCGAAAGCGATGCCAATGGAATTCCGGCTGTCTTGACGATTGCACCTGACACGATCGTCAAGATGGACTACGGGCATGCGATCTACGCGACGACCGGAACGTTGCATGCGGTCGGAACACCTTCCGAACCGATCGTATTCACAGCATTTACAGACGACCAATATGGCGGAGACAGCAATGGCGACGCTGCGTCCAGCGCCGCGTATCCGGGCTACTGGGAAGGGCTTGTACTGACCGGACCGAACAACCGGTTGGTTAACGTCGAGCTTCACTATGCTGGCGACTACAACGGCGATGGTGTCGGTGTCGGTGGAGTGCCGGCGATCGCTGTCAACTATGTCGGCGGTATAGCAAGTGAGCAAGCACAACTGACTTCGGTAAAGATCGCCAAGTCTTACGAAAACGGAATTGATGTTTATGCCGGTCGACCGACCCTGCAAAACCTTTACGTTGAAGACGGCTACGGAGTTCCTTATTACTTCAACCTGATTGCCGATCCGAACACGTCTGGGCTGACTGCAAAAGGAAATCTGGCTGGCGACCGAATCGAGATACAATCAGGTGCGCTCGAGACGAATCGGACTTGGGATTACGGCTCGCTGCCGATCCACATCACTTCGGGTGATCTCACCGTCACGAAGCCAAGCGGTGGCGACGATGTCACGCTTGATATCGCTGCTGGCACGGTCGTTAAATTGCTTCCGGGATATCGGATCAATGCGACCGACGGAACATTGGTCGCAATCGGAACACCAAGTAATCCTGTTGTGTTTACGGCAGCGACAGACGACAGCGCCGGTGGAGACAGCAACGGTGACGGCACCGACAGTCAGCCGTATCCGGGCTATTGGGAGTCGCTGCGTCTGCAAGGCCCTGGGAATGTCCTCGAAAACGTTGAAGTCCGCTATGCCGGTGACAACAACGGCGACGGCGTAGGCACTGGTGCAACAGGCTCGATCGAACTCGTTCACACCGGCACGGAGCCAGAAACACAAACTCGCCTGACCAACGTGAAGATAACCAACGGATATTCTCGCGGCATTGAAGTCTTTTCAGGTGCACCAACGCTGCAGAATGTTCACGCCGAAGACAATTATGGAGCGGCCTACTACTTCCACCTTGACGCCGATCCGAATGTCAGCCAACTGACTGCAAGCGGGAATTTGGGCGGCGATCGGATTTGGATTCCTGCTGGCGTGCTGAGTTCGGATCGGAGCTGGGATTATGGAGATCTACCGATCCATATCGTTGGCGGCGATCTGCGCGTCGGCACAGCATCGACCGACAGTCCTGCGAACCTAACGATTGCGGCCGGGACCGTCGTTAAGTTCGACAACGGATACATTCTGGATATTGAACGAGGGACGCTCCAAGCGATTGGCACACCCCAGTTGCCGATCGTTTTTACCGCGGCTGCTGACGATACCGTTGGCGGCGACGCGACCGGGAACGGCAATAGCGCTATCTATCCAGGCTATTGGGAAGGCCTGGTCATTAGCGATCCAGGAAGCGATCTATCGAACGTGCACGTGCGATTTGCAGGTGACAATAACGGCGACGGAGTCGGTACTGGCGATTCATACGCGATTCGCGCCGAAGCCGATCTGACGCTCACGGACATTGTGATCGACCAGTCGTATGGAGCCGGACTTGGGGTTGTGAATGGTGCCAATGTCGAAATGTTAGGCGGTCGTATCGACACCGCGACGACTTCGGGAAATGGGCATGGTGGCATCGAAGTTGTCAGCGGAAGTTTGACCGCTTCGGGAATCGTGGTCGTTGGCAACAACGGTGTGAACGATTCTGGCATCTACATCGCCAACGGTCAGTCCGCGTCGGTGACGAACAGCTTTTTCGACGGTAACACGTTCGCGGTTCGTAACGCTGGCAATGATCCTGATTTGGCCAATTTCGAAAACAATTGGTGGGGAAGCCCTCTCGGTCCCAACGATCCGTCCAGTGCAGATGGAACGAGTAATGACAATCCCGATGGTGAAAATGTATCGGACTACGTCAATTACTCAAACTTCCTGACCAGCCCGCCAGCAATCTCGGTCGGACCACAAGTCAGCTACGTCGTCCGCGACGGCGTGACAAGCGAGCTACCACATCACCAATACAAAGCGGAGAACACCGCGACGGATCAGTGGGGAACTCGTAACGGTACACTAGCTGGCAATACTAGCTATGCAGCCGGCCACGATACCGGTTCGGCGTTCGCGTTCGATGGCGACGGCGATTACGTCGATCTTGGTGCCTGGGCACCGGCGTCCGATTGGACGTTGGCTGCATGGGTGTATCCGACCATCGTCACCACGGACCAGCATCACAACATCGTTGGCGGTAACGACGAAGGACGAGACTGGTCGATCGGAATCGAAGCGGGAAACTATGTCGCTCGCTACAAAAACGGGGCGATGCTGGATAGCGGAATCGCTGCGTCAACGGACGTTTGGACTCATGTCGCTGCGACTTTGGCAGGGACGACGCTCTCGATCTACATCGATGGCCAACTGAAAAACAGCGTCGATGTCGGTACCGCCTATGTCCCGACATCTCGCCGCATACGGATCGCCAGTTCGAATTACAACAACGGCAACTTCTTCACCGGCAAGATTGATGAAGTGTCCGTGATTGAACGGAGCGTCTCCGCAACGGAGATCCTTTCTCTGCGTGACAGCGGGACGCTTGACCCATTCGTGCCCAAAGCCAAGCTGAACGTTGTCTTTGATCGACCGATCGATTTCAGTTCGTTTCAACCTGAAGATGTCTCGGTCACTGGACCGATGGCATTGTCGGTTCAGAAGGTCGACCGGCTGAATGACCGAAGCGTCGTATTAACGTTTAGCAATGATTTTTTGCTCGAAGGTTCATACACCGTCTCCATCGGTCCGAACGTGGTCGGAACCGTCGGCACGGCGATGGATCAAGATGCAGACGGGATTGCTGGCGAAGCGCAAGATGACGTCTTTTTCGTGGTGTTGGGGGTTGATAAGACCGGGCCACGTGTCATTTCGCAAACGCCTTCGGGAACCAGTTCCGAAGTTTTGTCGAGCATCGAAATCACGTTTGACGAAGCGATCGATCCGGCTTCACTGACAACGGACTCAATCCGAATCTATCCGCCTGAAATCGTGGCGGCTCGCGACGCGCACGAACCTAGCGACATCCAGCCCGGTTTCAGCGTTCGTGCGGTGAAAGCGAAAAACTCGTTCTCAACGCTCGCCGCGGCAGTCAAGTTGCTTGATTCTGGTTTATTGGATCTGCAGACCGTAATCGAGCAACAAGGGCAACTGAATACCGGAACGACGGTTGGCAATTTCACTGACAACTTGCCGCTCTTGATCGAAGGCAGCTACTTCGCGGTCGATGCAATCGCAACGATTTCGATTCCTACCGCTGGCGAATGGACGTTCGCGATCGGCTCCGACGACGGATACCGTCTCGAAATCGGTGACTTCTCAACGGAGTATGCGTCGACGCGAGGATTCCAAACCGATCTGGTGACGTTCACTTTTCCGGAAGCTGGCGACTACCCGCTTCGAATGGTTTATTTCCAGGGGTCAGGTGGTAGTGCATTGGAGCTGTCTGCAGCCCCAGGTGTAAAAGCCGCCTTTGACGCTGACTTCAAACTGATCGGCGATACCGTGAATGACGGTTTGGCCGTTCGGTCCGCTGCGCATTTGCCACGCCAAGCGATCACCATCAACGCCGTGAAGACGCTTGACGCGACGAATACTCGATTCCGACTTGATTTCTCGGCGCAGCCTCAAAACGGCGTGTACGAGTTAGAGATTGATCCGAAAGTAAAAGATGTCCAAGGAAACTTGTTGGATCAAGATGCTGACGGGCTCAGCGGCGAGGCGGTTGAGGATCGCTACACCAATCGCATCAGCGTGACACGTGACCCCCTTCGCGTGGTCAGCCAAACCCCGACAGGCACGATCAATTCGGCTTTGACCGAGTTCGATATCACGTTTAACGTCGCGATCGATCCTGACAGTTTCGCGACAAGTGACGCGAGAATCACCGGTCCCGGCGGGGAGGTCACTGTCACCGACATCGTGCGAATTTCTCCGACTGTCTTCCGAGTAATCGTTGAACGGACGACGCAAGACGGCGTGTACCAATTTGCCATCGGGCCAGACATCACGGACCTTGCCGGCAACCGAATGGATTCCGACGGCGATGCCGTCGAAGGTGAACTTGATGACCGGTATTTTGGTAGTTTGGAAATCGCTGGCGGCGGACCTTATGTCACCAATTTCTCGCCGATGAATACCGTTGGGCCGGGACTGTCGACTGCCCAGATCACGTTCAGCGAACCGGTGAACTTGAGCAGCTTTACGGCTGCCGATTTGCGTTTGGTCGGTCCTTCCGGCCAAATCCCGGTGACAAACATCACCGCAGTTGGAAGCCGTACTTATGAAGTCAGCTTCGCTGCACAATCAGAAAACGGCAACTACACAATCGAAGTCGGCCCCAACATCGAAGACCTCGGTGGGCTGCCGATGGACCAGGATCGTGACGGGATTACCGGCGAAGCAGGCCAAGACGCTTATTCCGACTTCTTTGCAATCGATTCGGTCGGTCCAAAGTTGGCAAGCTTCGTTCCGGATTTCGTCAACAAGCCGTACGACTATATCGATTACACGTTTGACGAGCCGATCAATCCGGCGACGTTTACGCCGCAAGACATTACGCTCGTCGGTCCCAACGGCGCGATCCCGATCAGTCAAATCATCATGATGTCGTCGACGGAGTTCCGTGTCTCGTTCGCGAAACAAACGGCGCTCGGCGCTTACTCGTTTACGCTGGGGCCGCTGATCAACGATGTCGTCGGAAACTTAATGGATCAAGACGGCGATGGTATTGGCGCGGAGCCTAGTGAAGATCAAGCGCGCGGGATTTTGCGGTTGGATGCGCCGGACCTTGTCATCACGCCGAACAACATTCCGACAACGGCATTCAACGGCGAACTGATTTCCGTCAACTACACCGTCTCGAACACGGGTGCTTCGGACGCGCTGAACCCTTGGTCAGACCGATTGGTGCTGTCCACAAACGCGGTCTATGGCGATAGCGACGACATCATTATTCGTACCTTAAACCGACAAGTCGACTTGCTTGTTGACGGATCCTACGATGCAACCATCGAGTTCGAAACTCCGTTTATCGAATCGGGTGAGTACACGCTGTTCGTTATGGTTGATCGGGCCGAACAGGTGTTTGAAGAGGACGAGTCGAACAACTTGCTGACAAGTCCTTTGACGATCGAGGCAGCGGCGCCACCGGCCGACTTGATCGTCGATGCGATCAGTATTCCGGCGCTTGCTTACCGAGGTGCGACCGTCGATGTCACTTGGCGTGTGCGCAATGACGGATCGGCAACCACGGCCGTGAGTTCTTGGGTTGATCGCGTCTATTTGAGTAGCGACCAGAATCGCGGGAACGATATTTTACTGGGCAGCGTTACCCACAACGGTGCCCTAGAGTCAGACGCTTCCTATACCACGACCCGATCGGTTTTGATCCCTAGCTATGTGACACTTTCAGACTGGTACGTCTTGGTCGAAGCGGACTCAACCAATGTGGTCTACGAACCGACGGTCGAAAACAACAACGTTTCGTCAAGTGTGAACCTGCTGTCGGTTCAGGAAAAGCCACTTCCGGATCTGATCATTCAAGCGATCACGCTACAGCCAGGCGTAACGCCGACCAGCGGAGAATCATTGTTGGTCAGCTGGGAAGATTTCAATCAAGGAGACGCGACAGCTTCATCGACTTGGATCGATCGCGTTTATCTGTCCAGCGATGATGCGTTTTCGAATGATGATCAATTACTCGGCGAGGCCATTGCCACAGCAGATCTCGCGGTTGACGCCAGTGTCGCGCGGCAAATCAGTCTTACTCTCCCGGACGGAATCTCTGGTTCATGGAATCTGATTGTTGTCCCGGACGCTGCCAATCAAGTGGCGGAAGGGGATGGTGAAGTCATCGGGACCGCTTCAGCCGTGATCGAGGTTACAGGGTTCCCGTATGCAGACTTAACGGTGACGGAGGTGACTGCCCCAGAACTGTTGATCGGTGATCCGGTGGATTTGACAGTCAGCTGGACGGTCGAAAACGTCGGTGCCGGTCCGGGGCGAACTGATTCCTGGACGGATCGCGTTTACCTTTCAACCGACGATATTTTCGGTGATGCGGACGACCGTTTGATTGGCGAGTTCCAGCACGATGGTGCCGTACCCGCAGGACAAAGTTACTCCCGTACCGAAATCATTGCTCTTGCCGCTCGGACGACCGGTCGGTTCACACTGTATGTGCAAACCGATGCCACGGACGCCGTCTACGAGCTTGAAAATGATGCGTCAAATATCGGAACACCAAACCATCCGGTTGATGTCGCGACCAGCACTTACAGCGACTTGTTTGTCAGTGATGTTACCGTCAACACGCAAACACAGCCTACTTCGGGGCAACCGCTAGAGGTGAATTGGTCCGTTGGAAATCGCGGGATCGCGACCACCAATCGTGATACCTGGACCGACTACGTCTACGTTTCAAAGAAAGATGACGGGACTGATTTACGGCTGATCGGCAGCAGCACACATGGTGGCGCGTTGGCCGTGGGGGCTTCCTACACCCGAACTGAATCGTTCGAACTGCCACGCGATTTGGACGGCGACTACTACGTCTACGTGCGAACGGGAGGGCCGTACGAATTTTTGTATGGCGGTTATGACGATCAAGGCGGCAACCAAGCGCGTAGCGGACAATTCGATGTCACTTACGTGCCACCGACCGCGAACCTGATCATTCAAAACAACGAAGTCATCATCCCCAATGCGCCGGAAGGATTCTTCGATGGGAGCCAGATTGAAATCAGTTGGGTGGTGGAAAATGACGCGCTTGATGGCAACGGTGCGACCGAAGGCGGTTGGGTTGATCGCGTCTACTTAAAATCGACAGACAATTCGGCGATCAGCTATCTGCTCGGAACGTTTGACTTTACCGACTCACTTGGTCCAGGCAATTCGATCCGTCGCACCGAACTGGTGACGCTGCCAAGAGCGACAGGGCAGTTCAAAGTTTATGTCGAGACAGACTATCGCAATCAAGTGATCGAGGCGGTCGAGACTGACAATACGGGTGTGTCGGATGCTTTGCTTTTGAATTACCGTCCTCGCCCGGATCTGCAGGTAACGGTCGATAGTCAATACGGCGGTATGGTCACCGCAGGAACCTCAATCGACGTTCAGTTCACGGTTCGCAATGCCGGGACCGCAGATACACCTTCCGGTGGTAGTCGATGGACCGATCGCGTTTGGCTTTCGTCATCCTCCAGCAGTACCTCTGGCGCGATCCTATTGGGCGAATTTCAGAACGGGTCCGCTTTGGCGTTCGCCGGTTCGCCCAATGGTGGTGCGACCGAGTACACGACGACGGGATCGTTTCTGATACCAAGAGCGATTTCTGGAAATTGGTTTGTCTTGGTTGAAACCGACGCCAAAGGCAATGTTGACGAGTTTCCGAATGATGGAAACAACCGTGATTCATCCGCAGTTGCGATCGATGCCAATCCGGTTCCTCCGCCAGATCTGGTCGCTGATTTCGTCAGCGGACCTGCCGACACGTTCGACAACAGTTCTTTCACGGTTCGCTACAAAGTCACCAACCGCGGCACAGGCGTAACGGACCCAGGTTCTTGGACCGATCAAATCTGGTTGACATTAGGAACAGATGGTCCAAAGCCAGGACGTGGTGACCGTCAAATTGGTACGTTCCGTCACACCGGGGTTCTTGATGTCGGTGAGTCGTATGAAGCGACCACTAATGTAAGCGTCCCCAAGGGCCTGACCGGGCAGTACTTCTTGACCGTTTATGCGGACGGCTACCGAAGCGTCTACGAAGTCGCCTTCGCCGAGAATACTAATCCTGACGCACCGAATGATCTCGAGGGCAACAATTACACAAGCACTCCGATCAATGTCCTGCTAACGCCTCCGTCTGACCTACGTGTACGCACGGTTGATGTGTTGAGCACTGATCCACTGGTCGGTGGGCAACCGGTCTCGCTTTCGTGGACAGTCGACAACATCGGGCCCACCGCGACCGATCGTGAAAACTGGGCGGACGCTGTGTATGTCTCGGATGACCCAGTGTTCGATTCCGGCGATCAGCTGGTCTTCGCTTTGCCGCATTCCGGGCGACTCCAGACGGGCGAAGAATACTCGCAGGAAGCCGAGTTTACGTTGCCGCCTTCGGCCAAGGGACAATACTTGCTGGTTCGGACCAATGTTGATCCGCGAGTCGCGCTCACCGAAGAAGAAAAGTTCCTTCAGGAAGTCGCTGCGGTATTGAAACGCGTCGAAGCTGCCACCGGTAAACCGATAGGTGAAACGCAAATCGGTGACATCAAGAAGTTTTCTCGATCCGAGCTTGTCGCGATCTTGGCCGGCCCAAGCAATACCCTGGTACAAGTCTACGAGGGGCCGTTCACCGACAACAACGTCGGTTCTGCTGCGGCAGCGATCACCGACGGGATCGCCGATTTGACGGTGCAATCCGTATCCGCATCACCTACTAGTTTTTCGGGTGAGCCGATTCAGGTGAACTGGACGGTCCGCAATACCGGCAACTTGGCGACCTACGCGGAAACACGCAGCCTGACGCAATTCGTCTTTTTGTCTCAAGACCCCGTCTTTGACCACACACGCGCTTCACTCGTTGCGACCAAAACCAAGGTACTCGACGGACCACTCGACGTCGGTTCGACGTACAACGACAACGTCACGGTTCTGTCGCCGCCCGGAAGTAGCGGCAAATGGTACGCACATGTCTTTGTAAACATTTCGGTTCGCCGAGGTGTGCCCAACCTGTCAGCCTTTGGAAAAGACAGTTTTCCGAGTTGGCCGACGTACTTCGAATCGCGTGTTTGGGAAGGAGGCCAAAAACAAAATAACTTCGGAACGTCCAATGAGATCGCGGTTCAGTATGCCGAACCCAATTTGACGATCTCGAATTTGTCGGCGGTGCCCACTGATCCGAACAGCGGATCGTTGATGGATGTTTCGTTCACCGTCACCAACAACGGGACGCGTCAGACACGTCAGTCGAAATGGCCCGATCGAGTTTACCTTTCGACGGACACGTCCTCGGACGCTTATGACATTTGGTTGGGCGAAGCATTCCGTGAAGGCGCACTGGCGATTGGCGAAAGCTATGACGTGCAGTTACAAGTCCGTTTGCCGTACAACATCGGTGGGCAGTTCTATGTCATCGCCGAAACGGACGCAATTTTTCGGAATCAAACCTACTTCCGTCCGCTGCCGTACCCGATCGCCGAAGGCAACATTCGGCTTCAAGGAATCACCGATGTCGTCGAAGAGTTCAACGACGAGGGCGACAATCAAGCGATCACCCCTTTAGACATTCAATACGTCGAAGCTCCTGATTTGGTGGTCGACACGGTCGACTTTGTCAGCCAATCGTCACCACCGGTGAATGTGATCGGAGTTGGAAACGACATCCATTTCAGCTATTCAATCAGCAACGATGGCGGTGCGGTGCCTGATTCGCAGACGCCATTCTTTGATCGCGTCTATCTGTCGCGAGATCGGTTCCTGGATCCGTCGAGCGACCACTATATCGCACAGATCCGACGCGATTCTCCGTTGTCGGCCGGAGAAACCGTCACTGTGTCGACCTCGGCACGTATGCCTCGTGGAATCACCGGTGACTATTTCATTATCGTCCAGACAGATATCCCACAATCGGCCCGGCCAGACGGCGAAGTGATCGAGAGTGATGAAACCAATAATATCACGGTGTCGAACAGTGCGATTCTGATTGTCGAACCGCCTCCGTCCGACTTGCAAGTAATCAGTATCATCGCGCCGACCTCCGCGAATGTAGGCGACGTCGCCAGCGTTTCATGGACTGTCGAAAATCGCGGCAATGCGAAGACGCAGGCCCGCGTTGCTGATGCGGCGTACTTGTCGGCCGACAATGTGTGGGACATTGGCGACCAGTTGCTTGGACGTGTCGAGTCACCAGGCGTTCGGACGTTGCAACCGGGAGAGCAATACACGTCGACGCTGGATTTTGAAGTGCCAGCTGTGTTGCCGGATGGTTACCGAATCATCGTTCGAACAGACATTTTTGATGATGTCGTCGAAGGCGAAAACAATCGGAACAATAACTTGACGTCGGCGGATGTCGTTGACGTCACCATACCGGTGTTGCGACTGGATGTGCCGCTTGGTGACAAACTCGCACAGGGTGTCAGCCGACTGTTTCAGTTTGACGCGTCTCCGGGACAAACGATCGAAATCAGTCTCGACAGTTTAGACGATGTCGGATCACACGAGCTTTATGTCGCTTACGAGCGATTGCCTTCGCCGTTCGATTATGACGCCGCGTACGAAGGGTACTTGAACGCGGATCAAACGTTGGTGATCCCGGAAACGTTGGGCGGACGGTACTTCCTGCTTGCCCAAGCGGGAGTGCGCATCGATACCGAAGATGGTGACTATGATCCTCGATTGCGAAGTGAATACGACGTCGATTTAACCGCAACGCGGCTACCGTTCGGGATCACCGGAGTCTCGCCCGACTCTGGCGGTGATGATCGATACGTCACGATCACCGTTGATGGCGCCGAGTTCCCCGAGCAAGCGGCGATTCGATTGGTCCGGCCCAGCCTTGCCGAATTTGCGCCGGTCAGCGTGAACCGAGTTGACGCGACAAAAATGATCGCGGTCTTTGATCTGCGTGGCGCACCACAGGGTTTATACGATGTCGAAGTGCTGCATCCCGACGGACGTGTTGCCATCGACCCGTACCGGTTCCAAGTCGAGTCCGCTGATGTATTGGCCTCGAACGTCGGGGTTGGCGGTCCCAGTCAAATCGATCTGGGGGCAACAGGAGCTTACGGTTTCGCGATCGAAAACCTCGCCAACGTCGACACGCCCTACACGGTGTTTGAATTCGCATTTCCGAACATCGAGAACAAGGTACCAGACCTCGTTCCAGGTCCGGCGATTGCCCGTGCAGACGGGGCTGCGCGGCGACGCGACAACGATCGCGCCATTGTTTGACTCGATCAGTACCTTTGATTCGTCGGCAATTGCCCCAGAATTGAATCTCGACGGCAAGCTGACCGTGCGCGGTGTTGCCATCGACCTGCCAAACCAAGGTGTCACCGAAATCGGATCAGCGGTAACGATCTATCCGGGCTTACGAGAGAAGCTGGAATCTGACCCCGACTTTTTACGGAACCTCAGTCCGTTTGAACTCGATGATCTAGCCTTCGATTTCTATGTCGCCGCTGCCGCGACACCGATGAGCTCGGCCGAGTACATCGAGTACCAACGGACGGAAGCGGAAACGCTGCGCACGACGATCATCGACCTGGACATCGAAAATCTTCCAGACATTGAAGGGACAACTGAAGCTGTCACCCAATTCAGGATCAATTCCCTGTCGGCACTCCAAGCGTTTGCCTCTGACGCGGACGCTTTCTTCAGTCTCTATCTCGATGCACTCACCGACCAAGGGCTGTTGCGACCGGAAGATCGTCCACCAACGGCTGACGGGAAAGCGGAAAACATCAACGCATTCTTCTCCGTCATTGGCGGATTGCTTGGAAGCGAAACAGGACGAGGGATCATCGATGATGCAAACATCGGTCCGGCGACCGCCGCCAGCAACATGGAGTGGTTCATCGAACAGCTGCGGGCTTTGCATGGGCACACACCCGATGCGAATTCGGGTGGGGCTGTACCGGACTTTGAAGCATTCGATCTTGGTTTGGGTAATCCGACGTCCTTCGTCACATTTGAGCTCCGTGCCGGCCCACCGCCGTTGATTGAATCTGGCGAAGTTGCTGATGAGATTGCATTCAATTTGGAGGGGCTCGGCGAATCCGTTGGTAGCGACGTTCAGTTGACAGGACCGACTGGGTTTGGACGAGATAATTTTGTACCGATCGCGACGCCGTTGCCATACACGGCAAAAGCGACCTATGACGTCGATGCTGTCGATGCGGCGCGGGAAATCCGTGTGCTGATTCCGCTGGACGACACCTTGGACGAACGAAGTTTCCAGTTGGCCGACATCAAACTTGGTGATCTGCAGATTCCGCTACCCGCTGGCCGTCCCAACTTCGTCGGCGAATTCGATTTCACCGATACCGAAGGCTACGTCTTGCAAGTCACGGCAGGAGTTGATGCGACGACACGTGTCGCGTCGTACTTGTTACGTGCGGTTGACGGTCGTGACGGACTACCACCCGTTGATCCGGCGATCGGTTTGTTACAACCAGGACAGACATTGACTGTCGGTTTCTGGGCGTCAGCAAACAATGTCGAAGCCGCAGGTTCGAGTGACCAACTGGCGACCGGTGACTTGATCGAGATGACCGCGCGTTGGCTGATCGATGACGACGCTCCGATCGACAGCACCACACAGACGGCGGTGCTTGATGCGGTTGCGCCTACCAGTACGGTCAGTGTCTTGCCGTTGGGCGGAAATCGTTACGAAGTCCAGTGGTCATCCGCCGATGACCAAGGCGGAAGCGGGATTGCCACGTACTCGCTGTTGGTTTCATTGGACGGTGGCACACGCTATCGGTCTGTGTTGTATCGAACGGATGAGACATCGTTCGTCTACAAAGCGGAAGAGGGGCAATCGCCGCTGTTTTTGGTTCGGGCAATTGATAATGCCGGTAACATCGAACCGGTACCAAACGGCGTTCGCGTCCCGCGATTGGTTCCAGAAATCAACCTCGGTTCGGCTCCCAGTGTGACGATTGCTCCCACGGTTACGCTGCCACAAGCGACGCCGGAGCCGACAACCGTCGCGGATCGCCTGTTCGATGAAATCGCGTTCGGCATCCCTTCGAAAACGAGCGCCGCAAAGCCGAGTCGATTCAATCGTGTGATTCGGCCACTCGCAGCTGAGAGCTTTACTACGATTCCTGGCAATAGCGGTGCTGACATCGGCGCACTGGCAATGGCGGTCGGGCCCGATGGATCGATTTACCTTTCTGGCGGCGCCGGTCGGAACGAACTGTTCAAAATCCCGGCCGGGCTCGATCCTGCGACCGCTCAGTATCGATTGACCGCGTTACCGAGTACCTCGCCAATTTACGATGTGGTGTTTGATGCATCCGGGCAACTTTGGGCGTCCACAGGCGGCCAAGGTCTGCTGCAACTGGATCCAAACACAGGTGCCGTGCTCGATCGCATCGGAGCCGGCATCGCATTGGGCTTGGCTGCCATTCCCGGGCAGACCGAAATCTATGTTTCTACGACTTCGGGAATCAGTCGATTCAATACATCGACTCGAAAGTTGATCCCTTTCAGCGATGTTCGTGCCGATTCGCTGGCCGTCACGCGCGACGGAGTGTTGTACGGAACCGCTTGGCCCAACGGTGGTCAGATCTTGCGATTCGATTTCCGTGGACGAGCGGAAACGGTGGTACAGATCGAAGGTCGCGCCGAATCGCTCGCCATTGGGCCCGTCGGCTCGCTGTATGAAGACGCGTTGATTGTCGGTCATGAATCAAAGGGCTCGATTTCAATCGTTGACCCGCTTTCACTTCGACAGACTGTGATTGCGACCGGTGGCAGTGGCCGAGTCGAAGAAATTCAGCCCATCAGTGGAGGACGCTTCCTGGCAACGCAAGGCCAGCAAGTTGATGTGTTCTTTACCGTTGCCGCGCCTCGCGTGATCGAGACTCGAATCAAAGACGGCGCCAACCAAGCGGAACTTGTTTTTGATGTGGGACTCCTGCAATCGAACAACGATCCCGCTGCCGGGAACCAACGTTCGAACTATTCGCTCAAGAACCGTGACACCGGTGAAACCGTGAACATCGGCGCCGTCGCATACGATGCCCAGTCACGCAGTGCAAGTTTACTTTTCGAAACCTTGTCACCGGCGGAGTACGAGTTAACGGTTGCGGCACAGGTCGAGAGTGAGCAAGGGATTGCGATCGGCGGAAACGGATACACCACGACGTTCCGCGTCTTTGAAGACGTGTCGATCTCTACTTCGCTGGCTTATTCCAATACACGTTTGAACCGCGCTGATGGCACATTGTTGTTCGACGTTGTGGTCAGCAACACCGCTGATTTTGACATCGCCGGTCCGATCAACGTGATGTTCGACCAACTGGGTGATAGTTCGGTTGTCTTCTTTGGCAACGATGGCGCCCCCGCAGATGCGAATGGCTATCAGATTTTGGCTGATGGAGAGGTCTTACAGGCTCACGGTACGTCGTCGCCGCAAACGATCACCATCGCAAATCCAAACCTTGTTGATCTAAACTTTCAGCCACGTATTCTGGCGACGTTGCCACCGAATCAGCTGCCTTTGTTCAGCACGTCTCCATCGCAATTTGCCTCGATCGATACCGCGTATGGCTACGATGCCGAGGCTGACGATCCGGACGGCGCGACCGTTTCGTACGTCCTCGCCAACGCTCCGGCGGGTGCGAGTGTCAATGCGGCGACCGGACAGATCACTTGGACGCCCGGAAAGGATGCCGCGACAAACGTTGACTTCGAATTACGGGCCTATGATGCCCGCGGAGCCTACAAGCGTCAGACTTGGACCGTCGATGTCAGCGGCGCAAATCGAGCTCCCATTGTCGCTCCGATCGGCGACGTCTTCGCTACCGAAGGCGATTTGATCGAGATCCCTGTTAGCGCTTTTGATCCGGATGGCGACGACCTATTTTATTTTGCCGATCGATTGCCACCCGGTGCGGTCTTTGACTGGTACAGCCAAATGCTTCGTTGGCGTCCCGACGGCAGTGCCGCCGGCGTGTATGAAGACGTCACATTGATTGCCAGCGATGGCTTTGTCGAATCCAGTGTGTCGTTCGAGATCGTGATTGCGGCGAATAATGTCGCGCCGAGGTTGCAACCAATTGCTTCGCGAACGATCAACGAAGGAGACGAACTGACGATCCGATTGTTGGGTGAAGACGAAGATGGTGACAACCTGCGTTATCAATCGTCGAATCTGCCACCGGGATCCTACCTCGATCCGAATACGGGGATTTTCGAATGGACACCGGGCTTTGACCAACATGGTGTCTATGACTTGAAGTTTTCCGTCGATGATGGTGATGCCCGCACCGAACAAACGGCGCACATTGTTGTGAACAACGTCAATGGTCAGGTTCGTTTCTCGACAATCGACCCGACTGAGATTTTTGAAGGGCAAACCTTCAATCTTCGCGTGGCTGCGTTTGATCCCGAGTTCCCCGTGGCGCCGACCAGTCCAACCACGACTGGGGACGATTTCTACGTCGATTTTGAAACGCTGCTCCCGAATTTGACTTACCAAGTGTCAGGTCTGCCCAGTGGTGCGACGTTTGACGACGACCGTCAGCTGTTGACTTGGACGCCTGGTTTCAATGATTCGGGGCAGTATGACATCACTTTCACGGCAACCGACGATGGTGATGGCACTGGTACATCGACAAGTGACACGGTCGTCGTTTCGATCAATGTCGCGGATGCGAATTTCGCACCTCAAATCGAATCCATTTCCGCAACGACTCTAGCGGTCCGGGAAACGCTCGATATTCCGATCGTTGCGACCGATTTCGAAGGATCCGCATTGAAATTGGACGTTCGTTTCGGCGAATCAACGGTGCTTCCCGATTTCGCGACGTTCACAGATTTTGGTGACGGGACCGGCACGCTTTCACTTTCGCCGCTGCCTGGCAATCGTGATGATCTATTAGTGACGGTGATCGCAACGGAGCTGGATGGGCCATCTCCGCTGCAATCGCAATCTCAGTTCACATTGCAAATCACGAGCGAGAACGAGCCTCCTCGATTTAAGCCGTTGTATGACAGCGTCGTTCTCGTTGATACAACGTTCAGTCTGGATTTGGTTCTCAGCGATGATGATCAGGATGCGCTAACGGTTGTCGCAAGTGGTCTACCATCGGGAAGTCAACTGATCGACACCGGGGTGTATGGACGGCGCAAATTCACTTGGTCACCAACCGAAACCGATATCGGTACCTACACCCTGACTTTCACCGCGACAGATTCAGGGAATGGCGATGCTGCCAACCAATTGACGGACACCCGTACGATTACGTTGACTGTTCGGAACAGCAACATTCGCCCGACTCTTGATCCAATCGGCGAACAAACCGTCGCGGAAGGGCAAACGCTATCATTCACCGCGGCCGCTGCAGATTCCGATGGTGATACCGTTTCGTTTACGGCGGGACTGATCAGCGGCGGTGTGGCAGCTAGTCTGCCGTCAGGTGCGTCATTTGACGGGACAACAGGAACCTTCAACTGGACGCCAAACGCGACACAATCAGGGACCTATCGAATACGCTTGACGGCTACTGACGGTGCCGGATCGCGCAGTGAAGACGTCTTCATCACGGTTACCAACACGAATGTTGCACCTGTCTTCAGCAAGCTGCCGAGGCTTTACACGCGCGAAGGCGACCAACTGATTTTCTCAGTCAATGCGGGCGACGCGGATGGTGAATCTCTCGTCTTTGACTTTGATGGCGTCGCACCAAATGGTTTTAAGTTTGATCCGCTTTCAAGAACTGTGATTTGGGACGTGGACTACAGTTCTGCCGGTGATTTTGTCCTTCCGTTTAAAGTGACCGATCCGAGCGGTGCCAGCGATGCGTTGAATGTCGACGTGCGCGTCCTTTCGACCAATCGTTCACCGTCGTTGACCTTGCCAAGTTTTCGGCAAGCAGAAATCGGCCAATTGCTGGAAATTCCCGTCCTCGCCAGTGATCCTGATGGCGACATGGTAACGATTTCCGCAAGCGATCTTCCCGCCGGTGCAACGCTTGACGCCGATCATGTGATTCGCTGGACCGCGGCAAGTTTTCAAGCTGGTACCTACACCGTCCGTGTCACGGCAACCGATGGCGACCTCGCCATCGAGCGACCGATCACAATTGTCGCCTCGGTTGAGCCGTCTGGACCGAAGCTACGCATTGTTACCACGCCAAGTTTCCCAGCATCACCAGGCCAACCGATCACGATCGAACCGATCGCCGACAGCGATGTTGAACTGGCAAACGCAACACTTTCGATTGACGGTCAAATCATCGTTCTCGATGAACTAGGACGCGGCACATTCGTTTCCGTCCAACCAGGACGTTTCGAAATTACCGCAACTGTCACGGATGCCGAAGGACGCACGACAACGACGAAGTCGCCTCTGTATGTGCGGGATCCGGCTGATTTCACTGCACCACGAATTGAGGTCTTACAGCTCGCCCCACCGATCTTTACCGAATCGAGAGACTTGATCGTCAACATTTCGGATGCGGGACTTGCCGAGTACAAAGTCGAACTAATCCCAAGGGGCGGTAATGGTGCCGTGCTGATCTCCGAGGGGACGACCAGCATTACGGAAAACATCGCGATCGATCCGAGCTTGTTTGCCAACGGATTTTATACCCTCCACATCACTGCCAGTGACTTTGGCGGGCTCGAGTCTGAGTACAACCATGAGATCGAAATCAATTCGGTCTCAAAGTCTGGCGCATTGCTGGAAGTCGCGGTCGATATGACAGTCTCGCTGGCGGGTATCGCGGTTCCAATCTCGCGAGTACACGACTCGCTGACGATGACAAACGCGGCTTCGGAATTCGGTAACAAGTGGGCCTTTCCGC
Organism: Rhodopirellula sp. MGV; assembly: GCF_002251265.1. NCBI lineage: Bacteria > Pseudomonadati > Planctomycetota > Planctomycetia > Pirellulales > Pirellulaceae > Rhodopirellula > Rhodopirellula sp. MGV. The sequence continues at coordinate 32,420 of NZ_NPDI01000007.1, read as the reverse complement.
TGTTCAACCCGCAATTGTCGTTGGATGTTGGCAACAACGATTCGGGGCAATTCCCCGCAATGACGGATCAGGGGCGGGTGTATTTGACATTGCCAACAGGCGAACGCGTCGCCTTTCGCTTTGAACCGTCCAGCCAAGCGATCGGCTCTGTGGAAGCCTTTGTCCCTGGTTGGACGTCAGACACATCGGCACAGTGGGAACTCGAATCGCCCCGCGCCAACCTTCGTCGAGCGGGCAATTCGTACTACGAAATCGGTAGTGGGCTTCCATACAATCCCGGTCTCGTTGCGGTTGGTGAAACCGCGTTTACGCTGATTTCACCATCCGGTCAGCGACACACGTTCGAGCGCACACAATCGGGGTACAAGCTCCACAGTATTCAAGCGGCAGCAAGCGAAGTCTTCTTGCGTGTGACCGATAGTGCTTTGATTGCCCCGTCGGGCGAGCGTTTGACGATCATCCGGAATTCAGAAGGACAGATCAGCGAGTTGGTCGGCCCAAGCGGCGAACATGTCGTTTATCGATATGACGACGTAGGCCGTTTATCAAACGTCGTTGACTTGGGTAATTCAGGGCGAACGTTCTATGGCTATGACGCGGAACATCGACTGCGGACCATTGCCGTTTCGGGCGCAGCGGGAACCTCGTTTAGCTACGACGACACCGGTGTGAATGTCTCGCCCTTGCAGCCGCATCTTGGCGGCACAGTAGAACTACTGGCTGCACCAATCATCGGAACCCATCAACAGTCGCCATCGAATTACTCCTTCACCATCACACAAGGCGAACTCAATTCGAGTCCGTCCGGGACGATCACCCTTGGAATTGATGTTGATCATGGGACGGGCGCGATCAATGGTCTCGTTGCCGGAACAGAAGTCGCGGAAGGCGATCGCAGCGTTAACACCTTTACGATCGAAACGGCTGGAACGTATCAACTTTCGATCTCTGGGGCGACTGGCGAAGACTTTACCGCAGTCATTTACCTTGCAGGCGACGTGAATGCGGATGGGCAACTTGATGCGACAGATAGCAGTTTGCTTGATGCCGCGTTGGGTTCAGATTTTGGGGACCCCGAATACGTTGTGCAGGCCGATGCCGATCGCGATGGGACGGTCGACGAGCTGGATCTTGCGGCGTTTCGTTCACAATTCGGTCTACAAATCAATCAAGCTCCTGTTTATGAATCCGGCGAGCCACTGCTTGTGCGAACAGGATCACAGTTCGTCGTCTCTGCGACGGAAGGCTGGGCAGATCCGGAAGGCGAAGCGTTTTGGGCGACGGTTGATTCAGCAACCAACAGTACGGTGCGTGCATTAGGCGGTGGCCTTGTTCTGGTGAGCCCGAGCATTTCGCAAGGAGACATCTCGCTGACCTTGGTCGCAGATGATGGCGTCTTGCAATCCGCAGAATTCAACCGCAGCATCGAAGTGCTGTCGGGTGGATACGAATCGCTCGAACTGAGTCAATTAGATCCGTCCGTGCGTCTGGGGCAAACGATCAAGATCGGCGTGTTCGGGATCCTAGCCGATGGAACGAAAGAAAGGCTTTCCGCGAACGATATCGAATTCGAATCGCTCACCCCTGACCTTTTCCAAGTCACAGACCTTGGATTCGTGGTCGGATCAAATATTGGCAATGGCGCATTGGCAGTCAGCGCATTTGGGCTCTCGACAGCGACAGCGATCAACGTCGGTGGTGCGGCTCGAGAATTTGTTGACGTCTATCCCGGCAGCTACGTTTTGCGTCCGGGCGAACAACGTCCGTTTGTGGTGCGCCAGCGACTTGAACAGAATGTCGTCGATGTCACGGCCGATGCGGAGACGTATTATGTGATCGAAGACCCGTCGGTCGTTGCAATCGATGCGAATGGTGTCTTGACGGCACTGACCGTTGGCACGACGGCAGTCACCGTCGTTCGAGGCGGTAAGACATACCAAACCGAATTCCAAATCGCCGAGGCGAAGAGCGATACGATCGTTGGACCCGAAGGTGGTCTGATTGCTAGTGACGATGGCATTCTGGTTGGAATTCCGATGGGCGCACTGGACAGTACGATTGACATCAGTATTGGCGCCGCAACCGAAACCGATCTGCCGTTCGCCCTCCCGCCCGGATTCAGTTTTGCGGGTGGCGCAGAGCTTTTGGGGATCCCCAACCAAGCGGATTATCCGCTGCAGGTGTCGATCCCAGCCGGTCCGGGTTTGTCCGCTGGGGATGTGACGTATCTGTTCCGTGAAGTCGAGGTGCTTCGCGAAGGAACTGACCCGCTGACGACATGGATGATCGTGGATGTGATGCGCGTCGGCGATGACGGCCAGATGCATACGACCAGTCCGCCAAACGTTGGCGTGTCCGGAAGAATCCTTGACGGCAACAATAGCCTGTTCAAGTTCAGTCCGTCGGGAATGATGTTCGCCGCGAGCCCTGGATTGTTCACCGCTCTTGGCGCGATGTCGGATTTGAGCACGCGGATTTCGACAGCAGGTGACGCACAGTTTGGTGATGCAGTCGTCAGCATGGATGCGGCAATCGACGACGCAACCGATGGTTCGAGCAAGTTCTATGCTGCCAATGATGCGCTGGGAACTTTCCTGGTCCCAGCAATTTACTCCATCGATTATGTCTTGACCCAATACAAGACCACGCCTTCTGGATTGGTTGAGACTGCGAACCAAAACGTCAGTATCCAGTCCGGCACGATTCCGAACATTGTGTTGCCTTCGGTGCCGCGTTCGCAAACCCGCAGTACCCCACCCACTGTAATCGGCGCCGAATTGATTCCGCCGTCAAACGGCGGATCCTTCGTTGTGAAATTGGAAGGATCGGAATTCGTGATGGCAAATCCGTACAAGGGTGTGCCGCAACTCGACGGATCGACGCTTGGTTCGAAGGTCGAGGATCTCTATGTCACGATCGAAATCGGCGCCCGCGATACGTTCAACACCGACGGCACGCCACTGATCTTGGGTGGCAAGGACATTCGGATTCCGGGTGACAAGCTGACGTTGGACGGTGATTTCTTGAGCTTTGAAGTCCCTGTCGGAGCTCAAGTCGCTGGGACGATCATTACAGTCACTCGACCAATGGATTTGCCGGTTGACAATGAATTCGGACGCCAGGAACTGACCAGCAATCCTGTCCAGCTCCTGGCCGACCAACGCTACGCGATGGTTGCCTCGGGGGCCGACGGAGCCGTCTTGATCTATGACATTTGTGCAACACTGACTGACGGAGAGTTCGACCTTGCTTGTACCGTCACCGATCCAGACGGTGACACGAAGCTTAACCCATTTACCCGTGCGTCGATCAATCTTGTGAATGGACAAGCGACGTCCACGTTGACGCCGCGAAAGACCACCGCAAGCCCCGATGGGGCGCGTTTCTATGTGACGATCGACCAAGGCATGGTCGCGGTAGTAGACACCGTCGCACTTCAGCAAATCGACACCATCCCGGATGATGACGAAAAGCCTGAAACATTGGGCGTCAACACCATCAAGTTGCCTGAAGGCGCCAAGGCGTTCGATTTGGCGTTTGCCCCATCAGGTCGACGCCTCTATGTCTCGGATTACCGCTCGGCGAGCGTCTATGTGATCGACACCGATCCGTACTCGTCAACTTACCACCAGACGATCCAAACGGTCGCATTCCCGCGAACAATCTCGGGCGTCGGAACCGTTGGCGTGATTGGATTGCGTGGCTTGGCGGTTGATAGCGAAGGTAATCGACTGTTTGTTGCGGCACCAAAACAAGACTTGTTCAACGTTCGTGGCGGAACCGAAGGCGTCGTGCTGTCGGTACCGCTTCGCGACGAAGACGGCAACTTTTTATCGGAGTTGACATTTGATCCCGGCAACGACGAACAAGCAGTAACGGTTGTCGGCCCTGGGCCTTATGAACTATCAGCGACTGACGATGCGGGCGTCATGCTTGTCACCGACCGGGTTGCCGATTCGTTCGGATTGACCGTGATTCGAAAACAGGACGAAGGACCATGGCAATATGAAACTGTTAACTTTGAAAGTTATGGTGCGATCCCACGTTTGGTCGAAGGCCGTGGCACTCAGGTCCACGGCGTCAGCAATGCACAAGGTGTGCAGTACATTCCGGCCAATACGTTTGAAGCACAGATCGGAAAGCACCCCGCGTATGCGGTCGTCTCTGCATATCGTCAGTTTGTCCAAGGCGATCCGAAGCACGATCCGGGGCTTGGACCTTTCTTTGCATACAACGCCTCCCAAACAGACGCGTCAGGTCAGACACAGTTTGAGTTGATCGCGGCGGGTGGAACGATCGGCTTCATTCGCAATCCCCTCGGTAATTTCGATGATCCGCTGACCAGGCCTCGATTGGTGGCCGCGACGACGCCGATCGTCAATGGATTTACCGATGACATCGCCGTCTCGCTGCAAAGCGGAATGGTGCTCGCCCCACAGCAGGCACAGGACATCGTCACCGGTTACGACCTCAGTTCGATGATCGCTTTGATCGAATCGGAAGCGACTGGCGAATCGGTGCCCTCCTGGAGCCAGATCGGTGAAGATCCGGCGGCGGATGGACCATTGTCAAGATTGCTGCGCGGTCCACTCTCGACGCTGCCGATTGACCGAGTCGATCCCAAGCTTGCGGACGCGGCAGACTTTCGATTCCATACGATTGATCTCGGTGGCGACTTTGCACTGGCCTACGGCGTGCCCAATGTGGGGCCCGATGGAGAATCACCTAACAAGTATGCGCCGCTTCCAGGTGGAAATTTACCACGCGGGATTTCTGTGCAACCGGCAGCGTCGGGAACATTGCTGGGACTCGCGCCGACACCGTACAACCAGACGCCGTCGATGCTGGGATTCCCGTCCCGGCCTTTAGAAGTCGAAGCGGGTGTGAACGCGATGGTGGAGGTTCACTCGGGGGCGGTTCAGCGAAGCGTCCCGTTGGTGACCTATCGCAGTCTCGAAACAGACCGCGGATTGGTACTGCACTATGACTCGTTGCGGGCCGACCCGCGTCCGATTCACCACCTGAATCTGACGTCGCTCGACAAAGTCACTTACGACACGGCCAACGATCGCCTTGCCTATCAAGTGACCGCCATAGGCCCCGATGGGAAGCGATACAGCTCCGACGGTATCGATGCTGCCACTGCACAGTCGCAAGGTCTGCAAGAGGGCTACGCGTACTTCAAGCTGCCAAAAGCACAGCCGAAAGAAACCTATGGCGTCGGTTTGCAAATGGACCTTTCCGACGCGCCGACGGGGCTTTACACCTTTGAAGTCAGCTATGGCTTGATGCGTCGAAACGGGGATTCCTACGACGGCCGAATCGTTTCACAAACGTCGATCGAGGCCGTTGTGAATGAGACCGAAAGTCCATTCGGCGGTGGCTGGAATCTCGAAGGCTATTTGCGGATGTATCCGGGTGATGCCGGGGTATTGTTGGTCGACGGGAACGGGCTGGAACACATCTATCTGGCCCCGCAAGACGGAAGCAATCTTTATACCGCGACGGTCGAAGACTACAGCGAATTGCGGTTCGAAAACAATCGTTTTTATCGTCGGCTGCGCGACGGTACCGAACAGGTTTTCGACCAAGATGGCTATCTGGAATCATCAACTGATCGAAACGGGAACTCCACACAATTCATTCACCAGGATGGCAAGCTCGTCGAAATCACCGACCCGGTTGGACTGACGACAAAATTGGTTTACTCCGGGGACTATCTGACCAGTGTCGTGGATCCGATCAATCGAACGACGAGGATCGACAATACTGACGGCAATCTCGTGGAGATTGTTCATCCCGATGGTGCGAAACTGAGCTTCCAATACGAGTATGTCCATCAAGATGATCCAGAGATCGGTGATCACCTGATGACGGGGCAAACGCTGCCTCGGGGCAATGACAACACCGATCCGTTGTCCGGCAGTTTCAAAGAGACGTATGAATACAACGACGTGAATGGGCGTTTCGAAAGCGGCACCCGTGTCGATTCGAAAACGACAACTCTCACCGCGGCCCAGGTCATGTTCCTGGCGGATCCGGAAAAGATTTCCGATCCAACTCAGGCGGAAGAACTGCATGTGCTTTCCAGTCCCGCGACGGCGGAACTGAGCGAAGATTTGGTGAGCCAGTGTGGCGGCGATCCACCGGAGTCGTCAGCGGTTCGCTATACAGCTTCGGCGATGCACACGGATTTCAAAGGCACTCGTCGCGAGTTCAAGATGACCAATTTCGGTCAGTACCATGATTCGCGAGACGATGCTCGCCAGACCAAACAAGTGGGACGCGGTTTGAATGCCGGTCGTGTGTTGGTGGAAAAAGATGCCGTCGGAAATTTGACGTGCTATGTACGAGACTTCCTCGGCAACGTCGTTTCGCAGACCGACTATCCCGATGGATCACCCGCGACGCAGACGATCGCCTACGACTACGACCCTGAGTTTTCGTACAGCGAGTCGTACAACATCCCGGTCAAAATCATCGATGCGGTCGGACGTGAAACATTACATTCGCTTGACTCCAAGGGAAATATTCTTCGGACCACAATCAGCGATCCACACGCACCGGCAGGCAGCCCGACTCAAACGATCCAGCAGTACACGTATGACTCCGGGCATGGTTATCTGCCGGATGTCGCCACCGACGCGCTCGGAAACCAGATCGACAGAAATTACAACTCGCAAGGGTTGATGACGGAGCTGATCTTCGAAGATGGAAAACGTACCTACACGTACTTCCCATCCGGCTACGTCAAGAGCGTGATCGATGCCAACGGCTTCGAAACCGAGTACACCCGCGACGCAATGAATCGCATCACTTCTGAAACCAAACGAGGTTTGGCGGAAGCACCTGAGGTGACTCGGACATACGAATATGATGCACACGGAAATCAGACTCAGTCTGTCGATGGTGATGATGTTACGACGACAACGCAGTGGGACATTCTTGATCGGCAAAAGACCAGGATCGAAGCGGTCGGTGAACTCGATCTGACGACTGAATACGCCTACGCCCTTGGGCAGTTTGACATTGGCTACGGTGTGGCCGGACAGGCTGGCGGTGATGTGCACCTGATCAAACAGCCCGATGGATCCGTCATCGCGACGGTCTACAACGAGTACAACGAACCGATCGCGAGCTACGACACTCTCGGACGTAAGACGACCTATGTGATTGACGATGCCGGTCGGACGACTTCAGTGGTTCTTCATCACGGCGGTGTGATCACGAACACGCTCGATGGCCGAGGGCGTGTCACCGCAGAATCTGGCCCATTGCCCGACATGCGGACCGAAACGGTTTATGACCACGCCGACCGCGTGCTTCAAACCACGATCTATAACTCCACCGAGAACCAAACAACCAAATATCTCTACAACTTGTTCAACCAAGTTGCATTGATGACAAACGCCGAAGGCCAACAGACTCGGCATGAATATGACGTCAGCGGGAATAAGATAGCCACCGTACTTGCACCCAATACGGCAAACGAATTCCGTAGTGAATTTACCTACGATTCGCGGAATCGATTGGAAAGCGAAACGAACGGTGCCGCCCAGCCAGCCACCTTTACGTACTATCCCGAAGGGCAACTGAAGACATCGACGGACGAGCGTGGACACACCACCACAAACATCATCGATCAATTCGGACGTGTCGTCGAATCCATCGATCCAGAAGGCGGTGTCACAAAGACTACGTACAGCGGCGAAGGCAACATTTTGCAGGTTGACGATGCCCGTGACACGACTGATGTCTTCCGGTTTGAATACGACGGCGCTAAACGGTTGATCCGTGAAATCGATCCTGATGGTCGTACGACGACCTATGAATACGACGAAGTCGGTCGCAAGACAAAGGTCACCGATCCACGGAACTCACTTGCAAACGGAAGTGACTATACGACCGAGACGAAGTACGACGTCATGGGGCGTGTGACGGAGGTGATTGATCCGGAAGGAAACAAGACGTCCTACACGTATGATAAATATGACGCCGTCGCGACGATCACTCGTCCAATCCCTGGCCAAGATCAAGGCCTGTCTGGCGACACCTATGTGGTCACCAACACTTGGTCAAGCGACCGACGTCGGCAAACCACAACGATTCCGCTCAGCAACGATATCGGTGATGATCGGAAAGTCGAGTTGATCCAGGTCTTCGATACGCTCGGAAACAAGCTTTCTGAACGAAAACCCGGGACCAACGTCTACACACAGTGGCAATACGACAAACTCAATCGGATGGTCGCGCAGATCGATGGCGCCGGTTCCGAGACTCCGGCAACGACGCAGCGCGAATACAACGAAGTCGGCAAAATCGAAACCTTCACCGACGCCAAAGGAACGATCACACGCTACGAGTACGACGATCGACTGTTCCTCAGCGAAACAATTCAAGCGTTCGGAACAGGATCAGCAATCAGTGTGACAACGTTGTATGACGACGTCGGAAATCTGGTGCTGCAATCCGATCCGCGTCCAACGATCGCGCCGACTCAGTTTGTTTATGACAAGCTCGATCGTTTGATCGAACGCATACAGCCTTCTGGAGACGGACTCGCATCTGTTGTTTTTGAGTACGACGGTGTTGGCAATATTGTCAAAGAATACGACGCTCGAGACCCGAACTGGTTCACAACCTACGCCTTCGATTCCGCAGGCCGACTGGAATCAAAAACGGATGCGCAGGGACACACGTGGTTCTACGGGTATGACGACGCAAACAACCAGACGTCGGTAACCAATCCTCAGGGCGAGACCAAAGTCTTTCACTACGACGGGCTCAATCGCCAAATCGGAACCAGCGACGCGATGGGGCACACCATGTGTACCGTCTACGACGCGGCCGGAAATGTGGTTGCAGAAATCATGCCGAATGCAGGTCTGTCGTTCTGCACGGGAATCTCCATCGCCGATGCCGAAGGACTGACGCATACAAAAGTGATGCAGTACGACAATGCAAATCGCATGATTGCGTTGACCGATGCCGAAGGAAACACGACGCGCTATGGCTATGACGCGGCGAGCCGGAAAACGTCGATCGTCGACCCTCGTGCCGGGGCCAACCCGGCACTTTGGACAACCACGCTGCAGTACGATTCTCGTGGTAATCTGATCGAAGTTGTCAGACCTTCGGGAATGGAAGGAAACGATGAAACACTGACAACCGCCTATCAGTACGACCTGAACGACAACTTACTTGTCGAAACCGATCCACGCGGGGTGTCGACACGGTACGACTACGACGTGTTGAATCGTCGTATCGCAATCCACCAGGAAACGGCGGTTCCGCTCGCTGATGATGGTACCGGTCAATTTGATGGCTTTGGCGTTTTGAGAACGCGATTCGATTTTGACGAAGCCGGCAATGTGATTCATTCCTATGATCCGCGCGGCAGTTTCTTTGATAGTTCATCGACGTACGACGGTGCGAACAATCTGACATCGCGGACAAATAACACCGGAACGCCGTCGGCACCGGGCCCGGTCGCAACGTGGGTCTATTCATACGACAAGAACAACAACGAAATCGCGAGCCAAGATCCTCGCGGACAGTACTACACGACCTACACCACCTACGATGAATTAAATCGGGTCGTCCAAGTCGACCGGCCACGCGGAATTCCATCGGAACCACTCGCACCGTCGACCGAGAAGTACATTTATGACAACGTTGGACGCCTGATTGTTACCGAAGGTCCACGTGCCGGACTTGACGGGCAAGTTCTGCGTATGACCTACGACTACGATCCAGCCGGTCGGCAGATCTCACGGATCGACCCTGCCGGGCATGAAACACAGTACGTCTACGATGCCAACGGAAATGTGATCGAGGAACGCTATGCGGCGGATGCCTATGCTGCCGAGCGAATCATCAGGCATTCCTTTGACGAAAACGATCGACTGACATCGACGACAAATGCCGAAGGCTACACCATCGAGTTGGAATACGACGCGGTCAATAACAAGACCGCTACCGTCGGGCCGTTGCTCGATTCGGACGGCAATACGATTCGATTCGAATCCGTTTACGATGCTGCCAATCGCGTCCGGGTGGCAACTGATGCCGAACACAATTCTACGACCTACAAGTACGATGGTTCCGGCAATGTGATCGCCATCACTGATGCCCGAGGCGACTACTACACAACAGAGACGATCTACGATGGGATCGGCCGTGTCGTGCAGACCTCAGTGCCGACCGGTACGGAGCTGAATCCAGGGCCTGCCGCGGTCACGCAGTACAGGTATGACAATGCCGGGCAAATCGCTACAGAAATCGATCCGCGTGGTCCCGCATATGCAACTGTCTACACCTACACGGTTGACGAGCAAATTGGCAGCGTCGACCGTTTCAGCGGACGGACAGTGTCCGACAATGATCGTGAGCTTGAACAGTGGACTTACGATGCGGCTGGCTATCTAGCGAGCTACATCGATTCTCGCGGTGCGGGTTTTGAAGATCAGTTCGTATTCGATGCCAGTGGGCTTCTGATCGAATCGTCAACGCTTGGCGGAACCGAATTGAACCCAAAACGTCTCTTCAAAAAATCCGCTTACGATGAATCAGGCAACTTGATCTGGGAGCAAGATTTCGGCGGCGAAGACTACGTCACGCGATTCGAATACGACGACCTAAATTATCCCGCAGCCATCATTGATGCTGTCGGCGATGAGATCCGCTACACCGCGGATCGGTACGGGAACCTCGTGGTGGCGACTGACAAGTTTGGTACATCACGACGAACTTATGATTCGATGGATCGTGAAACGTCGCTCACTAATGGTGAAGGCGATGTGTCCAGGACGTTCTATCCGGACACCAACACGACGATGACCAAGGACGGACGTGGGAACGAGACAACGACGACCTTTGACGGCATGGGGCGTATCCTAACCGTTACCGATCCATTCGGAGATCGAACAGAATACACCTACGATGAAGTCGCCAATCTGGTGCGTCTTGTTGATGCGGTGGGGAATGTTCACGAGACGACGTTTGACGCACGCTCCCTTCCCTTGGTGCAAACCGTTGGTGTTGGCAGCGATTCTGAATCGAAGGTGACGTTCGAGTACGATCTGCTCGGACGCTTGATTCGACAAACCGATCCACGTGATCCTACGGGACAGTTTTTCGCGAGCACGACGCATTATGACGGGCTTGGTAGAGTCACCGAAGTCCATCGCTCGGCAGCGACGCCAGACTTTTCGATCGATGTTCCTGTCACACCAGGGTTCAGTGATCTCGTGACGCAACTGTTCTACGACGAAGTTGGCAATGTTGTCCGTGAGGTTCCCGAAGGAGGTGACGACTATGCGATCGATTACGTCTACAACCTTTCAAACCAGCCAACCGAAGTCAGTCGTGACACCGGAACCACCGCGGCTTCCCGGATCAGCGTCACGCAAATGGACTACAACGACAACGGCGATCTTGTTGAGTTGATCGACGCACTAGGGCATCGTACGACTTACCAATACGATGCCGTTGGGCGACGGACTCTAAGGACGATCGAATCGTCCGAGGTCGGTGGCGATATGGTGCAGTCGTGGAACTACGTGACGACGGCGAATGGTCCGACCATTGCCATCACCGATGCGACCGGAGTCGTTGCCCAGGTCATGCACTTTGATAAAGCTGGACGGCAAAGCAAAATCGAAACGGTCGGTGAACCGGACCGCGTCTTGACGTATGATGCGTCAGGAAACCTGAAATCGGAAACGGTGGGTAACTGGTCCGAAAGTCATCAGTACGATGCTCGAAATCACCTCAGTCAGACCACCGATGGTGACGGCAACACCGTCCGCTACGAGTTTGACGCAATCGGCAATCTACGGTTTTTCTTCGAAGCTGACGGAGCCGAGCCAACGGAGTATCGCTACAACGCCCGCAACGAAACTATCGAAGTCATCGATCCAGTGGGCAACGCGACGCAGTATGAATATGACCCGGCGGGCAACTTAATTGGCCTGACCGATGCTGGTGGTGAAGTCACGGCGTATCAATACGATGGTGAGGGACGCTTGATTGCCGAGACGAATCGGTTCGGCACAAAGTCGTACACCCTTGACGCTCAAGGCGAACGCGTAGCGATGGTTGACCGTGACGGTCGTCGGTCTACATTCCAGCATACCTTTGCCGGTGATCTGGTGACCGAGTCTTGGTTTGATCCCAGTGGAACTCAAGTCGGCGCGATTGATTTCCAGGTCGACGCTCTCGGCCGCGTCACCAGGATCGATAGTGATGGGACCACCGTCGATCTAGAACTGAGCAACGACGCATCCGACCGGTTGATCCATCAGACCCTGGTCATCGAAAACCAATCGTTTCAGCTCGCTCACACTCCCGACCAGCTTGGCCGGGGCACCGAGACCGCAGTTTCATTGGTCGGTCAGGACGAACCATTTGTTGTCAATCAATATGTGTTCAATCCGGCTACCCACCAGCTCGAACGTGTGGAGCAATCCGGCAGTTTTGTTTCGGAAAAGTCGATCGAATTGACCGATGCGACAGACCTTGCCAATGTCTATTCCGCGATCACTCGACGATCAAATGGAAACGACGACATTGTTACAACGATCGGTCGAAACAACCGCGGACTGACGGAGTCAATGATCCATGACGCGGGCGGCGTAACGTTAGAGTCATTCCAATACGCGTATTATGCAGACGGCCAACTGGCGACTGCGACGGATTCCAATGGCCTGGTTTCGTACGGATACGATGATGCAAATCGCTTGATCGGCGTGCAATACGACACGACCGCTCTGGACAACGAAGGCTATGTCTATGACGAAGCCGGAAACCGTCTTGATGATGGTTTTGTTGTTGGGGATGGCAACCGACTCGATTCAAACGGCGACCTTCTGTTGGGCTACGACAACGAAGGCAACTTGATTAGCGTCACCGATGAATCGACCGGACAAGCAAAAGAGCTGCACTGGGATCACCGCAATCGATTGACTCGTGTTGCGATGAAAGATTCAGACGGCAATCCGATTTGGCAACTGGATTTACTGTACGACGGCTTAGATCGCCGCGTCAAACAAACGCTCCAGGTTGCCGAGCCCGGACAGCCTCTGGCGGTCAGCGAAGAACGGCTGTTCGTCTATGACGGCGCCGATTTGATCGCAGAAGTCTTAGTGGACACCAATGACATTGCTACCGTTGATGTCGTCTACCTGAGTGAATCCGAAACCGATTCGGTTCATGCACAAGACTTTGGCGGCGGCGATTTCAGTTGGTTGTTGCACGACCGTCAAAAGTCCACCCGCCTAATTGTGGATCCCCAGGCGTCCATGATCGACAAAATGATCTACGGTGCCTACGGCGTCATGCTTTCGCAACAGGCCAACGGGCCACAATCAAGATTCTTGTACACCGGGGGCGAGTTTGTTCCTGAACTGGACCTGTACTACAGTCGCGCCCGCTTCTACGACCCTTCGACGGGACGATTCTTGTCGGCCGATCCCAGTGGATTCCTAGGAGGCGATGCGAACCTCTATCGGTATGCCGGAAGCGATCCGGTCAACATGGTCGACCCCAGTGGTTTAAAAGCCGTGCCTGTAGGTAGTTCCAGCGTTACCAGTGACGTCGCGGCCTCGCACAGTGGCAGAGTCGCGCGCGTCTGGGGAAGTGGTGTAGCAAATCCTCTCGGCAATGGAGCACGCCAATTTCAGCTGTCGATCGACCAAAACACATCCAACATCAATGCCGCGATCGCGAAAGATCTAAAGCCAGTCATCGAACTCACCGGTTTTTACGCATCGCTGGCGGTTGGCGTGTTTACCTCTCCGGAAACACTCAAGTCACTGTCGATTGAAAACGTCTATCAGGCTGGCTATAAAACGCTAAACCAGTTGGGAGCCTATACAAATAGCCAATCAAAGACGATTGCTTCGCATTTGAGTGCGATTTCTGCTGACTCACGCATGATGAGCCAGCAGTACGACCAGCTTGTGAATGCCGATCCGTTTTCCGACTGGGGTATCATTGCGAAAAATCGACTGATGTTCTGGTCTGCGGTCAGTGCGGCGACATTCCTGACCGTCGCGGATGAACTGTTGGATGTCGGCGCGATGTTTGCAGATGCCGCGGTGGTTTCGATGGAAGGGTACGGCTTACCAAGTGAGCGTGCTCAGCGAGAACGTTATTCAAAAGTCGCGATGGCGCTCGAGCAGCAAGGCGCACTTGCGGTGGCAAAGGCTGCCATTGATGCGATCGTGGATCTGCCAAACCAATTCTTCTCGGATGATGCGACAGTCCGCGCTCAAGCACTGACGACCATCGGTGAATTCATCGCCGCCCCAGCCGCAAAAGCAGCGTCATCCGCCATCGTGCGAACAGGCGGCCGCGTCTTGCGAAAGTTGGGCGGCAGGCGTCCGGGTGTAGGTAATATTGAATCGTTGTTGAAAGGCATTACTAATCCAACGGCCTTGTACGACGAACTGATCGCGGCAGTTCGGAAGGATTCGCTGGACTTCGAGGGCCTAAAGTACAAGTTACGAGACAAAGACTACAACTTCGACAAGGTCGAAAAAGAAGTCAATGACTTTTTCAATCTGCCGTCGACCAAGGAAAGGTTGAAGGGGCTGACTGCTGCGGAGATCGAGCGTCTGAAGGACATTTCGAAAACGATCGAGTCATCTCGATTTATCAAAGAGCCGATCGCGCCAAACTACTACGAGGTCATCAAGCCCGATGCCCCTGGACCAGAAGACTATCTGTTCCACGAAACAGATGGTCTTGCCAAGAGAATGCTGGATTTCAAAGATCCGGACGTTCAAGGAAAAATCGGGCAAACGAGTGCTGTTGCGAAAAAGCTCGAAAAGCTCGCTTCGTCGTCACTCGATCCTCGACTGGCCAAGTTCTCAAAATCGCTCAGTGAATTTATGGGGCACAAAGGCCGCATCGGCTTACCGAACGTCTGGAATAAGCTTGACAATGTCATGCACGAGGCCATCGACTCGGTCAAACCTGGAACAGGATCGGTTACTGACAAACTAAACCGTTTGTCGCGAAAAGAAGCTGCCGAGGTGATTCGGATTATCGATGAAAAATCGGTTCGCAATCCGGTGATGACAGAGATCACCGCACAGTTCGCGTTCTCAGAGCAAGGCAAAGCTTTAGGAATCAATGGTGTATTCGAGCGGGGATCATTCGGAGCATCGATCGATCAATTTCTGTTCCGGGCTGATTGGGTGACCAATATTGTCACCGGAAAGTCAACACCGTTCAGCGTTTTGCAAGGGGAGCGGTATGCGTACGCATGGCGGATCGTTTCTGACTTGTTCAAAACTCCCCTCGGACCGCTCAGTGATTTTGACTTGAACTTTACGACTGCAACTTTGGAACAATATGAAAAGCTAATTGCAAAGCAGAAGGAAAAGGTCTTTGACAAGGACAAAATCAACCCTGAGACGGGTGAGTTAGGCGTTGTTAAAGAAAAGGATATTGTCGGTGCAGACGCTATCAATAAGTTCTACGAATTTGCCAAAAATGAGCTCGATGAACGGATCGCACGTGCCATTTCCAACAATGATGCGGCGCTAACAACGGAGCTCAAATCGCTTCGAGAATCGTTTGATACCTACGAGAATTCACATCGAAAATATGAGTTGGTGGAACTCTATAAACAGGACGTGGATGAGTTCAGAGAACTTGTGCGTGATGGATTCGATGCGGGGCATCCAGTCAAGAAGGGGGCGCACGGTTACATCGCTACCGACGCACGCAAATACTTATTCTCCTACTCTACCCAGCTGGAAACGGCACTCGGTGACGGTGTCTTGCGACGACTTTACGAGCGTATCAATCCCTATCAATCGGTGGTTCAGCGTGTGCAGATCACCGGTAGCGCTTTTGTCGGAACGTCCGAGTTCCTTGTACTCGACAGGAACTTCAATGTTCCCGCGCCACTGCAGGTCTCGAAGGCGTTGGAGGTCGTCGCGTCAACGGTCTACAGCCCACTGCACCTGCCTGCAGAATTCGATGGAACGTTCGATCACATCAACGTTTGCACGATTCCATCGAGTGACGAAGATCTGGACGTGAAGGTTGACGAACTTGGGTTACAAGCGATGCAAACTTGGATCGATGCGATAAACGTCGTTCCAAATGTCGCTATTCAGTTCGGTTTTGATGATCTTGCCGGTGAAGCGCTCGCTAACACTCGGATCCTACGGCGTGACGAACTCGGCCGCCCAGCAGAGGCGACCATCATGGTCGATGCCGATGCCGCAGGGCTCGGATGGTCTGCCAGTGGCTATGACCTGCAATCAGTGTTACTGCACGAAGTCGGTCATGCATTCGGCTTCGATGCCACAACCCCAGGATTTGCCTACTTCGTTGACAGTGACGAACAGGGGATCGTCTATCACCTGAGTGATCGCGAGCTGCGTCTTGAACGCAATGGGAACGAGCTCGATAGCGATTTTCATTCCGACGCAGTGATGAGTGGCCGAATCGACCCGGCCGTCGTGAAGTCTCTCACCGAATCAGACGTGCTGCCCGTCGCCGCGATCTGGAATCTCGATCAACAGAACCGTGGCTCGCGGTCAACAAACACTGCGCAGACAGTTCGCCGGGGAGACGTGACTTTGGCAAGATCGGTGTCGTCCGCCGAACCAGAATTTGTTGACTTGCCGATCACCGATCCGACCGTCGTCAACGCCAGACTTCACAACGTCGCGTTTACCCAAACCGATCCGCTTGCCGACGACTTTGCCTGGTCGACCATTGGGACGACGATGATTCAAGCCGGTTCGGTGACATTGCAAGAAGGCACTTCCATGTTGTCGAGCCTTTCGCAGGCGTTTGTGGTTCCCGCAGGCAAGAACACCTTGTCGTTCACGATCAGCGGATTGCAGCTCGATTCCGGCGTGAACTCGGGTTCCCCGATGCACCCGCCAGAAGTCTTCGAAGTCGGTCTGCTCAGTAGTAGCACTGGCACCAGCCAACTTGGTCTGATTGACTCGATCGCTGGTGGTGACGCGATCTTGAATATCCAAGCCGATGGGACGCTGCGGTTCGCCGAAGGGGTTTCTATCGAAGGGAACAAGCGTAGCGGCTCCGTCATTGATTTCAGTCAACCGTTTGATGTCTTCGTTTCGCTTCCGGATTCAATCAGTGGTCAAACGACGACACTGTCGTTTGATCTCGCCGGATTCGGAGTTGATGCCAGCCAAGTTCAGGTCAGCGATATTCGCTTGGACTCGACCAACGGTTGGCAAAACCCGGTCGACAAATATGACGTGAACGATTCGCAAACCGTCAGTCCAATTGATGCGTTGACAGTCATCAATCAGCTTGCGGTCGGCAGCGTCTTTGATCGGTCGACACGCCGCTTCGTAGAAATCACTGATGCGGTCGGCCCGCCTTCGTTCTATGACGTCAACGGTGACGGTTTCGCTTCGGCACTCGACGCGTTGTGGGTGATCAACCAACTCGCACGACAACAGGCTGCCGAACCAGAATTTGTCGACCAAGCGATCGCCGATTGGGACTACGAGTTGGATTTTGACGAGGCCCAGTAGACGATGCCCAGTAACCGGCAGTGGGGATTCGTTCGACGGGGGATTTCGACACTCACGAAACTGTCCTTCGCCAGAACGAGAAATTCTTTGGAAAATCTGATGATGAAACGAACCTCAGGACGGTTGTCTACGTCCCTACAACAGCAGATTAATCTTGCCTTGGGCTTGCCAGGCAACGATAATCTGGCTGTCGGGTCGCACTGACGCGGTGCGACGGACTACTTCCGAACGCCGCCGGTTCCGCTCTTGTTGGCGCAAAGGGGCCGGGTGCGTCAAACCATGTTTTTAAAGGAGGTGATCAAGTGGAAATTTGCTGTACTAGCCAACGGGGAAGCAACCCGTAGACCAAGTCGGCGGGCTGACGCTTATGGGTCAGCTTCCCCACTCGAGATCATCCTTTTGATCGCGAGATAATCGCCCGTTTGTTGCGGTTTTACCTTGGCCGCAGCAAGCGGGTTTTTTGTTGCGCAGTAATCATCGGCGAACTGGCTATTCGCGAACCAGAGTTGTTACCCTGGTCACGATGACGCGCCGCAATGTCGCCTTTCGCTCCGCGAAAGTAGCGCTCTCAAGATCTGAAGGCAACACCGCATCAGTCGCCGAAATTCACCGTCCCGATCAAGCCGATGCTGGGAATCGAACGACTCAACCCCCAACGTTCACGTTTAACGATCGACCGTTGAAGACTTGGTGAAGAACACCACATCTGACTTTACTCGATCGCACCGCCCGGTACCTTCGCGAATTCTTTACTTGCGAACACATCAATGGTTGCGATTCGTGATGGCACGCTACCGAGCTCGGCATGGTTTTACATTGATCGAACTGTTGGTCGTGGTGGCCATCATCGCGATTCTCGCGTCGCTATTGCTCTCTTCATTGACCAAAGCCCGCGAAGCTGCACGGAGCCGTCATTGCACTGCCAATCTGCGGAACATCGGGATAGCGTTGTTGGTCTTCGCCGATCGCGCGTCGGACGACGCATTGACGACCGGCGCGTTCGACTTCAAACGTTCCGGGTGCGTCGATACATGGGGCTGGGTCGCCGATGGGATCTCGACCGGCCAGATGAGCCAGGACAACATTCTTTGTCCGAGCAGTCCATCGCCGGGCAGTGAGAAAATCCTTGAGCTTTATGGCCTGGAGACGAACGACGGACGCAGCGACCTAACCGGTGACCTACAACGTCGCTGGGACGACGGTGTTTGCGGCGATTGCGAATTTCGCAACACACCTGGCCCAGACACTTGTAACGACGGTTTCGCGAGCACCGCTGAACTGTCTGCTGCGAGATTAGAGTTGGTGTCGCGAGCGTTCCTGGCGCGAGGCTTCAACAACAATTACGCGACAAGCTGGTTGCTGGTCAACACGATGCCCCGTGTTCGCGTTGACGCGGGTGGCGTGTTGCGGACGGCTGGTGAAGTCGCGGCGGAAGGCTTGAAGGGCCTACGCGAGACAATGGGGCCTTTGACATTGCCTTACTTGGAACTGACACCGCACCCGTCGAGCACGATCGCGTTGATGGGTGATGCGGGGCCGGGCGATATCGATGAAGCGATGTCACCGGTTGATTTTCAGTATGGCCCTGACGGCGTGTTTGCCGCAGGCGACAGCGACCGGCGGACTCTGATTTCCAAAGGCAGCTTGCTGAGCGAGTCGATCAACGACGGGCCGGCGTACTATCGATCGAGTGACAAGAAGATGAAGTTGATCGGTTCGGCGAACTCTCGGCTGTTCAAGCAATGGCAGTGTGATTCGGAGTTGGTCGAATGCCGTCCTCCGACTGGCGGCAGTGGCAACCAGTTCTACTTGCAGTCCACGTTGTCTTGGTTCACGCTGCACGGCGGTGGGAACGGGTGGGCGAACTTTTTGTTCGCCGACGGGTCTGTACGTCAGGTCCATGACCTCAACGGCGATCACTACCTCAACCCCGGCTTTGGAATCCCGGACACGTTGACCGACGAGCAATATGACCGGCTGGGGTATCGCAGTGACGAGCGTGAACTGCATCCGACGCAATTCTTCAACGGCGTGTTTCTGGTTCCCGAGTTGATTCGCGGCGATTTCCAGTAGCGACCCGCAAAAACACGGGGAAAATACCTCGGTTTGCAACACCGTGCCGATGACCTACAATTGCGTCCGCTGTCGCCTCAACCTCCGCGAGAGAAGCGTCTCAGGATCTGCGCGATCAGCCCTCCGGGCACCTAGGCAAGCCCCACGTCCCAGCGACACAAAAGTCGACCGGGACCACTTCTAACGAAACAAGAGCGCCCATAGCTCAGCTGGATAGAGCATCGGACTTCTAATCCGACGGTCGGAGGTTCGAATCCTCCTGGGCGTGCTGTAGAATAACACTGCAATTTACCGGCCGGAACGCCCATCGGCGTTACCACCTGTTTGGTGTGCGGCCCCGTTTCAAATCTGAATCTGTACCGAAAAACTCGTGGTGCTCTAAGAGTGTCGCCTTTCGCTCCGCGAAAGTAGCGTTCCCTCCCGCGGTCTGTCGATCAAGTTCGATTTCCCGCTTTGGCGTCCGGTCGCGATTGAACCAAAGCTGAAACGTCAACCTTCGCCGTCCGAGTTGCGGCAAGCAAAAAGTGATGCGGAAACTGATGACAAGGTTCTTGAGGTGCTTGCAGGGAAAAACGACTGGATGTCGGTCTGACGATTTCGTCGGATGGGCGGTTTGGAATAAGTTGAGCGGAAATAGGATCGGTTCAAAGACGAGTAACCCGTCTACTGGTGTAGTAGTGAGCCTTGCCTTAATCTTGTTGAGTGATTGCCCGGGTTTGTAAGCTGAACGGCTGACGCTTTGCTGGGACAACAGGGCACACCGCTTTTTTAGATTGATTCAACGAATCAACTATTGATCTTATCGTCGACGACGCATTTGCCCGCAGGCAGGGTACGGAGTAGCTGAACTTGACAGACAGACAAGGTCCAAAGCACATTCGCGTCTTTATCGCTTCTCCGGGTGATCTTGACGAAGAACGCATCGTTTTCCGTGAAGTTTGCGAAAAGCTCAACAATGGCTTTGGAGACGGTATTGGTGTCGAATTTATAGCTGATGGTTGGGAGAATGTGCCCTCACAGGTCGGCCGCCGAAACCAATCCGTGATCAATGAAAAGGTTGATCAATGTGATGTCTTTTTTCTCGTAATTCACCGGCGTTGGGGGCAGGACTCTTCCGACTCTGAATACACTTCGTATACAGAAGAAGAGTTGCACCGCGCTCTGAATCGACGGAATGAAAAGGGCCGTCCAGAGATCTACGTATTTTTCAAAAACGTTGATCCGGGGCAGTTGGACGATCCTGGGCCGCAACTTCAAAAAGTCCTTGCATTTCGTAATGAACTAGAAGCGACTCGGAAAGCGTTGTATCGCACCTTTTCGGATTCGACCGAGTTTGAAAATGAAGTCGATTACCATCTGCGTGACGTTGCAAGGCGTGTTGTTTCGACGCGGGAGAATATGCCGCAAATTTCAGCGGGTGAGCGCGCCCAAGTACCCGATGGTAAGCCAATCGAGGTACCTGCAGCGCAATTGGAGGAACCGAGGCAGAAGGAGTCGTCGATCACGAAGAATAAGCTCCGCGTCTTTCTTTCCTACTCGCACCGAGACCTGAAAGAACTCAATCGTTTGAAGGTCCATCTAGCAAACTATAAACACAATGATGTGATCGAGATTTGGCATGACCGACAAATCAAGGCTGGCAGCGAGTGGGAGGCTGAAATCCTGCAGGAGCTTGAAAAAGCAGATATCATCCTGCTGCTCGTCAGTCCAGACTTCATTGCCTCGGATTTTTGTCGACTAACTGAAACCAAACATGCACTGCAGCGTCACCAAAAAGGCGCTGCACTCGTGATTCCAATCTCGCTGAAGTTAGTAGCGGAATTTCCGCAAGAAATCTCAGGTTTGCAACGTGTGCCTGGCGGTGATAAACCAATTACCAAATACCGGACGCATGCCGATGGATATGTCAAAGCTGTCCAGTTGATCATGGAAGCTGTCGAATCATTCGCCGAAAAGCAATCAGTCGTGCGTTTTGCGAGTGACTCGGGAATCGACGGTCGCGCTAGACATAGAAGAGCAATTGAAGTAGCGGCAGATGAATTCTGCGATCTGATCAACTCAGACATCTCGCCTATGATCCGAGATCAGATTGTCAATGCTTTGGATCTTCGTGGTTCAAGTCCCGAATCGCTAAGAGATGAGTCCATCTCGCTTTTTGGCGGGAATACGCCTCGCCCGTCCTTCTACTGCGATGCAATGTCTGATCTTTCTGGGCTTGCCATAAATCCGCAGACTCAGAGCCACGATGCTAAAGTAATTGAAAAAGTGCAGTGGCTACTTACCCGGCGTCTATTTCCTCAACGTGTGCTCACTGAGCTTCTGGACAGGATGAAATCAAAGAATTCTGCTGTCATTGGCGCGGTTGCTAACCATATCGGTGCTGAGGTTGCTGCTAAGGGGGTTCACGGCCTAGAACCAGAATTTATTCGTTCGAATGAATCTGGAGCCAATGGGGTCGCTGGCCACGGCTTGTTGAAGTTCGTCTCGGCTCCGCTTGGCAAACCTTCGCCGGAAGAAGACTTGATTCAGATTCTTAGAGAACTGGCAAGTCAAATAGATCTCGACCTTGATCAACCACAAGGGATTGACGACACGCCAGAAGCGAAGATTGGATACTGGGCACGTCGAATTAACCGAAAGGTTCGTAGCATGGCGCGCGAATGGTGGAAGGCGACTGGACCACTGCCCGACACTAGCCCATTGCCAGGCGCGATTTTCTACTGCGTGATTCCGCAACTTCGCAAAGAAAAGCACGAGAAGATACATTCGCTGCTGCAGATGGTACGCGAGCACGCTCCTGCATTGCTTTTCTTCGAGCTGAACCCGCTTGCCGATTTTCGGGATGACGAGGACACAGCCCTTGAATTTGTCTGTCGCCACTTTAATCGTGGAACGGAGTAAGTTTGTTGAATAATCGCCGACCCACTTTATCTCCAGACGACTTTGAGCGGCTGGACAGTGATGAACCGATCGTCCTGAAAACCAGCCAAGGTGTTCCAGAGCAGGTTCACGTATTTGATGATCCCAGAAACCTCAGTCGCTTGGCCGTGAAAGCAGCGCTCGCTTCGGGCCGCCCGTTGCTGGTTCGGGGAGATCCAGGCGTAGGCAAGACCCAGCTTGCGGCTGCAGTCGCAATCGCACTTCAGCGACCGCTGGTTCCCTATGTGGTTGACGCCCGTAGTGAATCACGCGATTTGCTGTGGCAGTTCGATACGGTGCGGCGATTGGCTGAAGCGCAGATCTGTGGCGTGCTTCGGACGGACCGGGATGAAGTGGAGGAGCGATTGCGTGTCAGCCGGTTTATCGAACCGGGGCCCTTGTGGTGGGGATTCGATTGGAAAGGCGCGAAGGAGCATTGCGAACTCAACGGATTGGAAATCCCCAGTGTCCCTGTCGGAACCGATCCGAAACACGGTCGCGTCGTGCTGATCGACGAGATCGATAAGGCCGACATTGACTTGCCAAACGGGCTTCTCGAAGCGTTGGGCTCGGGGCGATTCCGTCCGCAAGGCTGCCCCGACGTTGTGATGAGTGACCCGGCTCCGCTAGTCATCGTTACGACTAACGAAGAGCGAGTCTTACCGGATGCGTTTGTTCGACGCTGTCTGGTTCTGCACTTGGAGTTGCCGGAGAAAGACTCTGAACTTATCGAACTGCTGGTGAAGCGGGGCGAGCGGCATTTCAAAGACGCATCCGAAACACTGCTGACGAAAGCTGCGCAAATGCTCGTCGCTGATCGACGCGTTTCCCCTCGCCCGCGGCCAGGACAGGCCGAGTACTTTGATCTTGTGCGGGCGATCTTGAACCTCGTTAGGGAAGGCGAAGACGAGGTCGAACTACTTAGCCGCCTGAAGAACTTTGCGTTTAAGAAAAACTCTGGAGCCGGGGCATGAAACGGCCTGTCGCCAGCCGAGCGGACCTGGTTCGAGTATTGACCGGCGCCCCAGATGTTTGCGGATTTGTTGCGGAGCAGTTGGGGCTTGAATGTCAGCCAACGACGCCGAATCTCCCCGAGCCTGAACGAGAGTTTGAGTTCTTGCATGAGATTGCGACAAGTGAGAAAACGCAGCCACTGCCGCGTGATATTCAGCCACGTCCAAGCGTTTCATTTTGGCAGGCGATTCAATTTGTAGACCGTAGCAAGGCACCTTTGGCTCAGGCTCCCGAAATTTTCGAGAAGGAATCCGATGTTGAATCCCCTACACTTCCGGTCGTTGTCGAACCGTTCACTCCGTTGGCAAGCTTCACGGAGATCTTCACTCGCTTGAGGCATCAGGCGGCGTTAGAGCGTCCAGGACATCAAATCGATCTTGAGCGACTCGTTTCCGATCTTAGTCAGGCACGTGATCTGGTTGAGGTTCCGCGTCTCAATCGACGAATCTGGGGAGATAATCTGCATGTTGTCATCGACCTATCCCGCCGATTGATTCCTTACCGCGAAGATCAGCGAGAGGTCGCTCGACAACTGAAGCGATTGCTTCCCAGTAGCGGCGCAAGCATCAGTATCTTGCGTCACAATCACCAAGTGCCATTGATCCAGTGGCCTGACGAACAAGAAGGGCTGCCGCTGGATCCGGTACCGGGGGACACCATACTCGCGCTCAGCGATCTGGGAATTCTTGATCAAATTTCGAATGCGGCAGAGAAAACTTGGGAATGCCTGGGGCAAAGCTGGTTGGATCAGCGGTGTTCAACAATCGCTCTTTTGCCTTGTCGTTTGGATCGTCTTCCGAAACGTATGGCTGATCTTTGGTCGCCGGTGCAATGGGATAGGTTCAGTTCAGATGGCTCCGAACCGACCGAAGAAGAATCGCTCGGTGCACGGGAACGCTTGCTTTCTTTGCTCTCTCAGGCGATTCGGATTGAGCCACAGCTTGTTAGGGTAGTCCGACGGTTGTTCGCCGAGGGGAAGCGCGACCCAGGGCTTGAGTCTCTGGTTTGGCAGGTGTTTTCGGCTGAAAACGCAGATCATTGTTCCGCGGCGACATTCTCGCATACTCAGGCGGACCAAATTCAACACGACCTCGCCAGTGATGATTTGGCTCGACAAGCTTGGCGAGTGATTCATGCATTTCATCAAGCCGAATACGAAGGTGTACGGTTCGCAGAATCTGCGAATTTACAACCGGAAGCTTGGCAGTGGTTAAGTCGCGCCGAACGTCATCAGACGCGTGAATGGTTCGAATCACTTTGGAAAGAGTTACAGGCGACGGGTAAAACTGAAGATGAACGTGCGGAGTTCTTCATCCGTGTTTCGTCCCGATTGTCTGAAGACGCATTTAAAAAACTACCCACATTACACAAGCTGCAACACCGACTCTGTCCTAATGATGAACCGCCGAGAGGCTACGATCCCGGACTTGCTGGTGCGGAAGTCGAAGGCCAAATAACGCAAACCATTCAGGTTTCGCAGGTTGCTGGGGAATTAGAATATCGGCGCCGTGGAGATTTTCCTCAGCGGAGCTCTCCGCTGGCGACGATTCGATTGAAGAATCCGGAGATCGTTATTGATTCGTTTGACGATTTGCAGGACGCCGGTCTTGAAGATGGATTCTGGTTGGATGGGTCGGCTCCGCAGTGGGCAGATCGGTGGGGACGTGACGAAGTCGGACCTTGGGTGGAGTTTGTCGTCGGTGATGCGCGGCAGCGGATGCGATGGATACCGCCCGGCGAGTTTTTGATGGGTTCACTTAAGAAGCCCGAAAGCGAGGGATATCCAGAGACGCCGCAGCAACCGGTAACGATCAGCCATGGATTCTGGTTGTTTGACACGTCTTGCACACAGGCATTGTGGGAAGCGGTGATGGGAGAGAATCCCAGTCATTTCAAAGGATCTGAACGGCCGGTCGAGAACGTGAGTTGGGATGATTGCCAGGAGTTCCACAAACGGGTTGAGGATCGGTGCCCAGGGCTGGCGTTGACGCTGCCAACCGAAGCCGAGTGGGAATACGCCTGCCGGGCCGGAACCAAAGCTGACACCTACGCGGGTGATGGTTCGCTAGATGAGGTCGCTTGGAATTCTGAGAGTGCTGGAAGGGAGACACATCCGGTCGGAAAGTTACGTCCGAATGCATTTGGTCTGCATGACATGCTTGGAAATGTGTGGGAGTGGTGTAGGGATCAGGTCGGTCGCAAATATGTTCTGCAGCGCACCAGCGACCCGTTCCATGAGACTGGCCAGCCGTCAGCGTACCGGGTTGTCCGTGGTGGTAGCTGGTGCCACTCCGCGCTGTACGTGCGGGCGGCGTCCCGTTCTGGCTACCACCCTGCGGTTCGTGGCAACTACTTGGGCTTCCGCTGCTCCAGTTCAGGAAGTGAGCCAAGTCTGGCAGGCCGGAGGCCGAGGTCAGTAGTCGCGGAGCGATCGGATCGCGGTCGGAGCCGTCGCGGAGCAGGCGGAGACAGCGAGCCAGAGAGCGAAGATCGGTTGGTTCGCATCAAAGACCGTGACGCGGAATACGCGCCGGTGCCACAGGGGCCGGTCGTCCGATTGCGTACCGATCTGGAAGAAGTCTTTCTCTGCCGGACTTTGCGCCCACACTGGGCCACTCGGATGGGACGCGACGCGTATGGGCTTTGGAGCGAATTCGCCGTACCTCGTCAAGGCCTAGGTGACGTTATACAGCGGTTGCGTTGGATCCCACCGGGCCGATTTCTGATGGGATCACCCGATTCGGAGAAAGGACGCTTTAAATCTGAAGGTCCGCAGCATGAAGCGATTGTTGCGGAAGGGTTTTGGCTATTTGACACTCCCTGCACGCAAGCTTTGTGGGATGCGGTCATGGGCGAGAATCCAAGCAAGTTCAGAGGTGAGCGACGTCCGGTGGAACAAGTGGATTGGAACCAGGCAATCGCGTTTACGTCAAAGCTGAGCGAGGTCGTTGGCTTATCTTTGCAGCTGCCTTCCGAAGTCGATTGGGAATATGCCTGCCGGGCGGGTAGCGCGGCAGCAACATACGCAGGGGATTTTGACCCTGACGATCATGCCACGCAGGAAGAGCTGCAAAAAATCGCGTGGTACAATGTCAACGCTCCAGATGGTACTCATGACGTGGGCACATTGCGTTGCAATGCATGGGGACTGTACGACATGCTAGGCAACGTATTGGAATGGTGTAGGGATACTTGGAGTAGTGGGTACGATCACGCACGTCCAGCTTACGACGCTTCGTCGGCGGGCCGGGTTGTCCGTGGTGGTTGCTGGCGCGACTCCGCGCAGTTCGTGCGGGCGGCGTACCGTGATGGCGACCACCCTTGGCCTCGTATCGACATCTTGGGCTTCCGCTGCTCCAGTTCAGGCGGTGAGCATGGTTTAGGGACTAATGCGGAGCGTAGCGGTCGGAGGCCGAAAGCGGAGCCGGCCGGAGACGGCGTAGCGGTGAGCCCAGAACCGCTGTTCAAACGCTTGTTGAACAGATTGACTGGCAATAATTAGTGATACAGTGGGCGTACGATGCGGTTCCAGTTCTTTCGCGTGGCAGTTCACTCATCAGACCCAGATGATCTGAATCGATTCATTGCCGCGCATCGCGTGACCTCAATTGATCGGCAGTTTGTTTCAGATGGTGCCAACAGTTTTTGGGCAATCTGTGTCATTTACGAGTCCGGCGATCCGCGAAAAATATCTGCTGGTTTCTGCTTGAACGGTTTCGTGTCCCGTCCGGCCGAGTTTCTTTGTGAAGCTCGTTGGCAAATAGTAAATGGCCTCCGGTGTGTCAGTAGCATTCTGCAGATGCGGTTGCGAAAGCTCAGCAGACAGCCGAACTTTCCGCTTACGACTCAGTGGTAAATGAAGATGCCGGCGCTCGGACCATCGACGCTCAATCATCCGTTAGCTGATGGGATTGCTCCCGGGTGGGCATCCGCGTGGGGCGAGGACGAATTTGGGCCCTGGGTTGAGATTCATGTTGGTGATGCAAAACAAAGTCTGCGGTGGATTCCGCCAGGGACATTCTTGATGGGATCGCCTGAAGCGGAAAAAGAAAGGCAGTCTGATGAAGGCCCGCAGCAACCAGTAACGTTCAGTCGCGGTTTTTGGCTGTTCGATACACCATGTACCCAGGCAATGTGGACAGCGGTGATGGGCGAGAACCCAAGCCGTTTTAAAGGGGATCTCCGCCCAGTCGAGAATGTGAGCTGGGATGACTGCCAAGAGTTCATCAAGTCCCTCAATGCAATGCTTCCAGCCTTGGAATTGGCTCTCCCAACCGAAGCCGAATGGGAGTATGCATGCCGGGGGATGTCTCAGACTTCGACGTACATCGGGGACTTGGTGATCGATGGTAATGGTCATGCAAAAGGGCTCGAAGAAATTGCGTGGTACCACGCAAACTCGGATGGTGAGACACATCCTGTTGGGAATCTGCGGCCAAGCAAATTCGGCCTATACGACATGCTGGGCAATGTCTGGGAGTGGTGTCGTGACAATCCCTTTCGGGAATACACACGAGAACACATTGCCGATCCGTTGCACGAAGTTGGCAAATCGTCAGCGGACCGGGCTGTCCGTGGTTGTAGTTGGCTCAATTCCGCGCAGTCGGTGCGGGCGGCGTACCGTCTTGGCTACCACCCTGGGTTTCGTTCCTACCGCTTGGGATTCCGCTGCTCCAGTTCCGGGTAGTGAGCCCGGACCGGAGGAAGGAATCGGAGCGAAGCGGTCGTAGCCGTCGCGGAGCAGGCGGAGACAGCGCAGCGAAGCAGACCCATCGACCAAGCTGGTATTGCGGATCGTATCGGGGAATCCGCATCTTAAACTCGGGGTCGTTCAAACTGGTGGTATCGCCGACCTTTCAGACAGTTGAACCTCCATTCGCGTTCCCCCGCCTCGAATGGACATTATGACGCATCCGTTTGGTATTCATTGTGGATACAATTCGGGAGTGGTTGTCTAATGCCGTAAATTTCAGTGTTCTCGTGGCTACAGCTCAGCAAATCAAGTCGTTGGTACGCAGCTTCACCGCTGGTGACGATGAGCATTTCATCACCGTTGCCCTGCAAATTGCTGCGCACTCGGCAAAGAAAGGAAACGGAAAACTCGCTCAAGAGTTGCGAGATCTGGTCGATGAAATAAAGCGTCGACGAGAGGTGGATGCCCAGTTTCGCCCGGTACCTATTGCTCGCACATCCGGTGAATTGGCCGGACTGATCGCAACGAGTTATCCCAAGACGCGATTTTCGGAAATGGTTTTGTCGACGGAGGCACAGTCCCCCCTTCGACGCGTCATTCATGAGTATCGACATCAGGACAAACTGAGGGGACACGGGCTATCGGCGCGTCGGAAGTTGCTGTTGATCGGTCCGCCGGGATGCGGAAAGACAATGACCGCGTCTGCACTCGCTGGCGAACTGCATCTGCCCTTGTTCTCAATTCAGCTTCACGGATTGATCTCAAAGTTTATGGGAGAGACGTCCGCCAAATTGCATACGCTCTTTGAGGCAATGAACGAAACTCGGGGCGTCTATTTTTTCGACGAGTTCGATGCGATTGGAGCTGATCGCGGCATCGGCAACGATGTGGGAGAGGTCCGCCGAGTGCTGAACTCGTTCTTACAATTTTTAGAACAGGATAACTCCGACAGCTTGGTTCTGGCGGCAACTAATTTTGTCGGCATGCTCGACAGCGCACTCTTTCGCAGATTCGACGATGTCATCCGATATACGTTGCCATCCGGTAAAGAAGCCGAATTGCTAATTCGAAATCGCTTACACGCCTTTCTCCCCACTCGCGTAGGGTGGAGGAGGGTACAATCCGCCGCCAACGGGCTGAGTCACGCCGAAATTGCTAGGGCATGTGATGATGCCGCGAAGCAATGTGTGATTGAGGACCATGAAAAGGTTTCTTCTGCGCAACTCGCTGGCTATTTGAGCGAACGCCAGGCTGCTCGATCACACGAAGACTGACATTCACCGTGATCAATCAACCTAAAGATGGCAGACCTACCACACCTTTTCCCTCGCGCAACCGAGGTTAGAGAGGACTACATTTTTCCGCGTCCGGTACGTGGAGCGAGTTTTGATGTGCCTCCGCGCGATCGAATTCCGCATGCGGAAATGCTACTTGAGCAATTGGAAGCCGCGGAAAGCGAAATCGACGCTGATCGTGAAGCGGCTAAGACAGAAAAAGCGGCTGGGAAGTCGATCGAGTTTTCCAGTGAACCTGGCTTTGAACTACGCCTTGCAAGTTTGGAGCTTCGGCAGAATGGGATTGAGCTGCGCTCTGTACGCAAAGACGAAACCGGCGTAACGCATGCAACGGTTTTTGTACCGGATGGCAAGATGAAAGTCTTTGTTCGGAGGATTGAGCAGTACGCGCACGAAGATTCAACAAAGGGGAAAACACCACGACCGCGACACCAGGATTTCGTCGAGACGATCAGCTACATCCGGCGGGCGACTTTGCAGTCGTATTGGTCTGATGTGGGTGAGTTCCCCACTGACACCAGCTCTTTGCGATGGTGGGAACTATGGCTGAGTGATGTTGCAGACAAAAACGTCTTCGATCGTTTCAAAGCAGATGCTGAAGCTGCCGGATTGACGGTAGCTGCCGATCACCTGCGTTTTCCAGAACGAACCGTGACGCTGGTCCGAGCGACAATTGATCGCTTGGCAAGTGTGACGAACTTGTTCGATTATCTTGCCGAAGTCCGTTTGGCTAAATTGCTGGCCGGTGAATTCTTGGAACTCCCACTTTCGGGTCAAGCAGAGTACATCCATGATGCGCTGACGCGGATTTCGTTTCCGGAATCAAATGCCCCAGCAGTCTGTCATCTTGATACCGGAATCAACCGCGATCATCCATTGTTGGCAGGCGCCATTGACTCAACGCATGTTTTGACCGTCAATCCAAACTGGTCGCCCGCAGACCGGACTGGACACGGGACAGAGATGGCTGGGATTGCACTTTACGGATGTTTGACAGAGGTTTTAAACCGCAGGGATTTGGTTTCTCTCTCCCATCGACTGGAGTCTGTCAAGATCTTAGGGAAAGGGGCCACGACGGACCCTGCACTTTGGGGAGCATTGACTCAGCAGGCTGCAAGTCGAATTGAGATCGCTGCGCCGAATGTGTGGCAACGTGCGTTTTGTCTGACCGTCACGGCTGAATCGCGTGACGGAGGGCTTCCTTCGTCGTGGTCCGCTGCGATTGACCAGTCCGCTGCCGCAATGGACGAAGATTCGAGGAATCGTTTGTTTTTTGTCGCGGCTGGGAATTTGGACCTGGACGCTCGCAAAAGCTACCCAGGCCAAAATTTGCAAGAAGGAATCGAGGATCCAGGGCAAAGCTGGAATGCGATCACCGTCGGTGGATACACGGGGAAAGCTTCGATCAGACAGAAAGCGATGGATCATTGGACCTGTCTCGCAGCTCCTGGATCGTTGAGTCCTTCAAGTCGCACTTCTTGTGGTTGGAGCGACAAGAGCTGGCCGATTAAACCGGACATCGTCATGGAAGCCGGGAACATGGCCCGGAATCCAGCGAATGGCGATCCCGATTATGTCGACGACTTGTCGCTCCTCACAACGCGCGTCGATGCAAGTGGGAGTTTGCTCACATTCACCTGTGACACGAGTGCCGCAACGGCGTTGGCATCTCGGTTCGCGGCGCGTCTTTGGTCGGAATACCCCAGCCTTTGGACTGAAACCATTCGTGCTCTGATGGTTCATTCTGCTGAATGGACAGACGCGATGCTGGAGTTCAATTCAGGTGGGGCCAAGGAATCGTTGCTACGATGTTTTGGATACGGGGTGCCACGGTTCGAGTCGGCCTCTCGAAGTGTTAAAAACTCAGCAACACTGATCATCGAATCTGAATTGCAGCCATACATCAAGACACCCACCAGAGTGAAGACGCATGATATGCATTTCCATCGATTGCCGTGGCCAACGGCGGTGCTTCGCGACCTAGGCGAGAAAAACGTGCGTATGCGAGTTACTCTTTCTTATTTTATCGAACCGAGTCCTGGGAGGCGGGGTTGGACGAACAAGCATCGGTACCAATCTCACGGACTTCGTTTCGAGGTGAAACGCCCTACTGACCTCGATGAAGATTTCAAAAAGCGAGTGACCGCAGCGGCTCGAGAAGAAGACGAGAGCTACAAGAAGGAGCAAGACGACAGAAACTGGCAGCTTGGCCGGAACCTTCGCTGCAAAGGCTCGATCCATCGTGACATATGGATCGGAATTGGTGCCGATCTCGCCGAGGCGAACATGATCGCAGTCGTACCGGTGACCGGATGGTGGAAAGAACGGCCGCATCTTAAATCACACAGCAATAAAACAAACTACTCACTTGTGGTTACGATTGAGACTGACGAAGCAGAAGTCGATCTGTACACGCCAATCGCGCAGGCCATTGCGATTGCGAACCCTTCCAGCTGATAACAAGGCCGTCAATTGACGTTGAGCGTTGCGGTTTGAAGGAATGCGGAACCAGCCTTTGTTGCAACTTCTGACGCCGCGAAAGTGGGTTGAATTGATTGGGAATTACGAGATTGATCTCTCAACCCAACCCGGATCAAGAGGTCGATCAGAAGCCCAGTACGACGAGTTGCGTCCCCAGCGGTCTGGTGTGCAGTCCGGTTCAGATTTATCGGAGACCGATGAACCGTGGCGTGCCATTCTAGCAAAGCAATGAAGCCTGATCTCGGGCATCGGACCGGACCTTTGGTCCTCAGTGGTTGATGGATCGGATGGGGTTCCCAGCCCGTTGGGCTGGGCTAGGCAATTGGCTGGACCTTCGGCCCAAGTTGTGCGGCGTGGTTTGGTTGATTGGGAGTCGAGTCAGCCGACGTTGGCGATGTTTGGAGACGA
>NZ_NPDI01000037.1:0-159577 GCF_002251265.1 Rhodopirellula sp. MGV | reverse complement strand
CGATCGCCGCGTTGCCAGAGATCTATTCGATCGAAACTCCGGTGCGTCGACCGAAGATCACACTGCCGATCGCGGCAATCCCCGAAACGTATTGGATCGAGCCACCAATAGAGCAAGCGGTGCTGCCGCTTCCGATCGTTGCATCGCCTGAGTTCTATTCAATCGAGTTGCCTGCTCGTCGATCTGTCGTCGCACTACCGATCGTTGCTTTCCCAGCGGTCTACCAAATTGATTTGCCATCGGGTGATCAACACGCAGAAGAACAAGAGGCGGTGGATCTGGTCGCTGAGGATTCAGATCAATTCACCGTAGCTTGCCCTGGATGTAAAAACGAGTACACGGTTCCGCGAGACGCGATCGGCGAATCAGCGGAATGTGAATGTGGCTTTGTGTTCCAAATCAAAGACAACGTCGATGCGATCGACACGGCATTGTCATTCGATTTGGTTCCCTTCCCGCCGATCGTCAAAGATCGGACGGGGGAACGGGCCAATCAGCCTTCGCCAAACGCCAAAGAATCCACTCCGGTCGAGCTTGCTGAGACGGTTCGAAATCGGGACCAAGGCAGCGATTCGGAAGAACCATCGTGGTTGTGGGTGCGATACATGGCATCGACACTGGCCGTGATCCCGATTGCCGTTTTGATTTTCTGGGGTGTACTTCAGCCTCGGGCCTATCGGGTCGCATGGGAGGCGGCGCTCGAGCGATTTGCGGCACAGGAATCGACAGAGGTGATACCGACGGTCGCTCCAGTTGTGCCAAGTAGCTCGGCTAATGTAGTGCCTGCGGAGGAAATCGAATTGGCAAGTGCCGAATCAAGGGAGCAAACCCAGCGTGAACTCTCCGAGTTTTTATTGCCAGTCGCCAAGATCGCGATCGAACTTCGCGACCAGCCGCGGCTTGATCGGCCAGCATTGAAACGGTTCTCTGGTGTGATTGAATCGTTGCGAGATCGGCACCAAGACCTAACCGAGCGAGACTTGTTGTGGCTTGGTGAACAGTGGTCGTCTTTGGGCGAGCGAGCAATGAATGCAGATCTTGCATCACGTTGCTATTACCAAGCGTCGAGCGCCTATTCGTTGTTGCTGACCGTTGATCAAACAGACGTCTCGAAAGCGTTTGCCGAAGAGCAGCACCAGCTATTGTTCGAACGCTCACGTGAGCAGCAGCGGATCGCGTTAATCGAGTCAGGACGCCAGATCCGGTAGCCGACATCATCTGAAAGCCGTCTGTGCGGATCTCGTTTACGCGGCAGTGGTGTGTAAGACTTTGCTAGACTGTCATGCTCTTTCAATCGAGATGACAGAGGTGAATGATGCGACGTCGAAAAGCCCATTGGTATTCCAGTTTTGCTTTGGCTCTCTGTTGGCTTCACGCTTTGCAAGGCGTTGCCAACGGCGGAGAACAACTGCAGCAGCTTTCCAGGCAAGTCGCGGCAGCACAGCAAGTCTTCTGGGCACGTTTCTATCAGGAGCGGACGGGGACTTTTGCGGACTACCTGAGCAGCTATGCGCCGGGGAAAGAGTTGGCTCATTTGCCTACTGCCGAAGAGGTTTCGCGGCAATATCCCAATCCTTGCGGATACGGCACGGGGATGGAGGACGGTCTGATTCTCGGTGGCGCAATGTTAAGTCTGTTGGTCGATCAGTACGCGGTCACGCAAGACAGGAGTCTTCACGACCAAGCGAAGTCAGTCTTTGAAGGGATTCAAAAATGTGCCACGGTCCATGGAGTGCCGGGCTTTCTGGCTCGCAATGTTTGCGCCGAAGATCAGCGAAGCGTGTATATCAATTCGTCTCGTGACCAGTACACACATGCGGTGCATGGTTTATGGCGGTATTATCGCAGCCCACTTGCCGACGAATCGACGAAGCAATCAATCGCAAATCAGTTGGCAGCTGTGGCCGATCGCATGATCGAATTCGTGAGACCGGAAAACGGATACGATTTCTGCCGGGCTGACGGTGAACGTTGTCCGCTTGGCATCTGTCGAATGTGGAATGTTCAGCCACATGAGGCGGCGCGATTGCCGATGATTTATGCTGCGGCATGGGATGCGACGGGCGATGAAACCTATCGGGCCCTATGGCGAAAGTACCTGCCCGATGCGGTGGTGCAGTCCGCGAATCCGGATCGCAATATGCCTGCTTATGCGATGTTGCAAATGCAATGTTCGTTGGAGCTATTGTACGAACTCGAACCCGATGAAAACCAAAAGCAAAAGCTGTTGCAGATCATGCAGTCTGTCGCGGAACTAGCTGATCGGCGCGCCATTCGGATCAGTGGTCAACTTGCGAGTAAGTCTGACGAAGAGATGTCAATGTTGGGACCTGACTGGAGAGCCGCGAAAGTTTGGATCAACCAAGGCGGCTATCTCAATCCGCAGTGGGGGCCTTATCGAGAGATCTGGAGTTTGACTCGCGAAGTTGGGGAAGCGGCCTTGGTCCCTTTGATGGTCAAAGGATCGGATCTGACTGATGCTCAGCGCGACCGACTGCAAACACTGATCGCCGAAACCAACTATTTGCATCGTTCCAGTTGCGGGATTGTCTATCACCTTGCTGCCTACTGGAAAGCGCTGTTTCGTGCGCAAGTCAGTGAATAGTCCATCGCAATCAGTTTCTTGGCAGAGAACGGCAAGTACATCGCTGCCGATCGGTGCGTTCTCAGCAGACTGGTTGGCCGCAAGCCGGTGACGGCTTGCGATTGGATTCTCGCGCGGATCAATTCGAACAAACCGCAGTTTCGATCGATCTCCCACCCATCCGTGCGGTGGTAAATGCCAATTCTCGCTTGGTTTCGATCGGGAATTCAATCAGAGTGCTAAGTATTGAGCCCTGTCGCACATCAACTGATTGACACCGCATGTCGAACTCGCTGGACCTGACTAGATTTTATCGCGATTGGCTTGAGATTCCGGCTGATCGTTTGCCACCGAACCATTACGCGTTGCTCGGGGTAAAGGATTTCGAAGCCGATATCGAGGTGATTGAAGCGGCCGCGAAGGCTCGCGGCGCTTATCTTCATCAGCTAGCTTCCGGCCCAGAACGGAAAACCGTACAGGAATTGCTCAATCAAGTAGCCGTTGCCAAACGCACGCTGCTGTCACCCGAGCAACGTGCGTCGTACGATCGATCCATCGTTTCACCAACCATCGTCCAAACAAGTGACGCCCAACCCGCGAACGGTGAAACGGAACCCGAGGCGTTAAACGGCCCAGCGTCTCGTCGCTCGGAGTCGAAAACTTCTTCCAAGCCGAAATCGTCTGGCGCTCGGAACTTGCAAGTTATCGGGATCTCGGCGCTTTCTTTGATTTTGGTTGGGGGGTATTGGTTGACCCGCGATCGCGGCGTAAGACGTGCCGCAGAAGCACGAAAATTGAGCGATGATTCGGTGGGCTCATCAAGCGAATCGATTCCACGAAAGTCAGCTTCGGCGGCAAAGTCTGGGGCTGTTTCGGCGCCACGCGAAAGTCCGGTCGTCGCCAGGAAACGCACCGGAAGTGGACTGGGATCGGGAATGGATTCGAAGTTTGGCGACATGTTTAGTGACATCGAATCGCAATCATCGAAGGTTGCCAGTGAGCTGAAATCTAAGCAGCAAGGTTTTCGACCGCTCGCGGGAATTTCGATCGGGCCCGTCGAAACTGAAGGCGGTCCGGGTGATTGGCCGGATCGTTTAGACGTCATCGAGGCCTTTCCTAATTCGCTCGAAGACCGCTTTCGCATCGACGGCGAAGCGGAGCGATACGCTGTGGAGCTGACTGGAATTCGAATCGAACCAGACGAATCGGGCGACTCTTTCCAGCTAATTGATCAGAAACGAGGCGTGCTAGCCGGCGACGCGGTCGCGATTACAGCAACGATGCCGGTCCAAGAGGGCGTTTCACCAGCAATCGCGATTTCGATTGCCGGAATCCAAATCGGATTGAAATCCTTCGGAGAAGGCGTCGAAGTGTTTGCCAAGGACCATATCGAAGGTGCAAAGCCCAACGGCATTTTGAAGCTGGTCTATGAAGGTGGCGAGATATCGCTCTTGGTTGGTCGAGATCCTTCGGTGCAAGACCGTCTGTTTTGGAAGACGAGAGTTGGGGATCAGGTTCACTTCGGGACGGTTGATGGTACCATCCTGGACGAAGAGGCCAGCGTCGCGGTGGTGATCACGGCCCCCGAGAAATCGGTGGATCCGCCCCTGTCGCTTCATTCCATCGCCAGGACCGCCCTGCTGTCGGAGTGATTGGGCCAGTCCCCTACTTCGGCGCTATGGATCGATGGGAAACGATTTTGGAGAACACGGAATGCATGGGTTGATCATGATCGCTTCGGCGGCGGCGATCATTTTGTTGGTCAAGTATGGTTTGCTTCGTGGCATCGACCACGTTGCCGGCGCGATGAACTGGAGCGTTAAGGCTCGTGGCAAATTGACCGGATTTGCGACCTCGGTTCCCGAGTTGGTTTGTCTCGTCGCGGCGGGGTTGTCTGGCGTTTGGGAAGCCGGGCTGTGGAACATCGCCAGTTCGAACATTATCAACTGCGTGTTGATGCTGTCGGCGGTGCTCGTCTATCGACAGTTCGGTGATCTGATGAACCGGCGGTTCATCGACGAGATTGCGTTCGCAGGCTTAGCGATCATGGTGCCAATCACCCTGATGTACTGGGGGATGGACACAGAGTGGTACTTAGTACCGTCACTGCTGTGCTTCTTTGGTTTCTATCAATTCGTCGACCAAAAGGTAAATCCGCCAAGCGAGACTGAGTCGACTAGTGAAGAAGCTGTCGGGAATCTTCCGTTTGGAATCATCGTGGCAAGCACGGCATTGATTGCCATCGCGATCGCAGGAATGTTTCTCGGCGACTCGACCGCGAAAGTGGTCCTGCAGCTTGGCATCCATCCGATCGTTGCCGGTTGGATTTTAGGATTCGTCACCAGCATTCCCGAGATGGTGACGTTCTTTGCCGTTTACGCGACCGCCAAGAGAGAAGGTAAACTGCATCACCTGGATGACACACAGGAGGCGCTCGATAATCTGACTGGATCAAACATGTCCAATGTCGGGATCATCTATCCCATCGGGCTCGCGGCGTACCTGCTGGGTGCGCTATTGATCGGCGGTTAACGCATTTGACGCATGCGAAAAAAAGCCTGACGTGACGGATGATACCGGCACGCCAGGCAAAATAACAACGCCGCGGCCGGTATCTACTCGGCAGCCTTCTCGAATTCGCCGGCGACCGAACGAACGAGTCGATCCCAGTGAATGTATTTCACGATCGCCGCGTTTACCGAATCGACCGTTGCGGCCTTGATTTGCTCGGCATGCTTCGCGGCATGTTCCATCGTGCGTTCCATGAACATGGTTTCGAGCAGTTCGCCCACAAGATTGGCATCATCGGTGCGGCGGACCACTTGGCTTTGAAGATACGCTTGTTGTGCCTTTTCAAGCTCCTCTGCGGTGACGCCGTCTTTGCGAAGACGTTCGACTTCTTCACGAATGACTTCGATCAGTCGGTCTTTGTTCTCTGGGTTCGTGATCGCGTAGATGGTGAAATCAACACGGTTATCTTTTGGCCGAGAAGTCAGCCCACTGCGAACGCCATACGACAGGCCTTCTTGCTGTCGAACGCGATCTGCCAAGCGGCTGCTAAGGCCGCCACCACCTAGGATATAGTTGCCCAAGACGAGTGCCGCGTACTCGTCGCTGCTGTCTTCGAGTTGCATTTGCGACTGCGAAAAATAAAACGCGTTCGCTTTATCAGGCGTATTGAACTCCGTCAGGCCGCCTTCGATGTTATCGTTGGCGGGGCGATCAATGCGGACGTATTCAATGTCGCTGGACCAGTCGCCCAGAATCGTCGTGATCTGTTCGCGGATTTCGCTGCTATCGAAATCACCGACAACAGCCAATTCGCCACGGTTGCCGCCGACCAGGTCTTGGTACGCTTTATTGATCTCGTCAATTGAAACGTTTTCATACATCGCGATCTCTTCCTGGACCGTTTGCACGTAACGAATGTCGTCGGTGCCGTAAGGCGACAAGCGACGGCGAACGTCTCGAGGTGCGATCGATTCAGGCATCGTACTGCCCTGACGCAAGTTGGTGACGATCTGGCGGCGTAGCACTTCCAGTTCGCTTCCATCGAGTCGCGGCGAGCGGAGCACTTGTCCGAGCAGTTCGATGACTTCGGGAAGGTACTCGCGTTTGGTTTTCAAGCTGACTTTCAACAAACCAGGAACGGTGTTGATCGACAGTTCGGCACGCAATCGCGTGAGTTCGTCTTGAAACGCTTGGTAATCGAGTTTTTCAGTACCGCGGGTCATCATGATGCCCATCAGTTCGATCGCACCCAAGCGGTTGATCATCGCGTCCGCGGTGCCAAAGCGTAGGGTGAGCGATAGATTGACTGAACCGCCACGAGTTTGCTTGGGAAGCAATGCGAATTCGATTCCGTTGTCCAGCTTGCCGCGTTCGGTTCGGCTTTCAATATTGGCGGGCGAAGGGTCAAACTGCTCGCCTTGTTGGATCGCTTCGCGGCCTTTGTAGTCTTCTAGACGCGCGATCAAGTTGGGCGATTCTGGGATGGTGATTCGCTCTGACGTTTCCGTCGGAATGAACAGGCCCACGGTACGGTTGTTGCGCACCAGGTAGCGTTTCGCGAATTGTTGAACCTGTTCCGCGGTCAAGCTTTCGACGACATCGCGGAACAAGAAATACAAACGCCAGTCGCCTTGCGCGGCCCACTCACTCAGCGAGATGGCAAGGCGATCGGTTTCGCCGGCTTCAAGTTCTCGTTGCTTTAGGATTTGTTGTTTCGCCCGCTCGACTTCTTGTTCGGTGATCGGGGTTTGTGTCAGTTCGTCTTCGAGGATCGAAATCAGTTTCGCTCGTGCATCTTCGATCGATTTATCTTCGGGAACCTCGGTCAGAGTCATCAGCACGCCCGGATCGGCAAACGCATAGGCAAGTGCAAAAACATTGCTGGCCATTTCGCTTTCAACCAAGCCCTGGTACAGGCGACCGCTGGGTTCATCACCCAAGACGATTGAGAGAGCTTTCGCGGCGGCAAATTCTGGGTGGCTGCCGGACGGAATGTGGTAGGTCGTGCCGACCAATTGGACATCGCCGACGCGTCGCAAAACCACGGTGCGTTCACCATCTTGCGCCGGTTCCGTGGTGTAGGTGGGATCGATCGGCGTATCGGGGCTTTCCAAACTGCCGAAGATCTCGCCGATCATCGTCGTCGCGGTCTCGGGGTTAAACTTGCCGGCGACGATCACCATGATGTTATCGGGGCGGTAATACTTGCGATAAAACTGACGCAAGTTG
This sequence comes from Rhodopirellula sp. MGV, assembly GCF_002251265.1. Taxonomy (NCBI): domain Bacteria; kingdom Pseudomonadati; phylum Planctomycetota; class Planctomycetia; order Pirellulales; family Pirellulaceae; genus Rhodopirellula; species Rhodopirellula sp. MGV. The sequence goes on along the minus strand of NZ_NPDI01000037.1, from coordinate 152,253 downwards.
ACCACTGGCACACGCTCGATGTCGCTTCGGTTACCGATGGTCGATTTACCGTAGTTGTGCCAATCGAATGCGACCGACTGCATACGCTGCATCAGGATTCGGAACGGCGAGTTTTCACCGCGTTCGAATTCGTTGCGAACGACGGTCATTTCGCTTTCCAGGTCTTCGCCGCGGATGAAGCTGTTAAGCAAGCGATCTGCTTCCAATTTCAACGCGAACTCGAGGTTTTCGTCCGAAGCTGGCAGCGTTTCGTAATAGTTCGTGCGGTCAACCCACGTCGTGCCGTTGAAGCGTGCGCCGCGGTCTTGCAGTACCTTGGGGACGTTCGGATTGTCTGGCGTTCCCTTGAACAGCATGTGTTCGAGAAGGTGTGCCATCCCGGCTTCGCCATAGCCTTCGTGTCGCGAGCCGACGAAGACAGTCATGTTGACGGTGACGACTTCTTTGCTGTCGTCGGGGAACAGCAGCACGCGGACACCATTGTCCAGTTTGTATTCCGAAATACCTTCGATTTCAGTGATTTTCATTAGTGCGGGGGTCGCCGCGTCGCTTTTGGCAACCGGCTTTGCGGGGGTGGTGTCCTCGGACTGGCCCCAGACCGGATGGGCAATCATGCATCCGAGGAGTACCAAGGGGGATATCGAATTGCGGAGGCGACGCTTCACTTTCAAACTCCATCTAGTCGTCACTGGCACGCCGGCGGCATCGCTTAGCCGACCGGCGTATTGGGAAACGCGGTATTGTCTGGCGTCACATTGTATCGAAGGTCACAACCGCGACACAGGCAGGTATCTATCCGGTGTTTCCTTAGCGGGATAACTTGACGGCAACCGAGCCTCGGCGTTCTGGGCTTCGGTGATGTCCGGATGACTTTTTAAGAACACTTGCGACGATGGAAGAAAATAACGGAACACAGTGGATTGACGTCGCGTCCGTCGAAGATCTTGCGGAGGGGCAAGCGATGGAGGTAGTCGCTCAAGGCGAGGTCATCGCGATTTTTCGGAATGGCGACCAGTACTATGCGCTCGATGGTCTGTGTGCCCATCAAGGGGGACCGATCGCGAAGGGAAGCTGCTCGACCACCGACAAAGGCGAGCCCTGTGTGACTTGTCCGTGGCACGGATGGCAGTACGAATTGGCCACCGGGATCCAAACGATCAATCGTCAGCCGTTGCAGCGTACGTTTCCTGTTCGTGAAAACGGCGGACGGATCGAAGTGTCTCTGGGCTAACCGTCGTGCGCAGTCGTGGTGTTGATTGGTGATGGCTTGATAAATAGCAAGCTAATCCATGCGGCGATCCAGGCCAGTCCACCCAGCGGCGTGATCGCACCAAGCCAACTGGTATCGGTAAGGACCAGCACGTACAGGCTGCCGCTAAATAGCAGGATCCCAATGACGAACAGTGCGACGGCGATTCGCGTGCACTTTCCGCACGGAAGCATGGTCATCGCCAGGATCGCGACAGCGTGCACGAGGTGGTAACGTGCGCCGACATCAAATTGGTCGAGGCGTTTTTGGAGATGGTCCGGGTCATCGGTGTAGCCCGCGATTAGATCGGGTAGTCCGTGTGCCCCGAACGCGCCGATGATCACACCGAGCGCGCCTGCGATTGCCGCTGTCGATAGAACGCTGCGGTTCATGCGGAAGCAAGCTGCGTATCGACGGCACGAATCAGCTTGTCCATTTGGAATGGTTTGCGGATGTAATCGCTGACGCCCAGCAGTTCAGCATAGGCTTTGTGTCGGCTACCTTCGTTGCCCGTGATCATGATCACAGGGACCATTGTTTCATTCATCCGGCGAAGTTTTTCGAGCACCAGGAACCCGCTCCGTTTCGGCATCATCATGTCGAGGATGATCAGGTTGGGTGACTCCTTTTCGGCGAGTGCCAAGCCTTGATTGCCGTCTCGGGCGATGATGACTTGGTAGCCTTCATTTTCGAGTGCGTAGCGGACGCTCTCGATGATTTCGATGTCGTCATCAACGATCAGGATTTTGGCCGTCTTGCTGGCGTCGTTTACGGGGGGCAAAGCTTCTTCTTCGGCCATCAGAGTTTCTGGAATCAGGGGGCGCTAGCGGTGGGATGAAACGCAGCTGCGGGGAGTTTACCCGGCCGTTGTTGGTTGGGCCGTTGCTTGTCGCGTCGAATCGTTTCGAGTGGACTTGCGGTGGGTAGGTTCGCTGCGTGGGGAGGGGGTTAGTTGTCCGAGAACCGTACAGGGCTCGAATCCCAGTCCGACATTTTACCGATCGGCGCCGAGCAAACCACATGTTCCATGACCCAGCGATCCAAATCGGACAAAACAACTGTGTCCATTTCGTCATCGTTGACGTACTGACGCACTTCCAGTTGTGCGTCGATGCTAGCCGCGTTGTTGATTTGCTTCGCAATCACGTCGTAGCAGTAGCCGTCGCGCTGAACGGCATGTTGCCAGAGCATCGCGACGCGTTGCTGTTTCAGTTGTTGCAGTTCTGCGTTGCTGAATTCGGGCATGCAGAATTCGCCACCAAGTGAGATCGCGGCGGCAAATAGGCTTGGGTAGCTGAGGGCCATTTTGAGGGCCATCGATCCACCTTCGCGGTATCCGGCAAGCACAATGCGTCCTGCGTGCACGTTGTATCGTTCACGGGCTTGGCTGACAGCCGCGATGACCGAATGACGAACCTGCTCGACAGTCGCTTCGCTGTTTCCCCATGCGTAACGATGGCCAGAGGCGTCGGCGGCGCGTGGGGCTCGGATCCCGGTCGCGAGGTAGTTCCGCGTGCTGATGTGTGGCATCACGTGGTTGACTTGGTTTTCATTGAAACCGTCACTGTGCAACCAGACAATCAGCGGGTACTGGTAGTTCGCTTCGTAATGCAGTGGGACGAAATAGGATTGTGGTTTGGGGACGCTGACCCACGCCCCAGTGTCCTCGCCCGAAAGATGCTTGTCGCTCTCGGAAAGCAGTTCGCTGAGCTCGTCAAACGACTGGCCCGCTGCCAGTTCCTCCGCGAATTCCTGTGTGTTGGCGCTCCCAAGGACGGATGCATCAAAACGGTTCATCGCAGACCGGAATCTAGCTAGAGAAGGAAGTTCCAACCACCGAAGTGGTTCGCCTACAAACGTAGGGTGAGCAACATTCGCATGTCAACGCTGAAGCGAAGTTCCAGATCGCGAAACCGCCTTTTTGATCAGAACTGCTCAAGTCGTTGGCGCAATCCTAGGACAAACTTTGCAATTCCAGCAAGAAGAGTTTCTCAACGTCTTGGGCTATGGGTGAAACCAGCCCCTTAGGAAACGTCGGCCCGTCATTGCCCTGGTGATGCAGCGTTTGGGCGTCGTATCGGGTGCTTCAAAGTCGCACGTCGCTAGCATTTGAAAATGCGCCCGCCATCGGATTACACTTCCGCCCGCAAAGTAAGTCAGCAGCGCATTCCGAAGGGGCTTAACGCTTCAGCATCGATGCAAGTTCGACCAAGTGGCGGAGGCTATCGCAGTACGCGGTGTAGCGAAGTTTCGGACGCAGCACATCGTCCAAAGCACGGCCGCCAACAATCATCGACATGTTGTCGTCCAATGCATTTGCCAAGCGATTTTCCTCGCGGATAAATTCCTGCGGATCGGCAACCGAAGTGACGCTCAGCCAGACCAGTGTTGGGCTGTATTCTTGCACCGCTTCGATACACGAATCCAGCGGAACATTGTTTCCTAAGTTGATCGCGTTCCAGCCGTTCTCGCGGAGCGCCAGTTCGACCATTGCCGTCGGCAGTTGGTAAGGATCGGTCGCAGGGGCCGCGCCAATCGCTATCGGCGCATTAGCCGGAAGCGTGGGCAATCCATCGCGTAGTTTTTCGATCAGTCGCTGGCAGATCAGGCAGCTGCGACGCTCTTGGTAGACCTTTAGCTCACCGCAATCCCATGCCTGGCCTATGCCACGCATGGCGTCGGTGATCAAGTCCTCAGCTGCTTCGGCACGCCCCCAGCCCTGGGACACGCGTTCCAGCAAAAGTTTCATGCAGTGTCCTTCATCGCCAGCCGCCAAAGCAGACCGAAAATCGTGTTGCGTCGGTTCGTGGCCCTCCCCGGGTATCGAAGGGCGGCGCGCAATCGGTGGGCAGGCGAGGGTTAGTTCCACTTCATCGATCCCAAGCACATCGGGATCGACGAGCGACCTCCGGGTGGAACGCAGGAATTCGCGGAGTGCGGTCAGAGTGATGCGGCGGTGTCCGCCGACCGTCCGCATCGTCGGAATCGCACCCTTGTCACACCATCGTTTGACCGACGATTCGCTGACACGTAGCGACTGGGCGACTTCCTTCGGCGAGAATTGGACTCGTTTGGACACCACGGCAAAGGCAGACTTCGTTGTGGAGGACGGGGCGGGAAGAAACGATCAGGCGGCGAATCAGGATCTGCACAACTGTTTCCAGTGTACGGATTCCAGTGTACAGGCCATCGGACAGCTTCTGGGGCACGAGCCCCACTTGGGATGGCGGATATCCGCCGGTGTTGGTTGTCGTGGAGTCTGATGAACGAATTCATGTCAAAAACGTTCATTGCTCCGTCAGATCGTAGCGAAAACGTTCAATCCGCCAAGTTGCAAACCGTCAGATTCTTGGTGTGCACCCGCGTCGTGGCAAGTCTTTTCGGTGTAGTTGTGCCAATACCGCTCGTGACAATCCGCACAGAAAAACCAAGTGGCCGTTTCAGTCTGGCCGGAGAGCATCTTTTTCCTGCCTCCGAACTAACGTGAAATGCCGTATTTTTCGGCTTTTTTTAAAGTAAAGCGGCGGAGCCTGTTCGGAAACGGGAATTTCTAAGTAATTACGGTTGTCGCCCATTGTCCATGAACGGTCACAGGAATATACCGTAATGAACGTTTTGAACGAATTGATCGCCTACCGGATTGTGTTCAAGGATCTCTAATGTCTGCCAAAGCCATGCTCGACCGCCAAGACTCGAATACGACCGGAACTGTGGAAGCTCGAACCCCAGCAGTTGCTGAAGGCAGCAAAGTTGCCAAAAAACAGAAGGCGTCGAAGAAGATTCGTGCACGCGAGCCTTCGTGGGTGCGATGTTCCGAACTCGAAGCTGCCAATTCAGAGATCGAGGACTTTTTGACGTCTTACGATTCGATGGAGCCGGCTGAATTGAAGGTGGCGATCAAGCGACGGCTACGTGAGGAATTGGCGTTCATTTCGAATCCGGAATTCAGCGATCCGCAACTCGGCAAACAAGTCTTCGATCAGTCGCTTGAGTTGGCCCCACGGAAAGCGGAGCTTGGAATTGCGGCCGTTCGTCGGAGCGGAATCGATATGCCGATTCACCTGGGCAGGCTTTGTGAAGCTCCTTTGCTGAACCCGGAACAGGAGCGACTGCTATTTCAGCGAATGAACTATCTGCTCCAGCAGGCAGAGGTGCATCGCAGCCAACTCAATCCACAGCGACCGTCACGAGTAAGAATGGAGTTGATCGACCGACTGATCGCTCTTGCCGAATGGCATCGTGACCGAATTGTCGAGGCCAACTTGCGTTTGGTCTTCTCGATCGTCAAGAAATTCGTCAATCCAAACAACAACTTCGATGACTTGTTAAGCGATGGTATTGTTGCCTTGATCCGGGCGGTTGAAAAGTTTGACTTCGACCGTGGGTTCCGCTTCAGCACTTACGCAACACAAGTGATCCGCCGCAACTCTTACCGAACGGTTGTCGTAAAACAGCAGGAACGCCAAAAGACGGTCGGCGGTTTGCAGGATCTTGACCTCGACATCACCGACGAGGGTCGCGAGTCGGCGATCAGTGAAAAACGTTGGCATGAACTGCGTAGCCGATTGTCCGTGATGCTGGACGATCTCGATCGTCGCGAGAAGCTGATCATTCGTGCCCGGTTCTCGCTTGGGTCGCATCGCAAGGTCCATACGCTTCAGTCGCTAGCGAACCGTTTGGGCGTTTCCAAAGAGCGTGTCCGACAACTCGAACGTCGCGCAATGGAAAAGTTGCGTGCGATGGCGGGAAAAGCTAACTTGGCCGAGTTGGAACCACAGTGATTTTGGCTCCGGGATACTCCAAGTAAGGCAGTCCACCTAAGATTCTCGTGCAACAGTTCGTCGCCTCTACAACGCTGCCGGTAAGTGCGGAAACCGCATTCGCGTACCATGAACGCCAAGGCGCTCTTGAGCGTTTGATTCCGCCCTGGCAAAGCGTCGAAGTTGTCAGCAGTGACAAGAGTCTTAAGCCCGGTAGCGTCGTTGTTTTGAAAGTTTCGATTGGCCCGGCGTCAAAGACCTGGGTCGCCGAGCATGTCGACTACCAGCGTCCCGATTTTTTTGCGGACACGCAACGCTCGGGGCCGTTCGCAGCTTGGAACCACCGTCACGAGTTCCTCAGCAGTTCGGATCAACGTTGCGTACTTCGCGACCGTGTCGAATATGAGTTGCCAATGGGCACGATCGGTCGGCTTTTCGGAAGCGATCTCGCGCGGCGACAGCTGGAGTCGATGTTTGCCTATCGCCACCGCGTCACTCTTGACGATCTGCGATTGGCATCGAAGTACAACCGTGACCCAATGACGATTGCGGTGTCGGGCGCGACTGGTTTAGTGGGCAGCAGGTTGGTGTCGCTATTGAGGCTGCTTGGCCACCGCGTTTTGCGATTGGAACGCACCGCAGAGAAAGCTGACGGTGAAGATTCGCTTGCTCCTTGGAGTCGAGAGGAAGACGCCCAAAGGCTGAACGGAATCGACGCTGTCATTCACTTGGCTGGAAAGTCGATCGCTTCGGCGCGGTGGACTGAAAAGATAAAGCAAGAGATCCGCGACAGTCGAGTGGACCTGACCACCGAGCTTGCAAACAAACTTGCAACGCTTGAGACGCCGCCAAAGGTATTCGTGTGCGCTTCGGCGACAGGCCTCTATGGGGATCGCGGCAATGAAGAATTGACCGAAGCGAGTAAACCAGGAAACGATTTTTTAGCGTCAGTCGCTCAGCAATGGGAAGCCGCTTGTCAGCCTGCGGCCTCGTCCGGCATTCGCGTTTGTAACGCAAGGTTTGGAATCGTGTTGGACCCCCGCGGAGGCGCACTACAAAAGATGTTGCTTCCCGCGAAGCTGTGCGGCGGTCACTTGGGAGATGGGCATCAGTGGTGGAGTTGGATTGCGCTCGATGATGTTGTCGGGGCGATTTATCATCTGATTTGTGACGAACGCGTCACTGGCCCCGTCAACTTTGTCGCGCCAGAACCGATGACCAATCGGGACTTTGCCAAGACATTAGGGCATGTGATCTCGCGGCCTGCACTCGTTCCCGCACCCGCCTTTGGGTTGAAGCTCGCGATGGGCGAAATGGCCGACGCGCTGTTGCTGGCCAGTACAAAAGCTGTCCCCAAGAAGCTCCAGGCGACCGGCTATCACTTCCGATTCGAACGAGCCGAAGAAGCTCTTCGATATTGTCTTGGGATTGATCGGCTGGAATCAAACGATTAGGCCGCAGTCGACGTACTGTTGAGGACGCTGTTTTTCCGCGAACGCCAAGAGTGATACGGACAACCTGGATCGGCGGTTAAGTTCCAAGAAGCGAAATTCGACTAATCCCTTGCGGAACATCGACGCAGATCAGTGACTTTGGCTCCAGGTTCACGAAACCATTTGGCCGCAGTTGTCTCTGTCGGCTAAATCGTTCCAGCGGGATTCTCTGGCTGCCGTGACGAATCGAATCGGGGATCACGTAGGGAGTGGAGGAGATCTCCAGTGTCAGGCCGGGACACGCGATCGGCGCCACAATCTCCAATGTTCGGTCGTCGTTCCATTCGATTGACGTCAATTGTTTTGCAGCGTAGTAGCGACCGATCTCACTGCATTTCATCCAAATTGTCTGGTCCTCAAAATGTTCTTTGAGTGAGCGGACGACTTGCTGAAAGGCGGTGAATCCAGACAGGTCGCCGTTGCAGTACATTCCGGGCCAGTGACAGAGCATGACGGCGGGTTCGCCGCGACGGATCAAGTCAACGAGGCGACCCGAGGTGCCGTCGCGGTTGCAATATCGATCGGGGTCGCTGCGTTGGGTACCCTCCCAACTGCCAAACCAATCGCCGGTGCCGGCTGGTACGTTCACGGTCAGGCGTTCGACGCTTTTTGACGAGTCAGTGTATTCGAGCGTCGGGACCGTTGACTCGCCATCGTCTCGCACATATTTGAAATAGTGTGGCAGGTCCGCTCGAAAAACGTCACGAACCGCTTGATGAACGGCGATTGGCAGCTTTTCTTTGACTCGATTTCCGAAGCCTCCTGGTGTCGTGATGCCTTCGCAGGAAAGACCACAGTTCTTTAAGATCTTGAGCGCGTATGCGAGGTAGGATGCCAGGTGATCGACACTGATATCAGATTGCGGGTAGCTGTTTTCCATGGTCGCGGGCGTTGCGGTTTCCATGGGGCGTCCGGTGCTGAGATCGATCACGCGTGTGTGCGAGATCATCTCCGGATGGATATCCCAGTTGGGCATCATCAAGTCACGAACTAGCGCCAAGGAGTCGTCGAGTTCGCGTTTGGACCATCCAGGCAGAAAGCGGTCGAGCCATCCGACACAAGCGGGATAAGGCACGATGCTGTATTTACCTTTGACACCGTATTCGCCACACCATTGGCCAAACTCACGAACGAAGGAATCCGGAATCTCGCGTGGCCATTGTTTCCACGGTTGGCGATAGATTTCTCGATCAGGCCACGCCTGGGCGAACTGCGGCATGCAGTAATGCCCCATATTCACCAGGCATGTCGAATCATCAATGATGAATGCGAGTGGAATGCGACCACGTGGGTGAACGACTTTGGCCGTTCGGCGGTGCGTGATCGACGATTCCTGCGCATCCGCTCGATGGAACGGCAGTTGTGAGCTCGCAAGTGATCCGCCGAGCACTCCAAGCGTTGTTCGGCGATTAAGAATTGCACGCCGTGGAGAAACTTCCGAGAGTCGGTTTGGAGTGTCCATACAATGCCAAATTCTGTCGAGGCCAAGTTCAGTCGAAGGGGATCGTCGGTTAAGCGATAACGGCACACGCAGGTGACCGACCTATCATACACAAAACCGACAGCCTCATTTGAACCGCGACGAGTTGGCTAACGCAGGAATTCCAACAGTCCGAGCGAAGAGACGTTGGCGGTCACTGCGTAGGTGTACTGCAGCAGCGTTTGCGAATTCTGCATGCGGATCACGGCATCGGGGAAGTCTGTGCCTTGGACTTCGGAGATCGACGTTTCGGCGGAAAGCATCATGTCGTCGACGCGGGCTTCCATGGTTTGCATCGTTTTCAGCGAAGTGCTTTGTTGGCCCATCGCGGCAAAAATTTGGCTGCCTGCCCGATCAAGTTCTGTCCAGCGTCGGTTCAACGCATCTGAAGCACCGGCCGAGTCTAGTCCTCGCACGTTTCGCAAGTCGTCAGCAGTTGCTTTAAGAATTTGGAAAAGATCAGATGTCCCCGGGAACTCCAGTTGGTCATCACCACTTCGCGTGATGTTGGTCGAGTCGATGGTGACGTAGCGTCCGGTTGCCGAATCGGTCACGGTTTCTTGAGCTGCGAAGCCGATCGGAATCGTCGATGCTCCGTCGTCGATGCTGAGTGTGCCGGTGCCTTGAAGGTTGACTGTTCCGGAGAAGCCCGCCGTAACTGCCGTCGTGTCGACGTAGACAACGCCTCCGTCCTGGCCTTTGACTTCAAGGTTTGTATCGGAATTGGTAAACGAAACGGCGGGACCGTTGTTGAGCGAAATCGTACCGAACGCACCAGTGCCACTTGTGTCGTCGATGGTGATGGTGTGGACGCCGATGTTGCCGATCACCGTATCGCCAGAGACGGAGTCGGTTCCTGTGGCAATACCCGATCCTCCGAAATAGGTTGTCGCGGTATGTTTGACCTGCAGCGTGGCGCGTCCGAGGACCGTGTCGGTGCCGCCACCAAGCTTGGCACCCGAAAGTCCGGCAAGTACTGTCGGTTGGCGTCCCGAAGCACCGAAGACTTCTTTTCCAGAGTAATACGTGTCGATCGAAATCGATTCACCGATGTGTGTTTGGCTACGCTGTGCTGAGCCTTGGTAGTTCGAGATGGGCAGCCCGTTTTCATAGGGCGAATTTGAAAAATCGAACGGCGGGCGATCCGATTGAGTTCCGCTGAACAGGTAGTTGCCGTTGAACTTCGTCAAGCCGATTGACTTGGCTTGCTCAAGCAAGGCGTCTATCTCGGTCGCCAGCGATTCTCGCTCGTCCGAATCGAGTGCTTGGATCCCTTGTTGGATAAGCGTTTTTGAATAGCTGACCAAGTCACTCGCGTCTTGCAGATACGCGACGCTGGTATTCAGCGTCGACGTGGCGAGATTGATTGAACTCTTGTCGGCTTGGAGGTTGACGAATTGGGTACGCAACGAGCGAACACGCCGATAATCAATCGGTGCTTCGGAGGCGTTTTCGAATCGCATACCCGACGAAATTTCCTTCTGTGCAGAGAGAAGTTTCGTATTGTGCAGCGACGTGAAGTGAATCGCGTTGCGTGTAAAGCTTGCGTTGGTGACACGACTATTCATCGACTTACCTTAAGATCGAAAAGAGCTCGTTGAGAATATTGTCAGTCGCTTGAATTACCCGCACCGCAGCCTCGTATTGCTTTTGGTATTGCTGCATATAAACAAGCTCCTCATTCAAATCGACAGCCGATTTGGAGTCGCGTTCATCCTGCAGACGCAACTTATACGCACCCAAACTATCGGAGAGTTGTTCGTTCGCTTTGATTTCGAATCCGATCCCCGTCGCGATTTCGTCCGTGTAGCTTGAGAAAGAACGATTACCCGGCATTAACGGCGCTTCGTAAACGTCGATGAAACGGGGCAAGTTGGATGTGTCAGACGGTGCTCCTGTTCGCCCACTCGCGAGCTTGGTCGGGTCCTGCAGCAACTGGTCAGCGACATGAATCGTCCGTGCATTGGTACCTGTGAAAAATGAATTCAGCTGCAAGGCTGACGTCAGATTCACCTGGTCAGGATCACCCACAAACGTTGAGGAGAACTGGTCCGCATTGTTCAACGTCCCGGCATCAAACGCAAACGTGACCCCGTTCGGCAATTCGATGTCAGTGCCCGGTTCATAGCCTTCACCGAGGTTAATCTTTTCGACTAGCCCGCCGCCAGAATCCAAGACGTTAACAAACAGGTTCGATGACTGGCCGACTGTACCTGTTCCTTCGATTTGAAACGTGTACGTTTCGTTGGTGCTATCGTTGTAGGTTCCGCCTAGCGTCGCGACACTCGTGCCCGTGACCAGCGAAAGATCCGGCTGCGTATCGATCCCGCCGGCGAAATCGAATTTCGTTCCTGCTACGCTGGTAATTTGCAGTTTTCCGGTGGCGGAGTTGACTGCCGCGTTCAGCCCGGGGAGCGACGAGATCGTAGCAGCGATGTCGTCAAGGCTATCGACGTCTGGGTTGATCGTAAGGGTATACAGCTGGCGGTTGCCATTTGCATCAGTCAATCCGATCGTCAAGTCACCGGGTTCTAAAGCGGCGTCGGTGATTGCCGTCGAAAGCGGGTCGCTTGATGAACTGACCGCCTTATTCGAAATCAGGTTTTGGAATCCGCCCGCGGCGCCAATGCCCGTTCCTTGGATCTGATTGATCGTGTTGATAAATTCATTGGCGAGTCTGTCGAGCTTCTCTTCGATCTCTGGGATGGTTTCGTTGTACGCTTTGACCAAAGCACCCATGCGACCGTTGTCGACAGTCAGCGGTGACTCGCGTTCATCCATGAAGATTTCGATCTTGTCGGGGCTGCCACCGACTGAGACGACATTCTCATGATTCCCTTGTTGCATCGAATGGCGGCCGATCGTCAAATTCAACGTGCCATCGAACTGCTCGCTACGATGCAGACCGATCGCCTCGGCCAACCGATTCAATAGCGCGTCTCGGTCATCCAGTTCGTTATTGTGCTCGACGCCTTGCGCTTTGAACTGCGCGATCACAACACTTAAATCGCTTAGCTCAACGAATTCGCGGTTCACATTTTCGACTTCATGGTCGACTTGCAAACGCACGGTCTGTTTGAGACTGTTGAGCTGTTCCGACGCATTTCGCAACGCTTCTGCGAATTGTTGCGCGGACTGCAAAACGGCTTCGCGCTGCGCCGGTTCGTTCGGGTTCGCAGACAGGCTTTTGAACTCTGCCAAGAACTCGTCCAGGGTTCCACCAAGTGGGTTGTCGCCGGCTAGCAACGCGGACTCGATTTTCCGCTGAATGCCCAGTGACTCTTCGACAAAGCTGACGTCCGAGGTAACGCCGGTGAGCGTCGCTTCGGTGATCTTGTCTTCGATGCGGCGGATGTTGGAGATGTCCACGCCATTGCCGATACGGTGACCGGCAACCAAGTTGGGAGGCACAGTCTTCATATCGACTTGCCGGCGGTGGTAGCCTTCGGTGTTCGCGTTGGCAATGTTGTTGGAAACGACCTGAAGCGCGAACTGGCTGCTGCGCAGTGCCGATAAGCCGATGTTGAAGTTGGGCATCTTTAGCAATTCCTCCCGAAGATTTTTTCGGTTGGCAGTTTCACCGATTGTCCAGTCGCTTGGTAACTGGATTGGTCGTCAGTACATTCCAAGATGCCCATCAGGTACCGCCGATGAAAGTCCATGGAGTAATAAATGACAGCTTGGGTTGCGGTTAAACTATGGCGTGCATGTTCGAGGCGATCGCTGACGGCCTTCCGCCTTTTGTCGAACTGTTCGGTTTTATCCTCAGAGGCGCGCTGGATTAACTGGCGCATCCCGACGTTTTGAGGGCTTGCATCGCTCAGCTCGTCGGACACACTTTTCAACAGTTGTTGGCGTGACAGACGGCTTTGCTCGGAGCGATCTTTGAGTTGCTCAAGCAGCGGTGCGACACGCTCCAGTCCGTCACTGGTCGGGCCGTGGATGCCTTTGCCCTCCAACATCGAAGCCATGGTCGCGTTCAACGCTTCCAATGTTTCGGCCAGTCGTTCTTCGAGTTCGAGGTGCGATTCCAGCATCGCGTCATAACTGTCCGTGTGCAGCCTCATTGCTGATCCATAGGTAGGTAGGCTGGGCCTGCGAAGGACCCGTGACTGTCGTTTAGTAAACGGTTGAAACCTAAGAAACCTTTGACAGGCTTTCCCCAACTGAGGGTTTGCCGTCCTGTTGGCTTGCGTATTGTTCGGCCAACATCTGGCCAATGCCGATGGCGTTGGACTCTGCAAGGTGTTTTCCGATGAACATGTCGAACATCCCACCGAAGGAGTCACTTGATTCACCACCGAAGAATCCTTCGTCCAGCGAATTTCGCATCTCCTTGAGCAGCATCGATACAAAAACGCTTTCAAACTCGTTGCCGACTTGCTCCATGTTTTGAGCGGACGCGGCAAATCCATTCCCGATTGATCCACTGCTGATCGCAGATGCTCCCGCGGGCATCGGCGTGGGCATGCTTGACGAAATTCCATCCATCGCAATTCTCCCTTTGTTTACTCGATTACCAATTCGGCCTTTAGTGCACCATGATTCCGCAACGATGTCATGATGTTGATTAACGTCGTGGGTGACACCGCAAGCGTATTCAACGCGGTGGCAAGGTCGCCCACGGTCATGCCTGCGGGGAGCACGTTGTAACGTCCACCGCTTTCGAATAGGTCGATTCCCGTGCGTGGCAGCACAGCGGTATCGCCACCGGCCAAGGCATTCGGTTGTGACGCGACAGCCGTTTCGTTCGTTGCGATCACGATGTTTTCGCTCGCAAAGAGGACCGGGGCGATCTTGACATGGTGGCCAATGACGACTGAGCCCGTTTTCTGGTTGATCACCACTCGTGCCGGTGTGTCTGGTGTGACACGGAGGCTGCCGATGATCGAGATGAACTGTGTGACCGAGTCGCTAAACGCTGGCGGAATAAAGACGTCGACAGTGCCACTGTCGGTCGCGCGAGCGTATCCGGGAAAGACGCGGTTGAGCGCGTTGGTGATCTCGGTTGCTGTGGTATAGGATTTGTTACGCAGCACAATTCGGATCTGGCCATTGTTGACGATGTTCGTGCAAGGGATCTCGCGTTCGACGATCGCTTCACAGACGCCAACGGTCGGGTGATTGACTTGAACCGATGCCGCAGCCCCTTGGGCACTGATGCCGCCGCCGATGATTGGCCCTTGGGCGATGGCATAGATTTCGTCATCAATCCCACGGAGGGCGGTTTGGTTGAGCGTCCCGCCACGCAAGCTGGACGCATCATCGGCCACCGACACCGTGACCAGAATCGTTTCCCCTTTGCGAGCGAACGCCGGAATTTTTCCGGAGACCAAAACGGCGGACATGTTCTTGGTGTCAACCGTCCCGACGCGAAGTCCGCGATGCAAGTAAAAGTTGGTTGCCATCTGGCGTGTTTGAAGAGACTTTCCGCCGGTACCGCTAAGCCCAAATACAAGTCCTTCGCCTGAAAGATGGTTGACTCGATCACCCTCGATAAAGGTGATGTCTTTGATGCGAACACTGGGGTCAAAGCGTGTCGCCGCGTCCGCAAGATTTGGCAGCACATTTCCTGGGTTGGTTTGTGGTGCCAATTGCGGGTTGATCGGATTGGCCACCGCCGGTGCTGGCAGGGCCGCCGCAGGAGGCCCTCCGCCAGGATTTACCGCGGGCGGCTGCGCGCCGCCGGGAGGGAGCGCGGGCAAGCCTTGGGCAACGACAACGTTCGTGCCGCACCAGCCGATCCATAGGACAGCGATGACGCAATCAGTGATCGCCAGAGTTAGTCGGAACAACGTTGGTCGGAACAACTTGAAGCTCATCCGTTTTGAGTTGGGAGGGGACATCATCGTTCGCTCGCTCCTCTAGAAAGGCCACCAACGATTAAATCGTGTGCTCAGCCAGCCTTGGCTTGTGAATGCTTGCTCCGCCCCGTCCGCATCCAACGTCAAACGTAGATCAGCGACCAGATAAGACGGCACGGTATTGCCGGGCAGAATGTCATATTGACGGACCACACCGGTCAAACGAAATCGGCGGACGTCTCCTTGAACGCTGACCGAACGATAACCTTCGATCACCAGGTTGCCGTTCGGCAAGACGTCAACCACCGTGACTGAGAAGCGATCGTTGATCGCGCGGGCGCTGCGGAATTCCGCGTCACCGGTAAAGCCACGTTGGTTGGCGCTGTTGGTGTTTAAGAGCGCGTCGCCGACGCTGGTTCCGACATCACCGCCGAAACCATAGTCGAATCCCTGCGAGGAACTGGATTGGCCCTGCTTGTCCATGATCCGTTCATCTCTGTTTTCAACATCGGTGCTTTCGGCGATCATGACCGATAGCGTGTCGCCCCTTTGTCGAGCGACGAAGTCACGGTATTGATCGACTTGGTTCACACTGCGTCGTTCAAACAGACTTTGCGCGCTTGCATGTTGGCACCACAGTGCAGCGGCTACCAACCAGGTGAACATCCAGACGAAGATCGTGAAGCGAATTTGGGTCATCGAACAATACTCCTTTGCCAGGCTGGCGCAACAGTAGCCAAGTTGGCGCTAACCACTTCGGCGTTAAACCGTTTGCCAGATTTTGGGTTTAGCACTTCGATGGTGTCACCGGCCCGGCCGGGTTCCATCGCACGCGCATTTTTAAGACGAATCTCACCCGCACCGGCACGAATTACGACATCGATCAAGTCGTTTCGCCGGACGATCGGTTGAGTCGCGGTTTGGGTCGTGATCAGGTGGTTGGCCAACAGAATCGTCCCCGGGGCGATGTATCGGCTGGCGGCGCGACCGGCAACCGAGTTGGCGTCAACAAAGTCAGCACGCGAGGTCATCGTTCGATCGACAATCTGAAACATCGAATCGGTGATGTTGACGCCGCGACTGATCGGCTCTTTCGCGACGGCGACGCGCATCGAAAGCCCAACGGTCGCGTCCAGCCAGACTTGGTGTGGAATCGAAGTTTGCGTGGTGCCTTTGGCGATACATTGCAACTGAAGTCGCGTACGTCCGATGGGAAAGTCGTTGCGTGGGGCCAGAGAAATCGTTCGCGTTGATATTTCGAATTGATTGACGAAGCTTTCCAGTTGCGTCTGGTTTTCGAGACGGATGTCAATTCGTTTCGCGTCGATTCCAAACTGTTGACCGAGTTGGCTTTCGATAATGCTTGAGATTTGCTTGGATTGATGACCGGGTGATGCGGACACAACGGAAGTCGCCGAAGCGCCAATCACTTGGAATTCGTCTCGCGAAAACCCGGCAAGCAGCAATCGTGTATTCACCTGGCGCTGTGACACTAGGCAAGGCTCGCCGTCATGGATTGCGTCCAAGTCCAGTCTCGCAATCAGCCGACGGTCGGTTGTTGATCCGCCCTCGATTTTGGCGACATCTCCGACCCGAACGGTTCCATCGGTCACCGTTGAACGATCCGTATTCATGGTCAACACAAGGTTGCCGGCAACGGCCACGTGACAAAGCAGCCCGTTTGTCGCGAATAGCATCACGATCATGCCAGCCCATGCATGGGCTAACGTCAGTTGATGACGCGGACGGAGGCTTTGTTGGTGTTCAAGCTCGTTCATGTTCGAGATCCATTCAAACATTAGGGCGATTGCTTACCGAACCAGGTCGCTAGCCGACGACAGCATCTCGTCGCCCGCACGGATGGCACGCGAGTTGATTTCGTAGGCTCGCTGTGCGGTGATCAGCGAAACCAATTCAGAAACGACTTCAACATTGGAACCTTCGACATAGTTCTGTCGGATCAGTCCGTTGCCGTTTACGCCAGGCAACCCCAGTACCTCGGCGCCACTTGCAGGCGTTTCGATGTAGAGGTTGTTGCCGACGTTCTGCAGACCGGCAGGGTTGGGGAACCGTGAAATCTGGATGGTTGGGCCGGTGGCCGAGATGCCGTTCTGTTGATAGCTGACCACGCCGCCAGCCGAGATTGACAAGTTGGTCGCATCGGGAGGAATCGTAACAGGAGGATCGAGAAGGTAACCGTCCGCCGTTGTCAGCCGTCCTTGGTCGTCGCGTACGAAGGATCCATCACGCGTGTACGAGATGTTGCCATTTTGCGTGACCTTAAAGAAACCTTCGCCTTCGATCGCCATGTGCGTATCGATCTTGGTTTCCATCGGTGTTCCTTGTGAGAACAATGTGGTGGTTCCAACTGTGCGGACACCACTACCGATTTGCAGGCCGATCGGTTTGATGATCCCGTTGGCGCCCGCAGCCCCTGGAGGGCTATGGGTGTCGTAGATCAAATCGGCGAAGTTGACGTGCTTGCGTTTAAAACCAGTCGTATTGACGTTCGCCAAGTTGTTGGCGGTGTTGTCAATCATGAGCTCTTGGGCACGCATGCCGGTCGCGCTGGAATAAAATGCTTTTAACATCGGCTTGGGTCGCTACAAGGAAACGGACAATCGAGACGAAGGCGAAAATGTTTGACGCGGGAGGGCAATCGGCAAACAGATTCGACTCGCCTAAGAACGGATGTACTCGCGGAGTGAATCGGAAATCGAACTGGTCGCCTTTTGCACCGCCTCGTGTTGACGCGTGTTAACGATCAGCGAGATCAATTCGAACACCGGCTGCACATTGGACAACTCGTGTTGGTTTTGAATGACTTTTGCCGGCGTATCGCTTTCAACCGTATCTGGCCCACGCGTGAATGCGATCGCTCCAAAGGGGATCAGCGTTTCGTTGTTTTGAAACAGGTGCGTTTGAATTTTGCCAAGCTGGTTTCCGTTTGCGGAAACGGTTCCGTCGCTGGCGATGGCAATGTGCTGTTCCGGAATTTCAGGACCGATGACAATCGGACCGTTTTCGCCTTGGATCGGATAGCCGTCTTCGTTGACGAGTTCGCCGCTGTTGGGTTCGCGGAACAATCGGCCGTTGCGAGTTAGGATCTCTTGCGTACCGTTCTGGAATGCAAAGAACCCGTCGCCAGAGATGGCAACGTCGAGAGGCCGGCCGGTATCGACCAAGCGACCGGGCCGGAAGTCGGTTGAGACCTTGGCGACCTCGGGACCCAGGCCGGCGGTAACCTCGGGAACGGTTTCATTGAATCGCTGGCGAACAGCCGGTTGCACCCGACGATGTCCGCTGCTGTTGACGTGCATCAGGTTGCTGCTGATCAGCTCTTGTTGCTGCGCCAGCATTTGCATGGCGGACGCGCCGCTGTAGAGACCGTTGATCATTGAACCTTCCGTGGTAGACGTTGCGACTGACTTGATCCGGCAGGTATCAAGTTCTTCGACCGTATAAACTGTGTCGAATATTCCGCTTCTTGCGGTGAGCTTATCGGGTCCGGTTGAGCAAGAACGGCGGAGGGTTAACGGACATTTGTTCGTCGGCCGCGGGCCGCCACGCGTGAATCTGTACCGGTTTCGTCGTGTTTCGTGGCGTGTTGGGTTCCAAATCCCCCACCACCGGGGCGCTGTGTGTGTTTAACGCATTGATGTTCGTTGCTCCCGTCTGATAACTGATCCCCATGCCAGTAAGGGTTGACCCTCAATGGCACACGTTTGATCGCACACGGTTGGATTGAACGTTGTATGGCGTCGATAACCTTTAACGATCTGGAAAGATAAGTCGGTCGCGTCGACCTGCACGCGGCCCCTCCGCGACCAATACTTTCTAGGCACAATGCCGATCGACCTCCCAATCCAACGAATGATCCATGGCAGACGAAAGCGAATCAGGCAAAGACGAGAAAAAGAAAGGCGGACTAGGAAAGATTATTGTGTGGGGACTGGTCTTTGTGATGGGCGCCGGGACAGGTGTGGCTGTGCCCCTGTTTGTGCTGCCTTCCGGAAACACGACCGCCAGCCCACCGGCGAAGAACGAAAAGCGGATGGACATTCCCGAGCCTGACGACAAGCTCGGGTTCGTTGACTTTGATGAAGTCGTTGTCAACCTGAACGATACCCGCTACTCCCGATACCTCACTTGCACGTTCTCGCTGCAGGTCGCGGCGTCGCAAAAAGACGCGATCCAGAAATTGGTCGACGACAACAATGTCGTGTTGAAGAACTGGCTGATTGCGCATCTATGCGACAAGAAGCTGGAAGACGTTCGTGGCAAGTTGGGGCACAACCTGCTTCGCCGCGAGATTCATGACAAGTTCAATGAGCTGTTGTTCACCGACGGTATTGAACGGATTCAAGACGTGCTGTTTAAGGATTTCAAGGTTCAATGACGCTCCGCGCTTTCGACTTTCGCGAAATCGCGGGCCTGGATGACACAGCAACCGCGATCCGAACTTGGCTATCCAAGTCGACATCGTTCTTTTCGGACGAGTGGGTTCAGGCTACGGGCTTTGGGGCAAAGCTCGGGCTCGGACCCGTCTCGACCGATACGTTCGAGTCGATCTTGGATGCCACGCCGAGGACCGACTTGTGTTGTGTCACGCATTTGCGCGGTGATCTGCCGACCCTGTGGTACTCAACCGGGACTCAGTTCAGACGGCTGGTCGGCGATTTGATCGGAGTCGAGCCGCCGGCAGAGTCAGAGAGTGTTGCCGCAGACGACGAGGAAATCGAGCTAGGTGCAATCGAAGCTGACTTGGTTCAGTGGGCTCTCGACACGATGGCCGCATGTCTTAGCCAGGGTTGGATGGGAACCGAGGATCTTTCGGTACAGACCAGCCCTGTCGAAAAAGACCCTCGCAAATTGCGTTTGTATCGCGCGAAAGATTTGATGACGCGGGTCACTTTGAAAATCGAGTGCAAGTCAGGCACCACGGATTTGAACTGGCTGTTGCCTAAGCAGCGTATTTCCAAACTCTTTGATGAGACGGTAGACAACCGACACAAGGCAGCGCCCGCATCGCCTTCGGAAGAGATGATCGTCAAGATGCCAGTCGATATCGTGACGGTTTTGGGGTCGGCCAAGGTTTCGATGAAGGACTTACAGGATCTCAAGCCGGGGCAGTTGATCGTGTTGGATCAGCGAATTGATGCACCGATGACGGCAACGGTTGATGGTACGCCGTCTTTCGAATGCTGGCCGGGACGGCTTGGCAATATGCAAGCCGTGCAGGTTTCTCGCACGCGACAGGGTTAACGTTTTTAACGAGTAAGGGAGGACATCATGAGCGAAGAAGAAAAGCCAGCGGAAGGCGAAGCCGACGACACGGCGGCAGTCGACGAATCGGGGGCCGCAACCGCGACGGCAACTGAAGACACCATTCCTGAGTTCGAGCAATTGAGTCCGAATCCGCCAAAGGCAGGCGGTGCACTCGACCTTGCACGCTTCGGAAGTGTGCATGTCACGCTCACGGCTGAACTCGGACGGACTCAATTGACAATTGAAGAGCTAATCGGGCTGGCGGAAGGTTCCGTGATTGAATTAAACCGGGCCATCAGCGCGCCGGTCGAAATTGTTGCTCAGGGAGTGCCAATGGGAAACGGCGAGGTCGTCGTGATCGATGACCAATTTGCAATACGGATTAAGCAGATCTACTCGACCTGATTATGGCAACTTGTGGCACAAACATGGATGTAATGATGCCTTCAACATGGACCCAACATCGGAAGTGCGTGAAAAACGCATTGCTGCTGTGCGGCGTTGCCGTGCTTGGTATCGCGTCCTCTGGCGATGCTTCCGCACAGTACTCAGGGCAGCAGCAATCGGCGCAGCAGCAATCGGCGCAGCAGCGATTCGGAACTTCGGGTCCGTCGACGCGCCGCTTTGACGGAATCATCGACCAGCTTTCCGGAGACTCCGCATCGTCAAATCGCAATGGATTGCGAGCCGACAGTGGACGCAGTTTTTCGGCAAGTGGCAGTGCACTTCAGCGATATGGTGGTGACTCGTATTCCGATCGCCAGCCGGCACTCGCTAGTGAGCGTGAGCCAGCGGTGACGTTGCGTCCGCAGCCGATGACGGTTCGCCGAGCAAGCTACGAGGATGTGTCAGCCGAGCCACTGCGCCAGCAACCCCTGGCCGCACGCCAAGAGTTCAATGAGCGTAACAGTCGAGATCACGTGCAGTCGTTTATCGATCGCGAGAAAGAAGCCGGCGTGGAATCGAAGTCCGCGGCAAATGCCAGCGACGCCATTAAGAAGATTGCCGTCAACCTCTGTTTCGTCTTGGCGATCGCTGTTGCAGGCTTGCTGCTCTACCGAGTGATGCAAAAAGGCAAGCTTGGTGGCGTTGACGGAAAAACACGTGGGCAAGGAAAGCTCAAAATCCATCAGGTTCTGGAGGTCTCCCGCGGCGTCAATCTGTTTCTGGTTGACGGGATGAACAGCCGGGTGCTGGTTGCGGTCGACCCGACCGGGATCAAATCGGTGAACGTTCTTCCGGGACGCTTCGAAGAGGCACTCGATGACCCAAAAACTTATTCATTTGCCGATTCGTTAGCCGCATCGGACTTGGAAGACGCGGTCGACGCTGCAGAGGCTCCGGCCCGGCCGTCGGTCAGGATCAGCCGAGCCGAACGCAGACGCCAGGCTGAACAGCCGGTGGTTGATCAGACATCGAGTACCGAGATTGATGAGAACCTGATCAAGATGTTGTTGGCAAAAGGAAGTCGAGCTGCCTGATCGCACCGAGGATGGAAATGGACTTCCTGTTTATCGCTCAAGCCGCTTCCGAAGCAGTGCCCGGCACGCCGGACATGTTTTCGGACCTCGCGCCACCGTTACAAGTGGCGGTGTTGCTCGGCGCGCTCAGCTTTGCCGTGGCGATGCTGGTAAGCGTGACCGCGTTCACTCGCATCATCATTGTGCTTTCGTTTGTACGGCGAGCTCTGTCGACGCAGGAAATTCCTCCCAACCAAGTGATGATGGGATTGAGCTTGTTTCTGACGCTGTTCGTGATGGCACCGACGTTCGATACGATCCACAAGGATGCCATCATCCCGTTGATGGATGCTCAGGCGAATCAGGTCGAAGGTGAACCGCCAACGTTTGGATATATGGATGCGTGGAATGTTGCGTCCGAATCGTTGAAGCAATTCATGATGGCAAACACGCGGACGAGCGACTTGGCGTTGTTTTTCGAGTTGTCGGAAACGCCGCCCCCGTCGGAACGTCTGCAGACCCCAATGAAAGTCGCGGTGCCGGCGTTCATCATTAGCGAATTGAAAACGGCATTCATTATGGGGTTTTGTATCTATATCCCTTTCCTGCTGATTGACTTGGTGATCTCAACAATCTTGATGGCTTTGGGGATGATGATGATGCCCCCGGTCGTGGTGTCGACGCCATGCAAGTTGTTGCTGTTCGTCTTGGTTGACGGCTGGCAACTGATTTCGAAGGCACTGGTTGCCAGTTTTGCTCAGTAGGATCCGCACTTGCGGGGACCGGCGATTTCATTGAATCATCCCGTTCACCCGCGACGCGGTGGAGACAGCGGATCAACAACGAATAAGTCAACGGATTGATGAAAGACTCGGACTCCAATTTCGGATTTTTGCAACGCAGCGAGTTGTGGCTCTCGGCCTCATTCTTGCTGATGCTTGTCGTGTTGATCATCCCGTTGCCGACATTCCTTTTGGACATGTTTCTGGCTTGCAATATCGCTGCTGCGGTATTGTTGCTCTTGGTGACGCTGGGTGCAAAGAAGCCGCTTGACCTGGCGTCGTTCCCATCGCTCTTGTTGTTGTTGACGCTGCTGCGTTTGTCGTTGAACGTCGCGACGACTCGATTGATTTTGCTGGATGGGAACGCTGGAAAGATTGTCTTGACGTTCGGCGACTTCGTTGTCGGCGGGAACTTGGTTGTCGGGATCGTGATCTTCTTGATCCTGGTGACAATTCAGTTCATTGTGATCACCAAAGGTGCGACGCGGATCTCCGAGGTCAACGCGCGTTTTACCTTGGACGCGATGCCCGGTAAGCAAATGGCGATTGACGCCGAGTTGAACAGCGGCGCGATCGACGAGACCGAAGCGCGTGCCCGGCGAAAAGGGCTGACGCAAGAAGCCGAATTCTACGGGGCGATGGACGGTGCCAGTAAATACGTCCGTGGGGATGCGATCGCCGGTTTGATCATTATGGTGGTCAACATTCTCGGAGGCGTTGTCTTGGGTGTCAGCGACGGCCAGGCGATCGGCGATGCGTTGCAGGTGTACTCGATCCTGACGATCGGGGACGGATTGGTGTCACAGATTCCTGCTCTGATCATTGCGACTAGTGCTGGTATCTTGGTTACCAAAAGCGCGTCTGAGTCCAGCTTGGGTGACGAAATCAATCAACAGGTTGCGGGCGCCTATCGGTCATTGTATTTGGGACCGGTGATTCTGTTGTGTATTGCCGTCACGCCCGGCTTCCCGAAGCTGCCGTTTATCTTCTTGTCCGCAGTGATCTTCGCGTTCGTGTATTACGCTCGGCAAAAAGCTGAGCGAGAAGAGGCGGAAGCGAAACAGCCAACCGGTCCAAAGGAACCGCCACCGCCACCAGAAGAACGGGGCCTGCAAAAGTTCATTCAGCCAGAGCGAGTGATCATCGAAATCGGTGCGGGCTTGATTTCACTGGCCGAGCCCAAGCATGGTAAGGGAATTGCCGAACGCATCTCAACGTTGCGTGAAGACGTGGCGATGGAGCATGGCTTCTGGGTCCCCGCGGCGCGCATTAGGGACAACCTTCAGATCGGTGTTAACGAATATCGTTTCCTTATCTGTGGCCGAGAAATTGCCCGTGGCCATTTGCAGGTTAATGATTTCCTCGCGATCAATCCGGGAAACATTAATGCGGAATTAGAAGGTGAACCGATCCGAGACCCTGCGTTCGATCTGCCAGCGAAGTGGATCTCGGAGACGTCGCGGCGTCGAGCAGAGGTTCTAGGGTTCACCGTCGTTGATGCCCCGACGGTCCTGATCACACACTTGAGCGAGTGCTTGCGTAAGCATGCTCACGAGCTTTTGAGTCGCCAAGACCTGCAATCCATGCTAGAGAAGCTTAAGGAAATCGCGCCCACGACGGTCGATGAGATTAAGCCTGACACGGTGCGCCCGGCGACACTCCATCAGGTGCTTGTCAACTTGCTCCGCGAACGTATTTCGATCACCGCGCTAGAGCGGATTGTCGAATCAGCGGTCCAGTTTGGACACCAAATCAAGGATCCTGTTCAGTTGACCGAAAAAATTCGCGGCAACATTGGCCATATCATCTGTGATCGCTTCCGCGATGCGAATGGCAACGTCAGGGTGATCATCTTGGAACCGCGACTGGAACACTACTTCCGTGAAAACACCAGTGGCGAATCAATCCTGTTACGTCCTGATCAGCTAGAGCGTCTGATCATGGACATTCAATCAAAGTGGGAAGCCTCGCGTCTAAAGAACCAGACCGCAGCTGTCTTGGTCGATTCGTCAATTCGCTTCCCACTCCATCGCACGATCTTTCGGTCGTTGTCCGAAGTCAGCATCATCGCCTATAGCGAAATCCCTCAGGACTTGAGAATCGAATCTGGAGGGATGATTCGGTACGAAGACATCATCGGCGGCCGTGGGGCCGCCGAACCGCAAATACTGGGCATGCACTCGGCCGATAACGGCAAGGAAGGTGATTGATGAGCAATCGTCGTATGACGAGACGTGAGGAAATGCGACGTCAACAAGCATTTCCATTTGGCATGCTTGCAGGCCTGTTGACGGCAATCGCCGTCACCTTGATTGGTGTCTTCTTGCGATTGGAGGCGTTTACCATCCTGACACGTGCTACCGTTTCATCATTGATCCTTGGAACGGTCGTATCGCTCGGCGTCGGAATCATCCGACTGGCCGATTCCGACTACAAAGTTGATCGTGGATAGAGATGAAAGCAACCCTTGAATCGACCTATAAACGCTCGTCAGAGTCGGCACGCGATCAACTGGTACTGGAGAACATCGACTATGTCGGTCGGATCCTCAGTACCATGACGTTCTTCGTGAACGATCGAGATCTGCGTGAAAACCTGCACTCAGCGGGCGTACTCGGTTTGGTTCAAGCGGCAAACGCTTTTGATTCGGCTCAAGGCGTTCCCTTCCGTACCTTTGCTTATCCACGGATCCGAGGCGCCATCGTCGACGAGATGCGAAAGGCATCTCCGTTGTCACCACGCGTCATGCGAATGGTCGGTGTCGTCAAGCGAATCTGCGAAACGCTTGAGCCACCGATCAGCCCTGAAGCCATTTCGAAACGATCAGGGTTAACGGTCAACGAGGTGGTGGAATGCTTAGAAGCGATGCGTTTCGTTAAGCCAGATAACTGGGAGGATCTCTCAGATGTTGTTCACAAAACTTGGCGTACGAAAATCGATTCTGCGGAAGATCTGGCCGAAAGAGAAGAACTAGCAGAATTGTTGGGTGAAATGATTGAACAACTTCCCGACAAGGAACGCTTAGTACTGACGCTTTATTTCCAAGAGGAATTGAACTTGGCCGAGATCGGTGCAGCGATGGGGTTGTCCGAATCACGAGTCTCGCGATTGCTCGCTTCGGCAAAGTTCCGACTACGGGAGGCAATACGATGGAAGACAAGCTAACCGTTGGAACGCAAGCACGACGAGTCCGTGCCGTTGGACCAAGGGCAAGACTTGGTGGGACTGCCCAATTGCACAGCCCCAATGCAAACGGCAATGGGTGTCGCAGCGAACCCGAAGTTCGGGTGATGAAACAAGGTAACCGTATCGAATCGATCATCATTTCATGTGCCTGCGGTGAAGAGATCACCGTGATCTGTGGCTACGACCAACCAGAATGAACGTGAATACATTTGACCAACAAGAACGCCTTGATTCCAACTCGCCATCGGCGACGTTAGAAGTCAATCGCGCACGCACACTTCGTTGGATGTGTGTCTCGCTGATGTGCGTTTCATTTGTCGCGGCCGATTCACAGTTCTCACATGCTCAAGAGTATGCTGCACCGCAGCGGGGACGCGTCTCCGCGCTCGCCAAGCTTGATCGTTTCCAGCGGACTGTTAAAGAGAAAATCAAGTCAGCATTGATCGGCGATGACAGCGAAGACTCAAAAGGGCTGCCACTTGATCAACAAGGTCCACACGATTCGATCGCACAGACACCCGGTGGTTATGACCCCGATCCCTCCGAATCACAAAGCGTGATGCAGAGTGCCGATTCGGTTTACGCCGATGGCACTTTCGTTGGGCAGAACTCTATCGCAAACCATCCACCAGCGTATGGCCATCATGTCAAGCCAGAGCCAGGTGGACTGAGTCGTCAAGTAAGTAACCGACGGGCCGAGTCGAACGAAAGCTTTCCAAGGGTTGCGACCATCGCTTCTGCCGAGCAAGACGTGTCGATGGAAGATCTGTTGCGTGGCAATGAAACACGTCCGGTCCAATATGAACAGGATGCAGCCAATGGGTACGGCATCGGTCCCTACGGAACGGGCGAAGGTGATAACGAAGGCGTCGCCAATTTTCCGCCGCCAATTCGTACACAGCCGTTGATCAATAATGCGGCCGGCAATCCAACTGTTCCCTCGGCGCGTGGCACGATTCTTGGTTCGACGCCAATGACAGCGACTCAACACGCGCTGCGATTGATCGAAGAGAACGGCGACCTGAAAGCTAATCTGGCATCCAGCAATGCAGAGGTCGAACGTCTGCGAGAAAAGCTCGCGTCAACAAACGCACTGCTTCAAAGCTCGACGGACGCGGTCGCCAAGGCGCAAGAAGAAATGGATCGATTGACCTACGAAAACCGGCAACTGGAACGCAAACTGGCAGAATCAGAATCCAAGTACAATCGGTATCTTCGCGAGACGGACCGTATGCTTGAGTCGATCCGTGAAGAGCTTGACGAAGTGTTGGTTCGCGAGCTGTCAGCCGGTACGGAGTAGCGAGGCAAACAGGGAAAGTCATGGATCGACTTCGAAACACATTTTCGAGCTTATTGATTTGGTTGGCGATCGCAAGCGGCGTTTGGGCCTGTGAGCGTTGTGGCACACCGACACCCTGTCCCAGCGGGGCGTGCCTCGCAAGCCATGCTGCCAAGAAACCGGTCGCCAAGCCGGCACCGCTGCGGCGGTCGTCCTTGCTGCCACAAATGCGCCCCAATCGTGTTTTGCTGGTTACCTGTCTGGATCGGCAAGATCGATTGCATGAGCAAACTGAGTTGATGCATCGATTGGCTGCGCACCTGCGAGCGATGTCTTCCGTTGAAGTCGTCGAGTCGGATCATCGCGTGTGTTTGGAGCATTTTCCGATCCAAACGGGACGCTTTGATGAACGCAAGTTGGTGAATTTGGGAACTCGCTATTCCGCCGACACTGTCATCTATTGCGAAGTAGCCAACATCGACTCTTATCGTCCGATGAAGATGGAGGTACGATTCTTGATGATCAGCGCTGAACAGTCAGTCGCGCTGGCATCGGCATCACGCCATCATGACCTGGGCACGCCGGCGACCCGCAAGAAGTTCCTGCAATCGTTTGACGAATATGAGCACTCGTCGGAATCACTTTTGCGATCGCCCAACCGTCTAATCGATTTTTCGGCGAATCAGCTCGCCGCCGAGATTCTGCGTCTTTAGTTTCTCAGAACTCGCATCTATCCCGTTCGTGAGTTCGCTCGTGTTTCCAAATTCGTTTCGGATGCTATCCTAGCTGGCGAATCGGAAGATTGGTTTGCACTGGCGCGATATACCGAGTGAACGGGAGTCTGGCTTGGACGAAAATGAATCGCCGCACGGTAATGCACCTGTGCGACATGGCGAGGAGTGGGCGAATGCGTTGACGCACGGTTTGGCCACAATTGCTGCGGCTATCCTGGGTGGGCTTTTGATCTACAAGGCGAGTGGGATCGGCAAAGGCATGGCAATCGCATGTCTAGCCTATACGGTGTCCGTCGTCGCGACATTTACCAGTTCGACGTTGTCACACGCGATTTTCCGCCAACCGTTGCTTGATCGTTTGCGAGCCTGGGATCAAGCGATGATTTACGCAATGATCGCGGGAACCTATACGCCGATCATTTGGCGTCATGCGCCAACGGCGATATCAATCCCATTGCTTTCCGCCGTCTGGATCGCGGCCTTCGCAGGAATCGCGATGAAGCTGTTTGCGCAGCATCGGATCAACAACGTGGCGACGGTTGGTTACCTGTTGCTCGGTTGGTTGCCCTCAATTCCACTGTATCCGTACGTTCCAGCAGCAGTCGGCCAAGGGATGCTGTTAGGCGGGACGCTGTACAGCATCGGTGTTGCGGTGTTAATGCAAGATCACCGAGGGCACTATTTGCATTCGGTGTGGCACTTGATTGTGATGAGTGCAGCGTTGGCTCACTTCCTGACGATTCAGTGGTATGTCGTCGGTGTCTGATAGGCAGGACAATCGCACTGCCCAGGACAAATTGCCCAGAAAGATCGGCTTAGAAGTCTGCCAACGCACGCGGTCTGGTCTTCACCAGGTTAGTAGACCGCCTGAACCTTCGTTGTCTTCTTCCCAGTAACGTCTAACTTCGCGAAGTCCGTAAGCGCACATTTCGAAGTGTTCGCTCATTCGGTGGATTACTTCGCACGGCGGCCTGTCGCTGCCACCTTCGATTTGAGCGGCAATCGCATACGCTCGCTTTCCCTGGCGGCAGTAGTCAAAGTACCGGTCGCGAACATCCGAGCCATTCTTGGCGGACTGCAGGCTCTCAGGATACATCCCTGACCAAAAGAGCGTGAAATCACCCACATGGCGATAGACTTCACGTTTTGCCAAACCGATGCGACGCTCCGCTTCGGTAATCATTTGCAGAAGGTGTTTGGTTCGCATCCCGTCGACTTGACGTAACGAGTACATCGTGTCGGTACGAACGAAGCGAAGCAGCAGATCGCTGACGTAATCGACGAGTTGCACATCGACTACACCAAGCTTGGTATGAAAGATGAATTCGCTTACACCGCGAAAAAATCTTTCAATCGTTGACGAACAATGTTGGGAATCATCTTCCCGTTCGTCGTTGTTGGAGTACGCATCCCCAGTTGACGTCATCGGCAAAGCCTCCCGAAGAACAATGGTTCTGCTGAGGATGCACCATCGCCAACACGAGTTTTTTCGCGTGGGCATCAGTCAGCATGCACTTTGTTATCCACTGACAGCTATTGGATTGCTCCACGAGCTGTCAAGCCCAACTGCATGATAATTGAAGATCAATCTGCCGTCTGAAAACTACCCCACCAATCATCGTTGGGTTGCCAATCAGCCTCCAAAAACCGTTGGTGGGATTCCTCCAACCGTTGCAAATTGTTGGTTTGTATGCGGCGGTAGAATTCTTGCGTTTTTGACGGCTCATAACGGGGATCTGGTTTTGGGCGTTTGGCGCCAACTTCGGTCAACCAAGCATCGAGTTGGTTCCACATTGCCTGCGCTTTAGCCGGATGCGTGAGAGCGAGATCGCTCGTTTCGCTCGGATCTGCGGACAGATCGTATAGTTCGTGCCGACCGTCCTCGAAGTAGTGGATCAGTTTCCAACGATCTTTTTGGATGATTGCGTTGGGTTCACCACCTTGATTTCCGTAGTGTGGGTAGTGCCAATAAAGTGCTCGCTCTGCAATCGAATGGCCTTGGACAAGCGGCTTCAAGCTGACCCCATCGAGGTGCTGTTCTGGTTTTAGTGGCAACCCGCACAAGTCCAAAAGTGTCGGATACAAATCGGCTCCGGTGACCGGCGTATCGTCATGCGTGCCTGGTTTGATCATTGCCGGATATCGGATGTAAAGCGGTTCGCGAATTCCGCCTTCCCATTGACGCCCCTTTCCACCCCGCAGCGGCAGGTTCGACGTCGCGTATGCATCGCCCGATGATACGCCTCCGTTGTCGCTGGTGAAAACGATGATGGTGTCGTCGGCGAGCGACAATTCATCGATCGTTTTTAGTACGACGCCGACGGCATCGTCTACGGTTTCGATCATACCGGCATAGACGGGGTGGTCTTGAACCTGGCGGACCGGCAACGTCCGGTCGACTTTGAAACGCGATTGGCCATCTGGAAGCGCCGGCGCGAGTTGTTGGTATTTTTGCCAGAGCTCTTTGCGTGTTTGGACGGGTGCATGAACGCTGTAGAACGACAGCATTGCGAAGAACGGTTGATCGCGATGGTTGCGAATGTAGTCGACCGTTTCTTTTGCGAGTCGCATCGGAAGTGATTCGCCATTGGGGCCGTCAGCAAGCACCGGATTCTTGTAGGGCGAGAAGAATCCACCGGGAGGGCTGCCACGATCATGGCCGCCTTTGTTCTCTTGATAGCCATGATCGTCCGGCCACGAACCTTTGTCACCGAGATGCCACTTGCCGGCAAAGAACGTTCCGTAACCCGCCTCTTGAAATGCTTCGGCGATCGTCGTTTGTTCGGCCGGAAGGCGGTGTTCGTATTCGGCGGGGAGAACTCGGTTGGGGCGAGTCCATTCGAGGCCACTCTTCGCGCCGATCCAATCTGTTATCCCGTGCCGCGCCGGAAACGTGCCGAGCTGGATACTGGCTCGCGAAGGGCTGCACACACAGCAAGTTGCGTAGCCGTTGGTGAATCGGATGCCGCCTGTTGCGATTCGATCGATGTTTGGCGATTGGTAAAACGAACTGCCTTCGCCAGATAGATCATGGGCACCCATGTCGTCCATCAAGATCAAAACGACGTTGGGTTTGGCCGCGACCGCAAATGATGAAGTGATCGTTGTCGCGAGAATCGCGGCACAAATTGCTGCGATTGAAAACGGATGGCGGGATGTCATGGAAGGGAAACGCTAGATCGAGTGCATGTTGTCGGGTCAGCAACATGCATCTTAGTCGATCAAGCGTTGTGGATGTGCGAGAGCAACACAGGGGCGTTTCTTCAGTCGCCTAGTTGCTTTTCGTTGGGCGGAATGCATTGACCCAAGACAAGAATGACGTGACCTGTCGGGATTGGATCCATACGCGTCCGGACCCGCTGAATTTGGCAACCAAGCCTTCACCACCAAAGAAAAACGATTTCAACTTTCCACCTTTGCGCAACCCGGGCAGAACCGTGACTTGGTAGTCCAAGGTTTCTTCAAATGCAACGATATAACCGGTGTCGACAATGTACGTGTCCGTCACATCGACTTCCAAGATGGCGCCGTAGGAGTTGAAAAACAAGTCGCCTGTTCCGCTGGCTTTTAGCAGTACCAAACCTTCACCGCTAAAAAAACCTTTCGCGCCTTGCCATTTTCCGGTTACTTCGACGCCAGGCCCGTTAAGCATGTAAGCGCCCCGCTGCAACATGATGGAGTTGCCTTCGAGACGATAGTACGCGACGTCGCCAGCCATGCCTCCTGCGAACAGGATTTCTCCACTGCCCTGCTGAGCCGTGAAGGTGTTGATGATCAGGCTTTCGCCGCCAAACATACGGCCGAGCGTTTTCCCAAACCCGCCTTTGAAACCAGCTTCCAAATGGATCGTTGGTGACATCGAAACCATTGCCGATGGCTCGGCAAAGATTTTGCTGCCCTGCTCAAGATCGACTTTAACGATCGAAAAATCGGGGCGCTGTGTGATTTCGTAGGATAGCTCAGGCGTCGTTCCTGAAAGCGGACCGTCGCTGGTGTTTCGCGTTGTGTAGACGGGGACGTCCTCGGGCGGAAAGGCTGTTCCGCCAGGCAGTTCGGCGCCACCCAAGTAAGCCTGCGCGTTATCCGCCTCGGCTGCCACAGCGTTGACGTCGAACGGATCAGGTTGTGACGTCTGCGCGAATGGATCTTCGATCGGTGCCGGAGGTTCGGCTACCACCGGATTTGGGATCATCATCAATTGGCCGCATTCTTTGCATTTCCCTTTCTTGCCGGCCATTTCGTCGGCGACCTTGTAATGCTTTTGGCAAGAAGGGCAAGCGAATTGAATCATAGTGTCACGGTGTGTTTGGGGGCACGAAAGGCCGAATCAGTTTTGGTGCGAATTCGATGAGGTCGATACGTTGGGTTATCGCGGTTTCAATTTCGGCCCCAGAAGCTGTCCAAAGCTTGGCGGGTTGTGGGTTTGGAAGTACAGCTTGCCTTGGCCACTGAATTTGCAGACCAAGCCTTCGCCACCAAGAAAACTGCCAACGAGGCTTTTCCCTGCTTTACCAATTTTGAATTGCAAGGTGTCTTCGAACGCGACGATGTGCCCCGTGTCGACGACGTACTCGCCGCTGACCTCAACGCAGTGAATCGCGCCAAAGCTGTTGAGCAGCAAATCACCAACGCCTGAGCATTTGACCCAGAACATCCGCTCGCCGCTAAAGAGTGCCTTGCCAAGTCCTTGCCATGTGGCGTCAATGTCGACGCTGGTCGATGAGGCAAGCCAACTGGACCCTTGAACGATCAGCGTTCCGCCAGTCATCTGGTAATACATGATATCGCCCAACATTGCTGGGCCGATGATCAGTGACTGGTCAGGATGCGTGGCGGTGAAATGGTTTAAGAAGAAATTCTCACCGGCGAACATTCGCTTCAGGCCTTTCGCGATCCCGCCGCCTCCGCCACCACGTTTGCGACTTGTCGTTTCCACGTTGAAACCACCATTCATCGCGATCATCGCGCCGACTTCACAGGTGACGGATTCGCCAGCCGCAAGCGTCAGCTTGGCCACCGTCATCGCCGGGCGTGACAGGAGTTCGTAGTGCATGTTGCTAACTCAAAAGTTCAAAATGTTGGTGCGATCGATAAGCAAGACGAACGGAATCGCTCGCTACCACAAATGCGAATTGGTCCAAGCTGCCAAGCCGTCGAAGGACCGCGATTGCATGTAGATCTTGCCAGGGCCGTTGACTCGCGTGATCAGGCCTTCGCCGCTGAAGAAGCTGGAGAAAATCCCGCCGGCCATACCGACTTGGATTCCAACGGTTGGTTCATAAGCGACCAAATGCCCGGTGTCGACGATGTACTCGTCGCTGACTTCGCGTTCAAAGATACCGCCATAGGCCCCGAACCAAACCTTGCCGACGCCGCTGACCTTGAGCCGGAACAAGCCCTCGCGGGCAATCATCATTCTGATCCCAGCCCAACCCAGCCCTAATTTGACGCTCGGTTCACAAGCGATGAATGCGCCCGGTTGCAAGAACATCGTGTTGCCGTTGAGCTCGATGCAATGCATGTCTCCCGGAAACGGTTGCGTCAGGACTAATTCGCCGCCAGTCGAACTCGTGAACGTGTTGACGAACATCGATTCACCGCCGAAGGCACGTTTCAGAACGCCCTGTGCGACACCGCCGCTCCACTTCGTGGACATTTCGATCGAGCCATCCATGCTGGCCATCGCGTCGGCTTCGGCGATGATTTGTTCGCCCGGTTCCAGCCGGACATACAGGTTTGCAAACGCTGGCTTGTCGCGTATCTCGGTGTGCATCAACCGTCTCCCGGGGGATTTTTTTTCATGGTCGCTCGATCTTGAACTTCTTTCCAATCGACATCGATCGGGGTGTATTCTTTTTTCGGCAAAGACTTGATGATCGCATTAACGCTATCGATTCGATCAGCGTGCTGCGGGTGGGTGCTGATCCAAGCCAAAGCGTCGGGCACGTCGCCATGCTCTTCTTCCAGAATCTGAAAAAACTGAGCCATGCCGCTGGGATCGATACCCGCCTCGTAAAGCATTTTGACACCTTCGGCATCGGCGGCGTCTTCTTGGCCGCGTGAGTAGCTGTTGACCGCGGCATAGTGAAACAGTTCGGTGCCGGCAGCCATCAATCCGGTTAAATCGCCGATCAAGAATGTCGCCGCGGCCCAAAATCCGAGCGATTGACCGACGCGTTCCATCCCATGACGAAGCGTCGCGTGAGACATCTCGTGGGCCAACACCGCAGCAACTTGTTCCGGTGATTTCGCCTCTTCAATCAATCCCGTGTAAACCACGATGATCCCGCCGGGCAAACAGAACGCATTGAGCACGGGCGAATCGACCACGTGGACTTCAAATTCCAGTCCGTCGATCGCGGCGTGCGGCTTTAATCGCTCGACCATCTGCTCGACCGCACCGACTACAACGGCATCGTTGATTTCCGGACCGCCAACATCCATTGTGCCGAATGCGGATTGCCCGATCGCTCGGTCGACGCTGACAGGCATCACCTGAATCGCGGCAGAAACCCCGTACCGAACGCCGAAATATCCGCCAATACAAAGCAGAATAATTCCGACCAAACAGGCGAAGCCAAAGGCCGTCGCACGGCGGGAACGGCTCTTCATCTGACGTTTGGACGCCCCGAGTTGGTTGTCGAGGACGCCTGAGGCTGCCGCAGAAAGCGACTTGGCAAATTTTTTGTGATCGCAGAACACGGTCACAGATCGATCTTGCGTCCGGCAGAAAACCATCCGGTTATTGAAGCCGCCGATTTCAATCTGACATTCGCGATACGGGATCACGAAGACGCTACCATCGGTCGTGACCGCCTCGAGTGCCCCTGGGGCCAGCGTGATTTCGGCGCCGGCACGCCCTGTGGGGAGCTCGTCATTGAACACGCCACCTGAGAATTGCTCGTCAATCATCTTCTAACCAACACTGCTTTGCGAACATGCGTTGAGTATAGCAATGCCCCAAAGCAGCATGTCATGGCACCACGCAGATTTGATAGAAAGATCGCCGTAAGTTTTCCAGATCGACAATCCACCACACAATCATGAAATTTCAAATCGATTTTCGCCCCGATCAAGTCGACCAAACTGTCTTTCGCGCTGAGGGGGCTGTCGTTTTAGGGGACGTCACGATCGGTCGTGAAAGTTCAATTTGGTTCCATGCGGTGGTCCGAGGCGATACCGAAGCCGTTCGTATCGGCTGTCAAACGAATATCCAAGATCACTGTGTTTTGCACGCGGACCCGGGATTTCCCTGCACCATTGGCGACCGGGTGACCGCCGGGCATGGTGCGATTATCCACGGTGCGACGATTGAAGATGATGTTTTGGTCGGCATGCGTGCCGTCATTCTCAATGGTGCGGTCGTCGGTCGCGGATCGCTTGTCGCCGCCGGGGCAATCGTTACCGAAGGGCTGCAGATTCCTCCAGGTTCAATCGTTGCCGGGACTCCGGCGAAGATCCGTGGGCAAGTCAGCCCGCGCCATGAAGAGATGATTCGGCACGGTGCCGAACATTACGTCCTGGCGGGGCAAGCCTATCGAAATGCAAATTCTTGAACCGCGACGTCAATTCGCAATCGTTTCGAACAGGTTCTCCGGTAATTGCTCCGGCCAGTCACCGGTCAATTTCACATTTCGAATGCGAGTCTTGGTTTGTTCCGCATTGTGGAAGAACCCAAAGACCATCGTTCCATCTCTGGTTAGCGGCTCGCCTTCGAAAATAACTTCGCCATTGACGCTAATCACGGCATCTACGCCGTTGCGTGTGATTTCGACGCGGTTCCAGTCGCCTGGCTTCAGTGAAATCGGTCGTGCGGAGGCGTTGGAACCCGGGGCGTCAGAAGCGAAGGCGTCAGAAGCGAAGGCGTCAGAAGCGAAGGCGTCGGAAGCTGCGACTTCATAGTCCGGCGGAATACTCCACGAGGTGCTTCCAGTGCTCATCCAATGCAGTTTGCAGCCGTCTTCGCGAAGCATGTAAGCGACGCGTCCGATTGTCGGATGGGCTTCAAACTTACCGGGCTGGTAATAGAACTCATAGCTCAGCGTTTCGCCGTTGCAAAGAGGTCGCTGGTATTGCAGGCACTGCTGGTTTTGGTAGCCATGTCGACCGCTTCCACCACTGACCAGTTCTTTCTCTTTAATCGTCCAGGCCAACGAATTGAAGTCGTCCATACTTGGGCGTTGCCGCACAGCCCGAGGATCGCCAGCGTCGTTGTCGCGTTTCTCCATGTTGATGTCCGACGATGGTAAGTCGGCATCAAAATAGGATCCCGACCAACCACGCAGGTCGCCACCGGCAATCAAGTCCACTTCGCGTGGAATCGTTGGCTGGCCGCTAATCTTGATGTTGTGCACGATCAGCCGTTTGTCACCATTGCAACCAAACCCGACGAATGGCGTGCTGTTGTGACGAGCTTCTTGATAGAACAACTGCCCATTGGCAAGGAAGCTCGTGTGCTGGTCGTCTCGAACGACTTGGCACTCATTCAGCGTGTTCTTTTTTAGCTTTTGAGTGAAGTGACGCACCCATTCTCGCTCTCCGTCGGCGCAGACATACAATGCGCCTGAGCTTGCGTTGGGAAACAGATTCAGCCCGTCAACGATCACCGATGACTCGGACCAGCCTCCGTCATCACTCGCATACTCAATCGTAAAGTTGCCTTGAAGCGGATACTTCAGCCACAGGTAATCCATTCCATATCCGGCGACATGTGCGAGCTCTCCTTTTTCATCAGCCACCCAGATCGCCGGCGTTTTTCCTTCGTAGCGGTCATGTGCGTTCGCGAGCGTGGCTTTCGACCAGTGCCGTAGCGATTCAGATTCCGTCCAGCTAGACGTCGTTGCCCAGCCATGTTTCCATTGATACCGGGAGATCCACGGCATCAGGAAACCTCGGCTTTGCGCCTGCGTGTGTGCGAGCATGTGCTCGGTCGTCCGCTCCACAAAGGCTTCGAATTCTGGACGGTTGGCCAACTGCGATGCCAATTGGAACTCCGCCAATGGGACGCGAAATTTGGGACCGTTAAACACCGGCGTGCTCGCTTTGAGTCGGTCTTCGATTTCCTGAATCAGATTGGCTTCGATCGGCATTTCAAACTCTGCCAAAGCCGATGCGAGAGCGACATCCGCACCGGCACGGCCTTTCGAATAGGCTTCGTACAAGCGGTCGAGCAGGTCTTGCCGCATTCCTGTTTCCTGTGCCAATCGGGCCAGGAAGTAGTAGTTGGTCGCGATCGGAAGATAGGGATCAGCCACCGGCGGAAACGGCGGGTAATGGCCACCGACACTCGGCGGAATCCAATCGGGCAGCGGTTGCCGACGGGCGAGGGTTTGGATCCTGTTCAATCCGCCATCACCGTTGAACGTCCAGTCGGCGAGGACATGGTAAGCGACCGCACGATCCTGCATGCCCTGAATGCTTTCGAGCGCCCAGCAGCCGACCCAGTCCAATGACGTGTCCAGGCCGGCATTAAAGGCTTCGTCTCGCATTCCCAGGTACAGCAGCGCTTCGGCGGTCATCCCCTTGGGAAGCAGCAACCGAGCGACACGTTCAATTTGATCTTGCCGCCGACGCAACTGTGACGAAAGGTCGCTGTAGCGCATGTTGTCGTGATTGGAGATTTCCAAAAACAAGTTGATCGACTTCGAGGCAAGTTGCCCGTCGACATTTCGGTCCAAACAGACTTTCGCTAAGTGGTATGAGAGTGCATCGAACGGCGAAACGTCTGCATAGCGTTCTGTCGGGCGATTGGCTTCAATCAGTGCTAAACAAAGTTGTGCCGCTTGCTCGCGTGTTTCCGGATACTCAAGTGCGATCGGCAGGACATGCAAAGGCAGGAATCGAGCCATCGAATTGATGCTGTCGGATTTCACTCGGCTGAGCCGTTTCTTGGCAGCGATGCCTTGATCGTCGAGCAATAAGATCAGTGTCGCGATCAAGTTATTTTGCGGAGTATCCGCACTTACATGTTCAAGCAAGACATCGCTTTGATTCGTATCGTGAGCCCGCTGCGCGAGCAATGCCAGAACGCTGTCAACAAAAACGCTTTGATCTTGCCCCGCTTGATGTTCGACCATCAAGACATGCGGCTCTTTGGCTTGCGGGAAGACCAAACGCACGTACGGATCGAAGATTTTAGACGTTGGCATATTGTGTTTCCGCCATGCCTCGTCCAGTTTCATCATCTGCTGAGCCTGACGGATATCAGCCCCATTCAACGTGACGGAAGCGTTGGAAACTGCAGATGAGGTTGAACTGGAAGCGGTTCCCAGCAATTCGCCGAGCGACGACACGCCTTTGGATAGGGCATCAAATCCGAGCGTTTGTTTGGGAGCTTCGATCGCCGCATCAAATGCAGCCGCCGACAACTCGGCCATTTCGTGTTCGATGGCTGCTGTGGAAAGGTCTAGCAACAGCCATTGGTCGACGTCGCGATCGACAGCACGCATCCAGCTCGCTTGGGCGGCATCCAAGTCACCGCGCTGCAGGAACGCTTTTCCAAGCTCTGCTAGAACAAAACAGTCGTCATTTGCCGACCCTTCCAAAGCAATCTCGAAGGCTTGCATCAACAGTTGTTGATCCTGTTCCTTGGCTTTCAATAAGATCTGGGAAGCCATCAACGTTAACAGATTGCGTTGATCTTTCGTGATCTGCGATCCAGTGGTCTGGTCCGTTCCGCTGCCGGTCCAAGTATTAAGCTGCGTGCGCAGGACGCTTAGGTCACCACGCATGCACTCGATCAAAGCGATTGCGGTTGAAAGCGATTGATCATCCGGACGTTCTTTTGCAAGCTCATGCAATTCTTCGACAAAGGTAGTTAACTTTGCCGTTTGCTCGTCTTCGGTTTTATTCGTCGCAGACCGTGCCATATCCAACCAGATTGACGTGAGTCCATCCTGGGTGAACGGATTGGTGCCCTGCGAAATCAAAAAATCGATCGCCGGCTTTTGATCATCTTTCAATGCGATCAGAGAACGCAGTCCATCGACACCCCCTTGCTCCTGAACCTGCTTGATTAATTCGGACTGCACCTTTTCGAAGTTTTCGAGACTGGCGTTACTTCCGTAGCGACTCGCTTTATCGAAGAGCGATCGGTCCAGGTCGCGGGCGATCCTCAGGCCATCGGCTGGGTAACCGAGTTCTTTGAAAAATTGCATCAGGGACATCGTGTTGCTGATGCGGCGGTATGCTTCGTAGTCGTTGTTGCCGACAATCCGCGGTTCGCTATCCGCGGAGTTCAATGTCGATAGCGCTATCTGACGAGCTTTCTCGGCGTTGCCATTGTCTTTCAGGAAGTTGCAATAACGTGACTCAAGCGTGTATTGGAAATCGCTCGTTCGGTAGTTCGATGGGACGGTTAAAGCGTGTTCGTAAAAACGTTCTGCGGTCGGCTTGAGCGGATCGAATTGATCGATGTAGCTTGCAACTAGCCAAAGACCGTTATACGACAATTGATCCGAGCCTTTGCTTGCGATCGCTTGGTCGAACAGGACGTTTGCTTCGTCGAATTGTTTGTCTGCCGTATAGAGCATTCCCAGCCAAAGTCGACCACTAGCCCATTGATCGTTTTCTTCGCTCGCTTGGCGAACACGTTCGATAACGTAGTTGAGCTGTTCCGGATTTTTTTGCAGAAACCGTGTAAACGTTGTCACCATGTTGTTGTGCTCACCATCTTGGCTCGTCGAATAACCAGAGAACAAGCGAGTGAAGCCACGGTCCAATTTCGAGTACTCGATCAGCGTCTCGGTCAGCTTGCGCATCGTCGACTCGCTTTTCAAATAGCGCGGCAAGTACCCGGAGAGGTTGTCAAACGATTGGCTTTGTTGCCCGGGCACGCTTTTGATCGAATCAAGGATCGCCTCGAAAAACTTGCGAGCATCATCGAGGTGTGATTCTGATCGTACCAGTCGGTTGCAGACTTCTGAAACGCGATACCTGTCAAACTTCTGAACGCCAACTTCGACCATCATTTCTGCCAAATCGCTCAAGCGTTGCTGATGCTCAAACGGTTGGATGATTTCATAAAAGTCATTACTGAACGAACTTTGGTTTGTACGGAATGCTTTCAGATAGGCATCACAAGCGGCATCGTGGTTGCCGGCCTGAGCGAATTGCCGCGCGGTATCGATCAGTGCGGTAAAGCTGGTCACCGAGTCGGTGTCTGCACTCGACATCAACGCCAGCGACTTTTGCTTTTGCCCGATCGCTTCGTACATCTCGGCGAGCTCCACACGGATCCGTGTACTTTGGGGCGCGTTCTCCAGACGCTGTTCGGTTTGTTCAATTAACGCCGTTAACTTTCCGGTTTTCGCCAGGGTTTGTAAGGCGCTCAGACGCTGCGCATTGGCGGTCGTACGGTTGCGGGTGTTTCGAGAAACATTGACGTTGCGCCGAAGTAACTCCATCGCGACTTCCGACGCCAGTTCCGTTTCTTGCTGGCTAAAATAGAACCTCATGACCGATTCAAGTTCGTCGGGGGTGCTGCCGCCACGACTTCGCATTCGGCGAACGAGGTCCGTTGCCAAGTCTTGCATGCCGAGACTGCTCATCAGTTTGGCCAGCTCGATTTGTGCGGACGCGGAAAGACGAACACCGAAAAGTCGTCGTGCGGCCACGCGTGCACGTTCAACGTTACCGATAGCGGCACTCAGCTTTGCTGCCGCAAATTCTCGGATGGCCATCGTTTGCCGATCGTAGACGCTGATCGCATCGATCGTATCGAGAGCTTGAGTTTGTTGCCCGGCCCGCAGCTTCAAGTCGGCCGACAAGAGACGCAATTCAGCGTCCAGTTGCGGCGTGGCGTCTTGAGCGATCGCGATCGCTTCCTCGATCAATTCTGACGCGCGCGACGTTTGTCCGTCCCATTGCAGCACACAGGCAAGGAACACGCGTTGCCAGACGCTTTTGGCGGGCTTCTCGGCCTTGCCAGAATCGGCAGAACTTGTCAGCGACGTTTCGATCGCGGCAATCCATTCGTCGACAGCGTCCTCCTTGTCGAGCGATTCCCAGACTTGATGGCAGACTCGTATCATCTCGTCGTCGGGACCGAGTCCTTGGGGAGGGAATTCGATAACAATTGATCGATAGTTGCCGTTGATGAGCTGGTAGCTGTTGCGTGGACCGCCGGTGCCAGTCAGTGAAATCGTCCGATGGCGAAGCGGCTGGTCGGCGTACTGGGCGATCAGTGTGTCCGATATTTCAAACAATCGTTGACGGTAGTTGGAATTTGCGACGCCTTTGCTCAACCCGTCGCTCACACGTTGTGGATTTGCAAACCGAGACAAAAGTGATGCGAGTCGGTTGCCGGCATTGTTTGTGGGGCGTGATCCTTCAGTCCGCAGCGCCGTTTCAATCGCGTCCCAAAGTTGGTCATCGGTGCCGTACAGGCTGATCAATTCGACTGCTTGCAATAACTCATATTCCTGCAGGTTTTCCTCTCGGATCTTTTGGGAAGTCACTTCGACGAGACGCTTCGCGTATTCTTTGGCGGCTTCATCCTGTTGGGCAATCTCCAGTTCCGCGACATAAAAGGCATGCCAATTGAGCAGCGGATGCTGCAGCGAAGTCGCCATCGCTGAATGTTGGTTGTCGGCGCGATTCTTGAGCCAATCCAGTCGCTCTTGGGAAAGCGGTTGGAGCTGAAGTTCACGCTGTTTGTAATTGCTCGAACGTGTATTCAGTAGCACGCCCAACGCATAATCCCCAGACGCTGGCACCTTTTCCGCGACCTTCCAAATCAAGGGCCAGTCCGACGGGTTCTGATAGTTCATCGAGTTCTGTTGCGTCGCCGTCGCATAGAGCAATTGCTTTTGATAGGCGTCCCAAACCTCTTCACTTGTCGCGTTTTCTTTCAACGCGTTTTGCACCAGCTCATGGACCTTGGTTTCGACCGGCAAGCCTTCTTGATTCTGATAATGCAACTTACAGTACTGGGCCATCACTTTGGCTTGGCCATAGTCCATCGGTGTCGGCAACGTTGGATTGCCTGAAGAGCCATAGCGACTATCAACCAGACGCAGCAACGGATACAGACCATTGACGCGGACGTATCGGATCGGCGGGTTTGGATACGTTTGCCCCTGGTATGTTTGAGTTGTGGGATATGGTTTTCCGCCCTCTGGCAAGGTCTCCTCGGGGAGGTCCAACGAGATCAAGCGTTCTGCTGTCTTTGCAGAATCTTCCCATTGGTCAGAAGTCGCTTGAAACACCGTCAGGTCGAGTAACAGTTCCCAATTTCGGGGATCATGCTTTAACGCCTGATTGACAAGTTTGATAGCGAGTTCCGGTTCACCGTTGTCAAACAGGCGATTTAAGTTGCGTCGGAGTTGTTTTGAGTCGTTCTCGGACTCAGCAATTTTCATCCAGATCGCTTCCGCTTCTTTGGTTGCCCCCGTATCGAGCAACAATGTCGCCAACATCGCTTCGTTATTTCGGTCTGGCGAAAGCTGCGTCAACTGTCGCTGCAAACTAAGCGCCTCGTCGAGTTCGCCAGCCTGTTGTGAAAGTTCGACTAAACGTTGCATCAGCATCGTGTCGCGGCCACTCTCTTGCAGCAATCCTTCAAGAGTCTGTTTGGCCAATCCCACATCGCCGACTTCGGCATACGCGGTGGCGGTTAAGTCGACTGCTGTTCTTCGGTCAGACATTTCGCGACCACGAATTTCCAACCGCGTTACCAATTGGTCCAGCCGATTGGTACGGAGATACAGATTGGCAAGCTGGGCAACTACCTTGCGTTGCGACTCCAAATCATCCTTGCCTTCGAGGATTTGCCAGTACAGTTCGATTGCTTGGTCCGTTTTAAAGTCTTCGGCCAGCTGTTCGGCAAGCATTTGCTGGGCATCGACACTACGAGGATTCATTCTCACACAGCGGCGCAGCGAATCGAGTCGCAAGTCGGACTTGCCCAGCCGTCCACAAAGGTCGGCGTAAAAACGAAACGATTCGACCGATCCACCAGACGATGCCAGTAATTCGTCACCGACCGCTAGCGATTGGTCTGGCTCGCCAACCTGTAGATAGATCGATGCCAGTTTTTGTAAATGGCCGCTGCGGAACCGGGTGTCGGTATCTGCCAATTTCCGCCTTTTATTGATGCTTGATGTAGTCGCCCCGCGTCCTCGTACATCTGCGCCGAAATCACCAGGTTGTCGATGGAATCGGGCGCGAGTTCGATTGCCTTTTCAATCGCATCGGTCGCTTCGCGGGCATTGCGATTGGCATTGAAGAGCATCGCCAGGCGTCGCCAAGCGGTCGCGTCGCTGGGCGAATCGGCGACATTGGATTGCAGCTGGTCGATGCGATCCTGAAGCTTGCCGGCCGCTTGATACGTTTTGACCTCTTCGTTGAAAACTCGCTCTGCGTCTTCGAGCGTTTCGGCTAAGTCGCTCGCGAGTTTGATTTGTTCCAGCGAGGGATCGAATTGTTGGTCATCGCGCAGCCATTCGGCAAAGCGAATCCTCTCCTCGATGGTCGGATCCATTTGACAAGCTTCCGACATCACCGTGATGGCATCCGACTCCCTTTCGAACTGGTGCAGGATTTCTGCTAGGCGAACGAGGTTCTTGCGTGTCCGCAACTCACCTTCCGCAAGCGATTGCCAGACTTCGTAGGCTTCGTCTTTTCGGTTGAGGCGGTACAGGTATTCGCCGAGGTACTCTTTGTACTGCGGCTCCTGTGGTGCCAGTTTGATTGCGGCGCGATATCGCTGTAGGGCTTGTTCTTCCAGCTTCGCGTTCCGCATCAGGTCAGCGACTTGGGATTGTACGACCGCGTCGTCACTCCGGGCGTCGGCAAGTCGCATCCAAACCTTTGCCGCTGCTTGCGCCCGCTGGTCGGCATCACGGTCTTTGTCTTGAAGAATGACTTGGCCCCAATGGACCAAGTGGTCCGGATTGTCTGGATCATTCTTGGTCAGCGTTTCGTATTGGGTTGCCGCATCGCTATAGCGTTCGGCCGCGACGTATGCGTCGATCAAAGCCAACCGAGGTGCCGATTCGCTAGGGGCACGTTCAATCGCTTGCTCGAACCATTCGATCGCTTCCGGGGTTCGACCTTGTGCCGACAATGTTCGCGCCAGGCGAACCGTTGCATCGATGTCGTCGGGATGGTCGTCGACCC
Source organism: Rhodopirellula sp. MGV (assembly GCF_002251265.1). Taxonomy (NCBI): domain Bacteria; kingdom Pseudomonadati; phylum Planctomycetota; class Planctomycetia; order Pirellulales; family Pirellulaceae; genus Rhodopirellula; species Rhodopirellula sp. MGV. The sequence goes on along the minus strand of NZ_NPDI01000037.1, from coordinate 108,639 downwards.
ATTGTTCATAGTAGGACGCTAGCCCGGCGTAATCGGCGCTGGAAAGGAACGCGGATTCGATTTTGCGACGAGCTTCGCCATGCAGGTAACTTCCGGGGCGAAGTCGCGAGAGCAACCGTTCGATTTCCTTGATCGCTTGGTCTCGATCCCCGGCTCGAATGCGAAACTCTGCTGCTCGCATCGCATAGACAATCTTGTCATTGTCAGATCTCGCTTCTTCAGCCAACGCGTCGAATCGCTTCAGTGCTGCGTCCAGGTCACCTTCTTCGACCAGGATGTGTGCGATTCGTTCGAGAACTCGTTGGTCGCCGGGGAAGGCTTGTTCGAGTTGCTTCCAGACTGCGACAGCCTCTGCTTGTTGTCCGCTGCGTTGGTATAGTCGTCCCAACGCTCCGGCAATTTTCAGATACTCTTGCTTGGGCGGATCATTTGCGAGGGCGTTTGCAAATGCTTCGGTCGCTTCACTTTCCTGTCCGACCAACAGCAACGCTTCACCCAAATAGTTTGCCGCATACGGATCGTCCGGGGTCAAGCGTGTTGCCGCTTGAAACGCCTCGACCGCTTTGGCGTCTTCGCCACGTTGCGATTGCAATAGACCGACGACCATTTTGTAACGAGCCTTCGCCGCTTCGTCGGTTTGCGTTTCTGCTTCGTCATCAAGGCCTTCAATCAACTCGCCGATGTCACCACGACCGATGTGATAACTGAAAACGCGATCCAGCGACGTACCACGTGTTGGACGGCGAAGCAGCACTGTCAAAAAACGTTCAGCAGTGATGCGTTCACGCTGTTGTTCGGGCGTCTCATCAGCAGACGCTGCTTGCGCGACGTTGCCATCGTTTGTCTGATTGTCTTGGCCGTAGATGTTGGTCGCAAGACAGACCAGCCATCCAGTTACCAAGCTACTTCCAACGATCCGTAACAGTTTGCCACGACAAGACCGCATGAGGATGGTGGCACCCGCACGCCAGTCGAACACGGTCGCTGACATAGATTGAGACTCCGATTCGCGATCACTTGATATCTGAAAGCTCGTTTTTCAGAACTTTCTACGCCTCTAAATTAACACAGCCAACCCCCCGGCGGTCAAACACTCTAGACAAAACGGCTAAAACGCACCTGAAGCATCGTTTTGCAGTTTGCCGGACAGTTCGTTTTTTGCATCGCCAGGTGGCGATGGCCTTTGGCGACTCGTCACGTATAATCGGCGAAACGTCTGTTAGTGAAGCTCCGTTTCAGCATGGCAATGACCGACTCCAACTCGGAATCTCAATTCGAAAATGTCATCGCCGATTATTTAGGTCGAGTCGATGCGGGTGAGGCTCCCGACCCGGCGGTCTATCTCGAGCAATTTCCCGAGCACAGCGACGAGCTGAAAAGCTTTTTTCGCAACCACCATTGGTTGGGTGATTCGCCGACGCCGCCGACCGCGTCGCTGTGTGGTCAAGAAATTGGGTCGTACAAAATCGAGGCGGAGATCGCCCGGGGTGGGATGGGAGTGGTTTATCGCGCCCACCAAAAAGGGCTCGACCGTTTGGTCGCGGTCAAGGTTATCAGCAACGGTGTGCTTGCCAGCGATGAAGAGCGCCGGCGGTTTCGAATCGAAGCGGAAGCCGCCGCAGGTCTGGATCACCCGGGGATTATTTCCATTTATGAAATCGGCAGCTGGAACGGTCATGAGTATTTCTCGATGCCGCTGGTCGATGGCCCAACCTTGCAGCGTTACGTCGACGAGCAATCATGGGATGACCCTACCGTTGCCGAAGTCGTCCGCGACATCGCGCGCGCCGTTGACTATGCACATCATGCCGGGATCGTGCATCGGGATTTGAAGCCCGACAATATTTTGCTGGGAACCGACAATCGGCCCCTGGTCGCCGACTTCGGTTTGGTGAAATGGCACCGGGAAGGAACGTTGCTGACGCGCACCGGTCAAGTTTTGGGGACGCCAAACTACATGAGCCCCGAGCAGGCTTCTGGCAAATCTGCCGCCGGCGCCGCATCCGATATCTACTCGCTTGGTGCGATGTTGTACGCCTTGCTGACCGGTGTCCCTCCACACGAAGGAACAAACGCTGCCGAAGTTCTGCGCAGCGTATTGCAAGATGAACCCAGCCCGCCACGCAGCTATCGTGCAGACATCTCCCGGGATTTGGAAAACATCTGTCTGAAAGCGATGCATCCGGACGTGGCCGCGAGGTACATGACGGCTGGCGAGTTGGCGAACGATTTGGATTGCTTTCTCCGTGGCGAACCGATCACCGCATCCGGTAGCGGACTGATCGAACGAGTTGCCCGCGAGATTGGACGTGATCAACATCAAAACCATTTCCAACAGTGGCACGGTGCGTTGATGCTGCTGGGGCTGATCGTGTTCTCGACACACTTGTTGATCTTTGTCCTGTTGCAAATGGAGTTCGACCCAAGGATCGCCTACTGGCTTCCGCGACTGACCATGTTCGCATTGATCTTGGGAACGATCTATCGAGCCCGCGACGGATCGCTTAGCCCGCGCAGTATCGCCGAACGCCCTGTTTGGTCGATTTGGTTGGGGTACCTCAGTTCGCTTGCGGTGATCAATATCCTGCTGTTGATGGGCGGGATTAAACAGGAACACCTTTTCCCACTCGCTTCGGCACTTTCCGGTTTCGCTTTTGTAGCGATGAGCGGTCATATTTGGGGCGGTTCGGCATTGGCCGGCATCGCGTTCTTTGCCCTCGCACCGCTAATGGCAACACGGTTGATCGAGCCTTACGCGCCGGTGTTGTTCGGAACCGCCTATCTCGCATCGATTTTTGCGATCAGCCAGCACTATCGCAAAAGCGGTCAACGCAAACGCGAAACCGCTGACGCATAGCCACGTCCCCGTCACAGCGGGCCACAGAAATCGGCGAGCCGCCGCCGTGAAAATCGTCGCATTAAACACCCGCAATGATGCGATGTGACTGATTAAGGCTGCTTTAACGGTCTTGCAGCGGCCTCTGTCGGCTCGTTGACCCCTGTGGGTAAGACGGTTCCCCTCGGTCGGTTTTCCGTTTTGTGAAAAGGGGCGTCGTAAAGCAGGCCCTCTTGCCGCTATCCTGTAGGACTTCGTCAGGGTCGACCTAGTCCTTATTTCCGGAACTTTAATTGTGCCGATGTACTCTGCTAATTGAGCGGATGGTGTTCTCGGCCACCGGAGAGTCCGATTCCGTTCGAAGGTCGACCGTTCTAAACGTCGGTCCCCCGGACGGACAGGGATCACAGATAACGCAGGATGTGATGTGCCCGATCGGCGTTTTATCCCATCGCGTTGGTTAGCTTCGTGGATTTCCAGCAATACTACGGTAACGAGATTCCCCCCACCGACCACTATGTCTCAATCCTTGAGCATTGGGCCGGTTTGAGACCTGATTCGATCGCTTTCATGTTTACGGACGTGGAAGAGATCGAACTGCCGATGACCTATGGACAGCTTTGGAAAGAGGTGCGGGCGCTTGCCGGTTACCTGCAAAGTCGCTGTCGTATTCGTCCCGGCGATCGAGTTCTCTTGTTATATCCGCCTGGACTGGACTTCATCGTCGGGTTCTTTGCTTGTCATGCGGCCGGTGCTGTCGCCGTGCCTGCATTCCCGCCGCGTAAAAACCGCAAGGCTTCGCGGATCCGATCGATCGTCGTCGACGCGGGAGCCAAGTGGGCGCTCACCACCAACCAGCAAGCCGAACAGCTTGGCGGCGAAGTGCGCCATGGGGATTTGATGGGCGTCCAGATTTTGGGCACCGATGATCCCGAATGTCGAAACCTTGATGCCTATCGTCGCCCTTCGATCGACGGCGATACCTTGGCAGTGATGCAGTACACGTCCGGTTCGACCGGTTCGCCAAAAGGCGTCATGCTGACCCAGCGTAACTTGGTCGCCAACGCCCAGTTGATTTTTCACGCCTTCGAACCACGCGCCAAGTCCGTCGGGATTTCCTGGTTGCCAACCTACCATGACATGGGTTTGGTCGGCGGGATCCTGGTTCCGGTGTTTATCGGCTGCGAAAACGTCTTGATGAGCCCGATGACGTTCTTGCAGCGTCCAACGCGATGGTTGCGAGCGATTTCGAAGTACGGCGGGACGATCACTGGTGGGCCTAACTTTGCCTACCAGCTTTGCGTCGACAAGATTTCTGAAAGCGAAATCGAAGGGCTGGACCTCAGCTCTTTGCAGATCGCATTCAATGGCGCCGAGCCGATTCGCGCAGCAACACTCGATGCATTTCGTCGCAAGTTCGAACCGTATGGTTTTAACCCTTCGGCTAGTCTTCCCTGCTATGGGATGGCCGAAACCACATTGATTGTGACCGGCGGCCCGAGTGATCCGCGCCCGATCATCAAGTCTTTCGATCGTACCGAATTAGACAGCAAGCGTGTCGTCCCTGTTGAAGACGACGATGCCACGGCAAGAAAGCTTGTCGGTTGCGGGGCCGTGCTGCCATCGGAAACCGTTCTGATCGTCGATCCGGATACGCGTGAAGAATTGCCCGCCGATTCGATTGGCGAAATCTGGGTCAGCAGTCCTTCTGTTGGAGCCGGTTACTACGGCCGCAAAGAAGCAACCGAACGGACATTCAAAGCCAAGACTGCCGGCGGCGACGGACCGTACCTGCGAACTGGTGACCTGGGATTCCTTTTCGATGGCCAGTTGTATGTCTCCGGTCGTCTAAAAGACATGATCGTCGTTCGCGGTGTGAACCGGTACCCGCAAGACATCGAAGAAACAGTCGAGCGTGCGTCGGATGTCGTGCAAGCCGGCGCGGTGGCTGCCTTTGCGATGGACCAAGACAATCGCGAGCAGCTCGCAATTGTCGCTGAAGTTGCTCGGTTACGCGACGTCGATTGGGACTCGCAAATTCAAGCGATCCGTCGCGCCGTGACCGACGAGCACGAACTTCCGCCGGATGCTGTCTATCTGGTTCGAAACAGTAGCGTTCCTAAAACTAGCAGTGGCAAAATCCAGCGACATGCTTGTCTGCACGCCGTCCGTGACAACGAATTGAAGTTGATTGCGAAATGGGTTCGCTGGGAGGAATCGGGAACGGGCTCGGTCGTGGCAAGTGACGCCCGGCCAATGATCCAAGCCGCAACTTCGGCTTCGGCGTCCCTGACCGATGCCGACGTTAATCCGTTGATCGTGCAAGCGATTCAATACCATGTGCGCTCGGTCGCGGGTGAACGTGCCAAGCAGCTTTCGTTGAACACGAACATCGTGTTGGACCTGGGACTGGATAGTCTTGAGCGTCTTGAAATTGCACGGAATTTGGAACGGACGTTCGGTGGCCGTTTCCCTGAACAAGTTCTCGACGAAATCGAAACGATCGGCGAAACAGCAATCGCGATCAGTCGCTATCTGCCTGCTGGTGCCGACGCGCGAGCCGAAGCAATGTTAACCGGCAATGCGAACGGTTCGGTCGCCGCGAAGCGGCCCGCAACCAGCGGCGAAGCTTCTACAGCACTGGCCCAGGAACGCGCTGCTGTCGAACCGGAAGATCAAGTGGAGCAATTCGCTGAGTATCGTCGTTTGAAGGCGACGATGGAGCAGATGCGAATGACCGGCGTTCCCAACCCGTTCTTTACCGTTCACGACGGGATTGCGGCAGATACTACCGTCGTCGGCGGCAAGAAACTGATCAGTTTCGCGACCTACAACTACTTGGGCATGAGCGGGCATCCCGTCGTTTCGGAAGCCGCCGCGGATGCGGTTAAGAAATACGGGACCAGTGTTTCGGCAAGCCGATTGGTCTCCGGTGAAAAACCGATTCACCGTCAGCTGGAAGAGACACTCGCCAAGTTCATTGGGGTCGATGATTCCATCTTGATGGTTGGTGGCCACGCCACAAACGAAACCACCATCGGCCACTTGGTTGGCGAAGGCGATCTAATCCTGCACGATGCACTCTCGCACAATAGTATCGTGCAAGGCGCACTGCTTTCCGGAGCACGCCGCCGACCGTTCCCACACAACGACTTTGCTGCCCTTGATCGGACCTTGCAAGAGTTGCGGTCTCAGTACCGACGCGTGCTGATTGTGATTGAAGGCGTTTACAGCATGGACGGTGACTTCAGCAACTTGCCGGAGTTCATCAAGGTCAAGAAAAAACATCGCGCGATGTTGATGGTCGACGAGGCGCACAGCCTTGGCACGATGGGCAAGACCGGGCACGGCATGGCTGAGTTCTGGGACTGCGATGCGCGCGATGTCGATATTTGGATGGGCACGCTTTCAAAGTCCGCCGCATCCTGTGGCGGTTACATTGCCGGAAGTGCCGCGTTGGTCGAGTACCTGCGTTACACCGCACCAGGGTTCGTCTTTAGTGTTGGTATGCCTCCCGCCCAGGTTGCCGCCGCACTCTCGGCGTTGCAGTTGGTCGAGAAGGAGCCGGAGCGAGTCGAGCGACTGCGGCAAAACAGCGAGCTATTCCTGAAGCTTTGCAAAGAAGCAGGGCTAGATACTGGCGTCAGCGAGCAGACACCGGTTGTTCCCGTCATCACCGGCAATTCGCTGGTCGCCCTTCGGCTAAGTAACCGTCTCAAGGGTGATGGGATCAACGTGCAGCCGATTTTGTATCCGGCGGTGGAAGAATCCGCGGCGCGGCTGCGGTACTTTATTACCAGCGAGCACAGCGAAGATCAGATTCGTACGACAGTTGAAAGAACCGCGAGTCACCTTGCCGACTTAGGCTTCGCGCTCCAAGCAACACGGGCCACTTAATCCGCTTAGAACCCTCCGCATTGCCATTCCGATCAAAACGGACTGCAACTCTCTGAGTGAGTGCATGCGGATGGCGATGCTTGGGTTTCATGGGCCTGTACAGCATTTTCACACTGGCAGCACTTATCGTTGCTGCGACGTGGGGGGACTGCCGTGAATGTAGCGTTCGCAGTTCATCGTTTCCGCCATTCAAACGGTTCGATAGGAACAGGTGGAAACTCAACCAACCAAGCCTGAAACAAAGTCGCCGAGTGGAGATTTTTGAAGTGGTTAGTCGATCGCCGTTACGCCTTCTGTTCTGCCAAATTTGAACTTCAATGCTCCATCGCACGCTAGTCTTTTGCCTGCCACTCGTTGTGGCGATGCTTGTCGGATGCGGAGGGAACGTTGCGTCTGATGTAGCCATTGGAGATTTCGCGTTTCGCAAGCTGCCTGGCGACGCCTCGGAAATTCATTTCGCCCTCCATCCGGGAATCCGGAACCCAAACTCCTATTTTGAATTCACAACATCAGAAACGGAGTTCCTCGCATGGGCCGCCCAACAACCCAACGTCGAGCGTGTAGAGAAAACACAGTTCATTGTCTACCGCTACGCAGACTATCCTGGCGCGACTGATGATCGTGAGTCACTTGTCGTGGACGATGGCTATCTGTTTGAATGGTACAATCCAACTGACGGCGACCAAGGCGAGTGCATTGCGTATGACAAAGCAAAGGGACGCGCCTACTACTGGTCGCACACTTTCTGACATGCGATAAGATTGGCAACGTGTCGTAGCAGAAATCTGACGATTGGAAGCTGAAGGCAATAACAGGATTTACCTTCAATTCATCGAAACCAGGAAGTGAATTCGTTTGACTACGCAATGCGGTTCAATGGCGTAACATTGAATCCCGTGATCAACTTGGACGCCTCGATCACTACTCCAGAACCATCACCGCTTCGAGAAGACAATGATTTCTCGTGTCGGTTCATGGAGCACCCAGACGACACCGAGGAACCCGGTGTTGCCTACCGCGGTCCACTGGCGCAAGGTGACGCTTTGTGGGCGAAACAGACAATAGCCCAGCTAACCGATGAAGCTCACTGCAAAAGTCAATCGTATCGTCAATGAGCATTTGGACGGTGAGATTTCTGGTGGTTGGCGGAGCGTCTGGAAAGTTTTAGCGGAGGAGATCGAGCGAGTCACCGCACAAGATGACGATACGCTCAAGCTTGTACGGCAAAACCGGCTTCACGAAGCTCTCTCTGACGACCAGTGGTTGGTCGCAAAGTTTTCAATGTGTAGCCCGCTCGACCCGTTGAACGCGATTTCCGACGGAATCTGTCGACGCCTATGGAAAGATTCCAATGTCGAACTTGCGTTACGTCTTTCATTCTCGGCTCGCCATCACTGGGTCGCATCGCATTTTGCGGGTGCGTTAGACGAACTTTGGCGTCCAATGTTGATGGCGCTTGCCGCTCACGACCATTTGGCATTGAATCGGCTCATCGAGTTGTGGCAACGGAGTAACGAGAAACCAAGCTCCCGCTCTTACGCTCAGATTTGCGATGCTTTACAGGCGATCGTCACTGGTGATCGAGATTTGCTGTGTCAAACCGTAGGCACTTTTGCGAAGGGAAACCGACCAGCCTACGTCAGTTCCGTTCGTGAAGTCATTTGTTCGATTGCCAATCGGGATGCTGGCAGGTTCGCGGAGGGAATGAATCGCATGCTGCGAAGTTATCGGTCATACATGTTTGGCGACGACGTGATGGGCCTCATCGACCCGCATGCGGTTGGGCTCTACGAACTGGCTCACAAACGAATCCCAGAGGTGACCGCATCTTTCGATGTGCAACAAAAACTTCCGTGGGACCGAGAATACTTCCAATGGTTACAGAACTGCGACGACATCCAAGATTGTTTTGAACCGTTTGACGCACCTGATTGGATGCGGCACTCAATTTTCGAGATGGACGGTCTTGAATGGGCCTTGTCAGTTCGGGCGAAACGTTAACTGACACAGATCCGGCAAATCGCTTTGCCGTGCACGCGGGGTATTCGATTCCGCGGTTTGCCAACCGTGAGCGTTTCCAGGCGGAAATACAAGTTGCGGTCTAGGCATTAGCCGATTTCTTCTACCCAGTTCCTTGCCTACGTCAACACACCGAAAATCGGTTACAGCCTAGACTCCATCGAAAACCCAGACGTGATCGTGCGGGCTGGCAAGATATGTTTAGTCTATTTCGCTGCCGATACGGGGTGTTGGAATTGTTGCAGACTCAATGTTTGAGCGTGCAAGAGTTGTTCTGTTGTTTCCAGCCAGACCGGTCGACGCCCTTACTGCTAGTTCCTCCAGCCCGCTGGTACGGAGTTGGGAAATCAAGTCTGGCGTGCAGGGGAAATGCTTGAAGTGAATGTTGTGCTGAAAGATTTGCTACCGTAGACGCCTGCTGGTTTCAAAATTTGGACCGCCCAAAAGTCGCCCATTTCTTGGCAAATAATCGGGAAGAACGCCACCTAAGAGAAGTGAAAGACGACAATGAGGAACCAATCAACTGTTACTTCACCACCTATCAATCGGATTGCCAATGAATCATAGACGCAATCTTGTAGCGGGCATTGCTTGCACCGTATCTCTCGCATTCGCTGCGTTTTCCTTTGCGGCAGATAGTGAAGAATCTCTCCACCTGAAGAATCACTTTGAGGGGAAGGTGGTGTTTGTTTCGAGTGCTAACGTTCCCACGAAAACGATTGTTAATCCTCGTGTCTTTGCGTTCATGGGGCGGCTCACACTCACTGGAGATGAAATCATCATCACCGGAAGCGACGGAAATGGCAAGGCTACTTATGTCGAAACTGGAGCAACGGTCTATGTTGCCTGGGATGATGCAACGCTATGTACCGCGAAAGACGCAACCTATTTCACCGACTCTGGTGATGCGACTCCGAGTCAATCGGCCAAGTAGTTTCGCAGACGGTTGTTTCTTTAAATGGACTTTTCCCAATATCGCTTTCTACGCCGCGAAAGTAACGGTGTAGAACGCTACTTTCGGCGGAGTGAAATGCGACACTCGCAAGTCGACACATTCGTTTGGATGCTTGCGGGGATGTTAAACGTCTTTCTGGTGTCGGGCCACAATGCACGACGTGACCGTGCAATCCGTGCTTCCGTCAAGAGATCGCAATCCTATTTGGGGTTTCGGCCGAGCATACGAACTCGTGAGTTTGCAATTGGATTTTCAAGACCAGTACCCGCGTGAAATCGAATTCGAGATCGACCGAATGAAGCTGCTTGGTTATTTGTCTGACCAGGCAAAGCTTGGATGTTTCGGCATCGTATTTCCGTTCGCCATCTTGATCGCATTTGCGTTTTACAGGGAGGCGATGGCGCCCTTCCACAAGAACGATGATATCTGGTTTTGGTTTGGCTGGTTCAGTCTTTACATGCTCGGCGGCCTAGCAGCTTGCGGCGTACTTGGTTCCGTTTTGTACGTTTCATATTTTCGACGGTCAGCGAGATTGAAGGCGAACAATCTGCGTTTGATGGTTGATGGCTGTTACCTACGACTTGTTTCCGGCGGATTCGTCGTCATTGACCAGCGTTTCCATTTTCGCGAGGTCTCTTCTTACGCCACGGTTCAGGGACCACTCCTGCGACGTCATAAGTTGAAAACACTTTGTTTTCGCATCGATAGGCGAATGAATTCGCCTGCTCTCTTGGTAACCGGTTTGGCCGACGCTGACGAAGTTCGTGACGTTCTCTGTGAGATTGACGCAGCTCGCGAATGGGCCGGTTCGTCCAGTCCTGGGCATAGCCGAAGTCCTTCCAACGGTTAGCCGATGGACGAGCGGCGTCAAGCTCATTGCTCGACGCATCGCTGAATTGCCCTGCGTCTGCCCCATATCGCACTGCTTCTTGCACCGGTGCTCTCGATCGCAGAGAATCCAATTGATCCTACGGTTGCGTAAGAGTTTGCAATCGGTTCGCCGCATGACACCGTAGATGAAATCAATCTTTGCGTTCCCTGAAAGAAACTCAATGTTCGTTCGAATGAAATCGTTTTTCTTGGCCTGCCTTGCCGCAGTCGTCTTCTCTGCTGGCTGCTATTGCCAAGACAGTCAATCGCTGGAGAGGCTTGCTCAGGGGAACCAGCCAGCATCTCCGATGCGGTTTGTGTCGTTTGATCAAGTGACGATGGACGATCAGATTTGGCAGCCGCGAATTCGGCTGCTGGTCAACAATACTTTGCCGCATGCCTTCAAGAACACCGAAGTTGCTCAGCGGCGACTGCGTCTTTGCGCGGAGTGGCTGGAGAGTGGCGGCAAGACGGAAAAGCCAGAGCCACATCGCTTCAACACCTCCGATTTGTACAAGGTGATGGAAGGTGCGGCGTTGATGATTCAGTCGGAGCCTAACGACGAGATCGAAGCGATGATGGATCGCATCATCCAGGTGATCACTCGAGCTCAATCGCCAGACGGCTACCTTTACGTCCCACACATCACCGGTTCGATCCACAAGAATGAGATGGGAGACCGTCCATACAGTTTCCTGATCCATAGCCACGAGCTTTACAACGTCGGGCATCTGTACGAAGCCGCGGTTGCATACGCTCAAGCCACCGGCAAAACGGAATTGTTGGATGTTGCGGAGAAGAATGCGGCCCACGTCCGGCGAGCGATTTTTGAAGGTGATCCAAACTACAACAATGGCAAGCCCATCATGCAGGCGCCGGGACACCAGGAAATCGAAATCGGCTTGCTGAAGCTGTATGGCTATACCGGGAAAGACATTTACTTGCGAATGGCAAAGCGGTTTTTGGATATCCGTGGAGTGACCTTTGTTCCCGATGGCGATGGAGTCAATTCGGCTGCGTACGCACAGCAACACCTTCCGGTTGCGAGGCAGACGACCGCCACCGGGCATGCTGTCCGTGCGACCTATCAGTACGCAGCGATGGCCGAGGTCGATAGTCTGCGAGGTTCAGATGACTACTCAGAAGCCTTGGGTCACATTTGGCACGATATCGTTGATCGCAAAATGCATATCACCGGAGGATTGGGGGCGGTTCATGGCATCGAGGGTTTTGGGCCAGATTACGTGTTGCCCAACAAGGATACCTATCTTGAAACCTGTGCGGCGGTCGGCAATGTATTCTTCAACATGCGAATGTATCTCAAGTATCGAGATGCAAAGTATGTGGATGTTGCCGAAGTCGCGTTACTAAACAACTGCCTTGCCGGGATGGGGGAAGACGGCACGACGTTCTTCTATCCGAACCCACTGGAAGCCGATCAGAGGCACCAGCCGCGTAGCGGTTGGTTTGGCACTGCGTGCTGCCCTTCGAATATTGCTCGCTTGATCCCGCAGGTTTCAGGCTACATGTATGCCAGCGACCAGCAAAGCGTCGATTGCGTATTGTACGGCAGCAATTCGACAACTGTTGCGATAGATGGTGTGTCCGTAAAGCTACGGCAGACGACTGACTATCCTTGGTCTGGAACGATCAACCTCGATGTGAAGCCAACGGAGAGTGTCACATTCCCATTGCGTCTCCGCATTCCGACTTGGGCGGGAGCACAGCTGGTCCCTGGCGAGTTGTATTCCTTCGCCGATCCGGCACCGCAGTGGGAAGTCAAAATCAACGGAGAGTCGGTTCAGGCTGAGGCCATTGACGGCTTCGTCAGCTTGTCGCGTGAATGGAAAGCCGGCGACAACGTGCAATTGACTTTGCCGATGCCGGTACGGAAAAACCTCTGTGTGGACAAAGTAGAAGCGAATCGCGGTCGTTTTTGCTTCTCTCGAGGGCCAGTCGTCTATTGTGCCGAAGGAATTGACAACGACGGTGCGGTTCAGCGTTTTTTCGTTCCAGAGTTTGACTCGAAACAAGTGAAGGAAGAGGCAACGGAAAAGGGCTGGCCTGAGTTGATCGTCGCAGCGAAAGAACGAAAGCTTGAATCGGCATCCTCGGATCACCCTTTGCGATTGCTACCGTATTTTGCTTGGAGTAATCGCGACCGTAGCTCGATGCAGGTGTGGTTTCCTGAGAATGAAACATTGGCGACGCCTGACCTTACTTCGCCGGATAACTTGCGGTTTGCCGCGGTCAAAGCATCTCACACTTTCGCTCAAGACAATGTCGATGCGATGCGAATGAAGCATACGCCAAAATCCTCCGCTGACACTTCGATCCCGCGCTGGACCAGTTGGCCACAAACCGGCAAGGAACAGTGGGTGGAAATTTCGTTGGATGAACCGATGGAAATCCGCAGCGTCGGTGTCTATTTCTACGATGACAAAGGCGGTGTGCAAGTACCAATGTCATGGGAGGTTCAGGTACCAAAAGGGCAGCAATGGGAAACGATGCGGATCTACAATACGGACCAGTACAGCGTGCTGCCGGACAACTACAACACAGTTCATCCTGCCGACAAGACTGTCGCTGATCGCTTGCGTCTACGCTTGGTACCCCAACATGGCCAGACGTCTGTGGGAATTCTTTCGGTCGACATTGACGCGGCAAGTTCGAAATAGTGTCACTGGATCTCAAGATGCCACAGCTGTTTGCCGCTGGGTGATTTCAAGTCCGACACTCAAATCTTGAGTAGCTCCAACCAACTCTACATGACGCAAGTTGGTTGGATTTTTCGAGAATAGCAAACTGGCAAGGGATGTCACTCGCCATCGCATCCACGAGTTTGCACCGCTAGCTCGCAGGAAAGCTGCGTCGACAATAATCTCGACATTCACGCCATTGAAGCGAAACAGAACGTCACTTTCGCGGGAACATAACGCGACATTGATAAAGTCTATCGGCCGTTAGTTCAATGATTGGCAAAAGTGCGCCTTGAAGTTTGCAGGCGCTATTCTGGTTGCGGCAAGCATTCGCTTGTAAAATCGTACCTCATGTGACCGACTAATCGCATGATACCTGTCAGGCACAAAGGAATCACGCTGTAAGTTGTACCCAATTCGGTGCAGGTATCATCTGGACACAGCGTTGCGGCAAGTCACACGTTTCGCCGTGAGCGTCGATTGCTCACGGAGCAGTTTTGGCCAGACAAATTGACGAACTCATGAAATCCACAATCGCCTCGGTCGGTGCATTTGCGATGGTCGCCTTATTTATAGGCTGTGACCGCTCCTCTGTTTCTGCGGATGCTTCCCAACGCCAGGCGAAAGTTCAAAGGGTCATCTTTGCGGATGCCATTGAGGAAGAAATCACCGACTATGTTGAATTGGTTGGCCGCCTCAAGGCAGACAAAAGTGTCTCCATTCGGTCTCGAGTTTCTGGCTTCTTAGAAAAAACGCACTTTACCGATGGGCAGACGGTGGAGGCGGGAGATTTGCTGTTTTCGATCGAGCCCGACGAGTATCAAGCGGTTTACGACCAAGCAAAAGCACAGATCGAAGTTGCCGAAGCACAGCTCGACTTGGCCACAAAGAAGCTGGCTCGTTCGGATAAACTTATCCAATCACAGGCAATGTCGGTTGAGGAATACGAGCAAAACAAATCTTCAGTTGCCGAAGCCGCCGCGCGTCTTATTGCAATGAAGGCGGATGCAGAACGCGTCAGGCTGGATGTCGATTACACCAAAGTGATTACACCGATCACTGGGCGAGTCGATCGCGCATTGCTTGATGAAGGAAACTTCGTCACCGGTGGGCTGACGGGCGGTTCTGTGTTGGCAAACGTCGTCAGTATTCATCCGATTAAGGCGGTGGCCAATGTCGACGAAAGTGTTCGGTTGAAATTTATGCGGCGACAACGCGAGGTTGCCGGCGACGACTTCAAGCAAGCTGACAAACTGAGTGAACTTCAGATCCCGTGTTGGTTGCAGCTACAAGACGAGACCGGGTTTCCTCACGAAGGGACACTTGAATATGGTGAAATCCAAGTCGATGCAACGACCGGAACGTCTCGTCTACGCGCCGTTTTTGACAACGTAGACGGACTGTTGACTCCGGGGATGTTTGTCCGTCTGAAATTGCCGGTTTCAACTCCGCATCAGGCAGTGTTGATTCCCGATACCGCAATTGGGACTGATCAGGCAACAAAGTTTGTTTACGTCATTGATGACCAAAAGCAGATCGAGTTTCGTTCGGTAGAGATCGGCGATCGTCGTGACAAAGATCGAGTAGTACTTTCGGGTTTGCAGCCTGGTGAGTCGGTCGTCATCAAGGGGATGCAACTGGTGCAACCGGGAATGACCGTCGAGCCGATTGCCAATTCGTCGGAATGAATCCATCAGTGTGAAACCGGCGTTCTTGGCATCCATCACCGTCCATCACCCGAATTTCAACCATGTCGCAGTTCTTCATCGATCGGCCAATCTTCGCTAGCGTTATTTCAGTTCTGATTGTGCTTGCGGGCGGCATTTTCGTCTGGACGCTACCGGTCGCCCAATACCCGGAGATTACCCCGCCGTCCGTATTGGTCACTACCAAGTATCCTGGGGCTAGCAGCGAAGTCGTTGCTGAAACGGTCGCGGCGCCGATCGAACAGCAAGTCACCGGCGTCGAAAACATGCTTTACATGTCGAGCCAATCGACCAATGACGGCGGCTATTCGTTGACAGTGACGTTCGAAGTTGGCACGGATTTGGACATGGCACAGGTGCTAGTTCAAAACCGAGTTAACTTGGCGACACCGACTTTACCGACCGAGGTGAAAAACATTGGTGTCTCGGTCGTCAAAGCATCCGCAAGTTCCTTGCTGGCGGTAACCTTCTTTTCACCTGATCAAACGCGCGATCAACTGTACCTGAGCAATTTCGGAACGATACGCGTCAAAGACGAACTGGCTCGGATCGAAGGAGTCGGCAACATCACGATCATCGGCCAGCGTGATTACAGCATGCGGGTTTGGTTGGATCCGAACCGGATGGCCGCACTGGGCTTGGTTGCTGGTGACGTGATTGCTTCACTGCGAGAGCAGAATATTCAAGTTGCGGCGGGAGCATTGGGGCGTCCTCCCGTCCCGAGTGGTTTGGACTTTCAGTACACGCTGAAAACTCTCGGGCGATTGTCAACGGCCGATGAATTTGCGGACATCATCATCAAGACTGGCCAGGATGGGCAGATTGTCCGGTTACGCGATGTCGCGACTGACCGACGAACGGACGAAAAAGGAAACACGTTTGGAGGCATTGCATTTGGTGCGGGGTTTGAGGACACCAAATGTAAGCTTGATGGCGTTCCGGCATCAGGATTGATGATTTATCAACTTCCCGGTTCGAACGCACTCGACACCGCCAATCGCGTTCGCGAGAAAATGGACGAGCTACGGAAAGGTTTTCCGGCAGGCGTCGAATACACGATTAGCTATGACACAACGCCGTTTATCAGTGAATCGATTCACGAGGTTTTCAAGTCACTTCGTGACGCGATTTTTCTCGTCGCGATCGTGGTGTTGGTTTTCTTGCAGTCATGGCGTGCCGCAATCATCCCGTTGATCGCGGTACCGGTCGCAATCATTGGGACCTTCGCCGTGATGGCGGCGATCGGGTTCAGCCTTAACAACCTTTCACTTTTCGGATTGGTGCTCGCGATCGGGATCGTTGTGGATGATGCGATTGTCGTGGTTGAAGCAATCGAACATAAGCTTGAGCACGGGATGGGACCGGTCGAGGCTTCGAAAGCGGCAATGCTTGAGGTCACCACGCCGATTATTGCGATCTCGGCCGTGCTGATGTGCGTGTTTATTCCGTGCCTGTTTATTTCAGGCATCACCGGGCAATTTTTCAAACAGTTTGCGGCAACCATTGCGGTATCGACTTTCTTTAGTGCGGTCAATTCGTTGACTCTTAGCCCCGCGTTGAGCGCGTTGTTGCTGCGACCGAAATCCGACCAGCGAGATTGGCTGTCACGGTTTCTAAACTTGACGTTGGGCTGGTTCTTCAAACTTTTCAATCGCTTTTTTGGAACGGTCTCAGAGGTGTACGCCGGTATGGCGGGGTGGTTGGTGAGGATGTCCGTGATCGTGTTGGTGATTTACGCCGGACTGATCTGGGGGACCTACAAAGGGATGACGACTGTTCCTGCCGGCTTCGTGCCATCTCAGGACAAGGGGTATCTGCTGGTCGACATTCAGCTACCCGATTCGGCGTCGCTGGAACGCACCGAAAAGGTTGTCGCAAAGCTGAGCAACGCATTGTTGGGGAAGCGGAATGGCGATAGCCAGCATCTCGCGAAGACCGTCATGGAAAGTCGCACCCAATCCGAAAACACGCATTCGAAAGACGCTGCTCTCCGCGATGCTGATCTCGGCGATATGGCGGGCGTCGACCACATGCTTGAAGTTGTCGGGCAGTCGTTTGTGCAGGGAGCTGTCGGCTCGAACTTTGCATCGATCTTTGTGATTTTGGACCCGTTTCATGATCGTCAGGATGACTCGCTCTATTCTGAGCAGATCGCGATGCGAATCCGACAAACCGCAGCCGAGTCGATTCTAGATGCCCGAGTTGCCGTATTTGGTCCACCACCAGTCGACGGATTGGGAAGCGGCGGTGGTCTGAAGATCATGGTTCGAGATATCGGGCAGATCGGGCTCTCGGAACTGGAGAAAGTCACTGGCGAGTTGGCCCGTGAAGGTTCTTCTCAGCCGGACATTTTGGGCATGCAAAGTGGATTCCGTGCGGACACGCCGCAGATGTTTGTCGACGTGGATCGCGAAAAATGCAAAGCGATGAATGTTCTGCTTAGCGATGTGTTTACGACGCTACAGTTGTATCTTGGCGGCTACTACGTCAACGACTTTAATGCTTTCGGGCGAACCTGGCAGGTCAACTTGCAGGCCGATCCGTTGTTCCGTCTCTCGCCAGAGCAAGTCACACAGCTTTACGTCCGCAGTGTCAGTGGAGAGATGGTGCCCTTGGGCGCGTTGTGTAGCGTGCACGACGTAACGGGGCCCGCGTCGGTGCAGCGTTACAATGGCTTCGCCGCTGCCGCGATCAACGGTTTGGCTGTGCCCGGTGTCAGCTCCGGGGACTCGATCAAGACCGTCGAGCGAGTGGTTGCTGACACTCTGCCATTTGGATTTGATACCCAGTGGACCGAATTGACGTACTTGCAAATCCAATCAGGCAATACAGCGTTGATTGTCTTCGCACTCGCAGTCGTACTCGTTTTCTTGGTGTTGGCTGCTCAATACGAAAGTTTGAAACTGCCTTTCGCCGTCGTGCTTGTCGTCCCGATGTGCCTGCTCTGTTCGGTGATCGGTGTCGCATTGGCGGGGATGGACATCAATATCTTTGTGCAAATCGGCTTCGTCGTTCTGGTTGGTTTGGCAAGCAAAAACGCGATATTGATTGTTGAATTTGCCAACGAGCAGCAAGAGCAAGGGCTTAGCAAATTTGATGCAACCATTGAAGCGTGTCGTTTGCGTCTGCGTCCTATCATCATGACTTCACTGGCTTTCATCCTAGGCGTCGTGCCGCTAGTGCTAGGAAGTGGAGCTGGCGCAGAGATGCGTTCGACACTTGGAGTCGCAGTGTTCTCTGGGATGTTAGGCGTCACGTTTTTCGGGATCTTCCTAACGCCCGTCTTCTACTACGTCTTGGCGGGACAAACCAAAAAAGAGACCTGAAGCCGTACCGATTGGATGGCTCAAACCGTGGCGTTTTGATTGGAGGTGAATTGAATCAATCGCCAATTGAAGTCTGTTCGCAAAAGTCCCACTACAGCATTCGTGCTAGTTGGAACTTGGCCCCACCTGCTTGATCGCACCGTTGGTTGTATTGGCTTTGTCGAAGGAGGGGAAAATGAATCGAAACGTTGTACCCTCATTGGGTTTGGATTCGATTTCGATCTCTCCACCCAGCATCTGGCAGGCTTCCTTTACAGCGGCCATCCCGACGCCACGTCCGGAAATTTCCGTGACGGTTTCTTTCGTTGAAAACCCATCGGTCAGGATCGCATTTGCCATTTCGTCGTTGGTTTCGCAAGGAAACCCTAGCTTTTTGCAGCGGGCGGCGACTTTGACCCAGTTGATCCCGGCGCCGTCATCGGCGACTTCGAAGACAAATAGGTCCGGAAACTCTTGTGCTCTCAGACGAACGCGACCATTCGCGTCTTTCCCGAGCTGAATACGTTCATCGATTGGTTCAATGCCGTGATCGATCGCATTACGCACCACATGTACCACGGAGCCCCAAAAAGCATTCCAACTTTCGCAATGCGGTTGCCGGATGTCGGCTGCAAGCACATCGATTTCCAATTCTTCTTTTCCCAGGCGCTGCGCCAGCTGACGAGCACGCTCCGCAATCAGTTCCAAGCGTTTACTGACTCGATCCCAACTCCATCGGCGCATCATCATCGCGAGAGCCTCACTGGATGCGCCGTTCTCTGCCGCCAGCAGCGTCGCTTCAAAAGCTTCTTTGTCGATCGAGATTTGGTCGGCCCTTTCGATGTCGATGATCGTTGAAATTCGACTCCGGATCGATGTCCATTGGGCGGCAATCAAGTCTCGCTGCGAGTTGGTGCAGCCGCCAACCTCCTCACAAAGTTCATTTTCGAGTTGATGAATCCAGCGGGAGAATTGATTCATGCCAAATAGCCCACAGTTTCCCTTGAGCGTGTGGATCCAGCGACGCTCTTCGGCGTCAGATCCTTTTCCTGATGTGAGCTTTGAAACTAACCGATCGGATTCTTTGACAAATGCAATTAGGCTTTTCGGATCACGAACGAAATGGGAGAAAATGGCCATCTGTTCTCGCTGAACTTCACTGGCCCGTTCTGCTTCGAGTTCGGACGTGATATCGGTGCAGATAACCAGGAGATGTTCTAAGCGATCTCCCAGATGAACCGGTCGGTATCCCAACCTGAATTCTTTTCCATCGTAATGAAATCGACTTGGTAGTTGCTCGATACCGAGTTCGATCGGCATCCAATCATAAGAAAGTTGTTCCCAGCCGAGTTCAAGGCCATCAGCTAGCGCCTGGTCGTAGCTTTGAAGCCATCCCCAAAGCGTTTGGCCAGATTCTGGGAGGTCAAACCAATCACAAAATCGTGTCGATGGCTGGTTCGCGAAGGTACCATCGAGCCGAACCATGACTAATCCTTCAGCCACGTTATTGACGACCAACATTGCCGATGCGTGAGCAAGTTCGGCTTTCACGCAAGCTTGCTCAGCGAGTTCGGTTGCGGACTGCAGCTTTTGCGCGGAAACCTTTTGTGCCGCACCAAATGACAGCCCAGCCGCAACAACTACCGTGATCAACCCTACGGCAATGATCAGTCGGTAGGTACTCTCGTACGCAGCAGGAATCGGTGTGGTGGGAAACAGATAGTAGTCGTCGAGCCAGTAGAGGAAGACCAGAGTCGCTACAGACACGGAGTACCAAAACAGTCCCGATCGGCAACCACCAATCATTGTGGCGATCAGCGGAGCAAAATAGAACCAACACAACCCGGTCGCATTGATCCCACCGGTCGTGAATAGGACGCCGCCAACTCCGACGTAACATGTCAGCGCCATCATGTTGCCGGCAATCTTGGTCGATTCCGTCCACCGGAAAAGCAAGAAAGCCAAGGGGGCAGTAAAAAAAGCCTGCCCTGGAGCGAGCGCTGGCAAGGGCAGGCCCATCACTGCATAGACCAGCGAATAAGTTGTGCCCGCAACGAATACGATGATGGCACTGTTGACCGTCAGGCGTCCAACACGCAGTTTTTCTGCGTCGCCCGTTCGATAGGCGCTGGGCAATGCCTGATCGACCACACGAACAACTCGTTCGCATGCACGTTGGACGCAAGACAGGTTCAAGGTAGCTATCCTGGTTTGAAGGTGTTCAAACCTAGCCCATTGGGCACTTTGTGACCGAGGCACTTTTCTTATTTTGTTTGGGGCTATCCCTACAAAATGAACGATTCTGCTCAGTCAATTAAAATTCGAAGGTTTGCAAACATGATCGAAAGAAAGAGCAGAGGGACGTGATTTCTCCTTCTCCTGAACACAATCGTTTCTCTCACATCGTTGCGACGTAAACGGCGGCTCTAAGCGGCGTTCAATTTGACGAGTGACAAGCTGGTGCCAATTCAGCTTGCACGCAAAACAAAGCGATCGGACAGTCGCGAGGCTCGGCGGGTGTAGACGAGCAATTGCTTGATCCTGGCCCCACCCTGGTGCATCCCGTCAATCTCGGGATAGGATGCGACGATTGACCGAAGAAGTCAGGCGGCCCGAGACAAAGAAAACAGAATGATTTTGATTGCGACAGACGAAGCTGGTTATGGTCCCAAGCTTGGGCCGCTCGTTGTTGCCGCATCGGTCTGGCAGATTGACGATGCGATCCTTGCTGACCATTCGCGAGAGACTCTCCAGAGCGTCTTTAAAGCCTACCGGGATCCGGTGAGTGTCCTGTCCTCTCGCGTGATCGTTAACGATTCGAAAGCGGTGTTCCAGCCGAAGAAAGGCAAGGCAATTCACTCCACCGCCCGTCCCGTCGTCCCGCCTTATCATGTCTTGCAGTGGGTGACCAAAGCCGGTTGGCTTGCGTACCGCGGCAATGAAGCGACACTGCGTTTGACCCGCGACCTCGCCGGTGACGATCACGAAGACCTAGTGGCGACACCGTGGTTGAATCAATTTGCGAGCGAGCAAATCGACTGCAACGACGCGGCGCCCGTTGTGGAGCACTGGCGCTGTCAAGGCTTGCGATTGCTGAATGTAAAAGCTCGTGTCATCTGCGCATCGCGGTTCAACGCTCTCTGCGACGCAGGTTTGAACAAATCAGACATCCTTGGTGAACTGACCTTGGGGCTTGTGCGCGAACAACTGGAGCTGGGATTTGCTGGCGACAAGGAGGCTGTAGAAGTCTTTTGCGACCGACATGGTGGTCGCCGCTACTACGCAGCGCCGTTATCGGTTGGGTTCGACGACACGCTGGTACAGGTGATTAGCGAATCAAAAGTAGAAAGCCGCTATCAAGTGCCATTCAATAAGCACAGTTTCGGTATTCGCTTTACGGTCAAAGGCGACACGTTCACGCCGGTCGCGTTTTCGTCGATGGTGGCGAAGTACTTGCGGGAGAAAGCGATGGAATCCTTCAACGCGTATTTTCAGTCGATCCAAGTCGGTTCCGAGTCGCTGCGGCCTACGGCTGGATATCCGGTCGACGCAGATCGATTTCTTGAAGAGATTGCCGCGACAATCAAGCGTGAAGCAATTCCACTGCGTTCACTCACGCGAAGCCGCTGAACGTTTCACTAACGGCAAGCAACGGTCTTGGCAGCACCGTTAAGAATCAGACGGAACGAATGACAGCCGTTCCGTTTTGACCAGACTGTGGTGCGACAAGAAAGAAAGGCTGGTTGGTGACGACTTCACGGCCGTTAGCCATAAACAGTCGCAATCGGACGCACCATCGTAAGCGAATCAAGCGACCGTGATAACTCAGTGGAGTCGCTGGTAAGACGCAGTGAAGTGATTGCCGGTCGGCCAACCCGCTTCTTAAAACTTGCTCTTGTTCAAATCGCTGGAAGAAGTGGACATTTAGGTCAGTGTCGCCTTTGCCCTCGGTGTACCACAGCACCGACAGCTCGATTGCAGCGACGCGATCAAGCGTGACACGTGAGACACGCCAGTTGGCGGTCAGCTCACATCCGCCTTCATAGATGCCGCTCTCGCGACACAATTCGATACTCACCGCGGGCTGCGTTTCGGCGGCAAACCCGGTGGATGTACGACGACGGGATAACTTCGGCAGAACGATCGCCACGGGCGAGCTTCTCCAGTAACAATGACTTTCCAACGAATCGCGTTGTGCGACCCGACAAAGGAGTGCATCACATTGGATGGTAGGTCGAGAGTGAATTGTTGCTCCCAAGGTCGCTGTGGGTCAACTCGAACATCACGCTCATGACATAATTCCTGCGTGAATACTTCATATTTTTCCACGCGAACGTCGGTGCCCTGACGGTAGACGGTCTCTTCCTCACACGCTACCCGTATCCTTAATCGTCGTAACCGCAGCTTCCCGGATTGGGAGACGAACAGACGGTATTTACGGCCTGGATAAAGCGGATGGTCGCTGATTTCGACGATCGTCGCGCCCACACCAACAGACTTGCGAAGTTGGACTAAGAAGTAACGAAACGACCAATAGCCAATACCGGCGAACGGCAGGAGCAGCCCTGCCAAGATGTAACGGGGTTGATTGTGCCAGAATCCGAGAACAACGACGGCTAACAGGACAAACCAAACGGTGTTCCAGAGTAGAGCCAACAGCGCTGGTCCGAACAAATCAGATCCGCCGGAGTGTTCAGCGGCCATTCGATAGGTCAGTCGTTCCCCTGGGCTATCGGTTAAGAAGTCACCGCGTGGAACCGAGGGCATCCGTTCAATGCCTTCGGTGCCCGGGACGATGATTTCGATCGCCTGAGCTTTCTTTGCGAGCGCGGATCTGCGTTCGTGGCTGGCACCGACGCGGAACAGACGGTACGCCAAGCCACCGCCACCGCTAAGGATCGCGGCGACACCAACGATGCCAAAGATCCAGCTGGAGAGCGATCCGCCATCGAGTTCTGGAACATTTCCGGACGGGTCGAATGAAGCGAGGTCTTTGAACTGCTTGAGTGATTCCCAGGTCGCCAGTTGCTCGATGAGCACGAGCGACAGGACGAACACACCGACGAGGAAGACTCCGGTGAAGAACGCGGTCTCCCAGAGCAGGCTCCGCAGTTCGGTCCCGACAAAACGCTTTCCCCGTTTCTTGCTCCAAGGACGAGGAAAACGCATACGAATCTAATTCAGTCCGAAAGTAAAGGCAGAAGGGCCGTGGCCGATGGCCCCAAGCATTAACGCGGCTGATCGGGACGACGACTCGGGCGATAGAAGCCAAGCTCTTCGAGCGCCGCGTAAACTTCACCCAAAGTCTTTTCACCGAAGTTGCTAATGGACAACAATCGCTTTGGCGTCGCCTGAAGCAGATCGCGGACGGTCAAGATGCCTGTCTCTTCCAAGCAGTTGGTCGTACGGACGGACAAGCCCATCTCAGCGATGCTCAAGTCCAAACGTTCTTGACGCAAGCGAGCTTCTTCTTCGACACGGCTCAGCGGAATTCGAGTGCCCATTCCAAACTCCTTTTGGTGGTGTTAGGCGAGTACGTCAAAAGGTAACGATGCCGCACTAGGCCGCAAGTATTATCAATCGAAAATCGAAGGTTTTGATTAAAACGATTTGCCGGTATCGAGGTAACCAAGCGAGCCGAGGATTTGCTTGCGCAAATAAAAAACGGTTGCTAGGATTGGATCCAAGCAACCGTCTCAAATTGTCTTGCCGAAGCAGGGCTTAGTTAGACGAGGTTACGTCGAACGGCCCAAACAGCAGCTTGTGTGCGGTCGGTCACGCCGATCTTGCGCAGGATGTGCTGCACGTGCTCTTTGACCGTTTCGTAGCTGATACCCAGCATCTTTGCGATTTCTTTGTTGGTCAGTCCCTGTGCCATCTGGCGCAGAACTTCGCTTTCGCGATGGGTCAACGGGACATCCAAGTCTTGGCTCAAGCGTGGCGTCGCCAAAGCACCGGTCACGCGACGCAATTCTTCGCGGGTCCAAGCGGATTCGCCGTTTGCTGCAGTCGTCAACGCATCGATCAATCGCTCTTTCGGAGCCGACTTGAGGACATAACCTGCAGCACCCAGTGCAACGGCACGAGCGATGTAGGTTGGGTTGTCGTAAGCCGAGTACAAAACGATTGGGAGGTCAGGATAATCCAGTTTCAGTCGACCCAGCGTGTTAAGGCCGTCACCACCTTCCATTCGAATGTCCATCAGGACGCAATCGGGGGTCGACTTCTCAACTTCGGCGATTGCTTCGGCAGCATTGCATGCTTCCGCCGCAACGACCAAGTCTGTTCCCTCAAGCATCGCTTTCAGGCCCATCCGAATTACCAAGTGATCGTCCACCACTAACACATTCTTACTCATTGATTCTCCTAGCTCTTGGGGGGTAAAAGCTTTCCAGGCTCATTGAACGAGTTGCGAGTAGGTTGGCTCGTTCAGGTAAACTCTCTCAGTCATAAACATTTATTATCGTCCATAAGCGGCGTCATCAAAATGATGCACCCCGCCTCCAGTTAAGGCATTGTCACCACCCAAATCTCTGTCCCCCGAATTGAAATTATCCCAATTCGGGTGAGTATGCGGTCATAAAACGCGGTTAAGGCCAAAATGTTCCGCGAACCTCAACTGGATCTCTTCTGCTACAACCAACACCTGGAGGCAATCAGCCTGCCCAGATTGGCCGGTTGTAAGCAATTAACGAACGCTCTGCGTTCAAAATTCGTGAAAAACGCGAATTTCCGACAGAGTTTATGTTCGCTTCTTCCGTTTTTCAGTTTATTGGCGGGTGTCCGCCGGTAGTTTTCACAAGAAAACCCTTCTGTAGCGGAGTCCCGACACCTCATTGTGGCAAGGGGACCAGCCTACATCCGTTCAAAACCGTAACAAATTATTCAACCTCCCTCCATCGGATCCCATGGGCCGTTTTGGCCAAGGGTGTCCCCATCGGTGCCTTACCGTTGTATGGGGAGTGATGGCCACAACAATGGCCCCCCACACAAGCGCCCCCGATGCCGTTCGAGAAGCAAGCCCCGGCACACTCTCGGTAGCAGGGGCAAGCACTCCGTTTGATCTCACTCCCACGCGTGCATACACCTCGCCGCTGCTTGGCTGTGCACTTTGTTAACACCTTCCCTTCTTAGAAGGAGTATTACCCAGGTCAGCAGAGGACCTTTCAGTGAAAGCAATACAAGTATGATAAGGCGAAGCCTCGCCAGTCGCGCCAACAGAATTTCACATGCCGACGTTTTTCGAAGAACCGTGACAGACGGCTTGGGCGACGGGCAATCCATCACCGGCCCACTAGCGAAGCGAGAAACGTTTTGCAAACAGACGCCATCTTGCTGCCAGCGCTCGCATTGGGGATCAATTGGCGAGGTGTCCAGTCGTTATCTGAGGAACTGAAACCGCAAGGGATCGGGGTGAACTCAATGCCCTGTGTTTCGGCAAGTCGCAGTGCTCGCTTGATGTGATACGAACTTGTCACCAGACCAAGACGCCTGGAGCTGTCCTGTGACTCTGTTGTCGCAGCTTCGTCGGTGGAGCCAACATGCTTGAGCCAAGTCGCTGGTGGATCACCCAAGAAAGTTTTCATGGACTGCATTTCCTGCGATGTATTTTCACCAGGAATTTCAAAGATGATTTCGTCAGGGACGCCCAGCGACACCAGCAGTTCGCGGCCAAGAACCGAAGGGTGACTGTCGCCCATGTGGGCGGTTCCGGTGCAGATGATTGTTCGCGTTTTACCTGAGTACCAGAGTTTGGCGACCGTTACCAAGCGTTCCCCGTCGGCATTGACTTGTGCTTCACCAAACTGGTTGCGGACCGCGTAGCCCCCGAGCAAGACGACGGCGTCGAGAGGCTCGGTCACCTGGAGCATGGGGTTTTCGCTCAGTTCGAGTTCGGTCGTGCGATAGAAAACTCCGGCGATCATCGAATTGAAGAACGTCAGCAGAAAGACAAACACCATGGCGCAGATCACAGCCGCCAAGGTTCGCCGCATCTTCCAGAACGTGATCGCCCCAGTAAGCATCGCTAACCAGAGAAAGCCGGTTGGCATCACGAAGTCTGTCGCGCACCGCTCCGCTAACGCACGACCTCCGATTCCCCAGGTCCACGCGAAGACAAACGCCACAAGTCCTCCGGAGATCAGCAGCCCGGACAATAATGACCGCGTCCAGCTCTTGCGCCGCTCAATGCTGCTCGCCACGCTGCTGCTTTGAGGTACCGCCGATGTGTCATGATCCGTTGCCACCAATTGTGCCGGCGTGTTTAAGTCGGAGTGATTCATCTACTGCTTTATCAACCGCGAAAGTCTGGCTCGCAAACAAGGCGGGTCTTCCGGACCAACCCGTCACCAGCAGACTACCTCATAGAGTGGTATTGAAAAGGGAAGGGACTGAAAACCAGTCATCAGCTGCACGTCCTGAACAGATGGGTGGCGATCACAATTTGAAGACTGCTTTCAGTTGACTATGGATGATGCTTTTCTGAATAAGTTTGGTTCTCAGTCTCGGATGCGGCAGCGAAAAACGCCTTTTGGGTTATACTGCGGCGAATGACGACAATCTTGTCGTTCTCGCCCCCCTGCGGATCGACGGCAGCCGAACGGCGGCTTCTCGGCAGCATTGCCTGATCTGCACCGCCCACCTCCATCCTTGCCCGAAGCGTTCTTCAACTTCGGACATTGTTTTTATCGCAAAGGACGAACATGAAGCGATTGATAGGTTTATTCGTCACGCTGTCGCTGATTTCAGTGGCATCAAACACGACGACGCAAGCGGAATCGCCGCAACTTGATTTACGGAAAGGCCTGAAGTTGGTCGCCGTGGGTGGCTCGCTTGGCGAAAGGATGAATTTGTACGGGAACTTCGAAACACGGTTGCACCTGGCCAACCCCGAAGCCGAAATCGAATTTCGTAATTTCTGTTGGCCAGCGGACGAAGTGTCTGTCCGCCAACGCCCCAGCAACTACACCGACATTGATGATCCGCTGAAGGTCTTCGCGCCAGAAGCCTATCTGTGTTTCTATGGCACCAACGAATCCTATGCCGGTACAGATGCAGCTTCGGTCGCAGAATTCATCAAGCGTTACAAAAGCTATCTTCGCGAGGTCAACAACAAGTACTCCGGCAGCAAAGCTCAGTTTGTCCTGGTCAGCCCGGCCGCATTCGAGTCCACCGGCAACGCGCTGCATCCTGACGCGTCAGACCGAAATCACGCGTTGAAGCTTTACCGTGACGCGATCGAAAAGCTGGCGGACGAGATCAATGCACCGTTCGTTGACTTGTTCACCAAAACCGAACAAGCCTTCAACCAAGCACCTGGAACGCAGTACACCGTCAACGGGATGCACCTGAACGAACAAGGCGACGAACTTGTCGCCGAGCTGCTGGAGCAAGCGTTGTTCGACGCCCCAAATGGCCGTTCCGAAGGCGACTTTGAAACGGTTAAGAAATGGGTCAACGACAAGTCCTGGTTGCACTTGCAAGACTATCGCATGCTGAATGGTTGGTATGTCTATGGCGGACGCCGCACTTGGGATACCGAAACGTTCCCCAGCGAGTACCGCAAGATTCGCAACATGGTCTCGGTACGGGACCAATACATTTGGGACCTCTCTCAGAACAAACCCGTCGGTGCCGAACCAGACGATTCGCAAACCGGCGAAGTCGTTATCCCCGAAACGATGTTCGGCACGCGAGACGATAACTTCCGCAAGATGCGTGAACCCACCGAGTTGGTTTACCCCACGCCGGAAGAATCGATCGACATGATGAACGTTCCCGATGGGATGGAAGTCAAGCTGTTCGCATCCGAGCGTGAGTTCCCCGAGCTGGCCAACCCCAACCAGTTGGCATTCGATGCCAAAGGCCGCCTGTGGGTGTCCTGCATGCCGAACTATCCCCAGTGGCAACCCGGTGCGGCACCGCCCAGCGATCGCCTGCTGATTTTGGAAGACACCGACAACGACGGCAAAGCTGACAAGTGCACCACGTTCTATGACAAGCTGATCTGCCCCACAGGATTCGAGTTCTACAACGGCGGAGTGATGGTCGTTGACGAGCCACGTATTCTGTTCCTCAAAGACACCGATGGCGACGACAAGGCCGACGAAGTCACTCACCTGATCGATGGCATCGCCACCGACGATACCCACCACACCATGGGTGCGTGGGAGTTTTCACACGGTGGTTACCTGCACATGCTCGAAGGCGTGGCATTGTCGACGACATTGGAAACCCCTTGGGGGCCGTTCCGTAACAAAGGTACCGGCGGTGCCTATATTTATGACCCTAAGAACGGTCGCTTCCTGCACTACCGGACACCTGGATACGGGAACCCGTGGTGCTTGGTGTTCGACCAATGGGGCAACGGCATCATCGGCGATGGGACCAACGCACAACAGCACTGGATCTCGCCACTCGCCGGCAAGGAAATCAACACTCGAAAAACGCTGACCCCAGTCTTTGATAACCAGGGCATGCGTCCTGCGGTTGGCAACGAGTTCTTGTTGTCACGACATCTGCCTGATGAAATCCAGGGCCAATTCATTTATGCGTGTGTGATCAACATGCACGGACTGCCGCGCTTCGACCTGAATGCCCAAGAGGACGAAGCGGGTTACGAAGGCAAACGTATCGTTGACCTGCTGTCGTCCACCGACATGATTTTCCGGCCCGTCGATCCGAAAATCGGTCCCGATGGGGCACTCTGGTTCGGCGACTGGTGCAACGCCTTGATCGGTCACATGCAGTACTCGCAGCGTGACCCAAATCGTGACCACACCCATGGCCGTGTTTACCGTATGGTCAACAAGAATAAGCCGCTGTTGGAAAAGGTCGATTTGACCGACATGTCCGAAGCTCGCTTGCTAGAAGAACTGCTCGTACCTGAACTCCGCACCCGCTATCGCGTGCGTAGAGTGTTGCGTGATCGTGATCAAGCCAAAGTATTTGCCGCGATCGACAACTGGATTGCAGACACAACCGATCCACAACAGCTTTGCGAAGCGATGTGGATTCAAGAGAGCTTCCGCAAGGTCGACACGGCGCTGTTGGATCGAATCCTCGGCAGTGACAACCCAATGGCGCGTGCTGCCGCGATTCACACGATCACCAACGAGATCACACGAATCGATAACGCACACGACTACTTGGCAGAAGCCACCACCGACACGCACCCACGTGTACGATTGGAAGCCGTTCGTGGCATTAGTTTCCTGGACACGCCTGATGCGGTCACGTTGGCCTTGTCAATCACAAGCCAGCCAATGGATTACTGGTTGGACTACACGCTTGAGCACACGCTGCACGCACTCGAGTCGAACTGGGGCGGCAAGGAAAACGACGAAGACTTCCTCGCCAGCAGCTCTGATTCGGCGAAGGCGTACTTCAAACGTTATCGCCAAATCAACGGTCCTGGTGGAGCCGCCGTGTTGCCGCTGGAAATTGCCGAAGACGTCGACGCGTCCGAACGTAATCGAATGCGTGCGATCGGTACCCTCGCCAACCTACGCGGTGGTAACGCACAACGTGGCGAAGCGGTCTTCAAACAAGTTTGTTCGGTCTGTCACCAGATTGGTGACCTTGGCAAGAAGTTCGGACCAGAACTTTCCGACATTGGATCGCGAATGAACAAGTCTCAAATCATTCGTTCGGTCTTGATGCCCAACGCGGAAATCAGCAAAGGCTTCGAAACGGTCAACATTTTGACCGTCGATGGCGACACCTTTAACGGATTCGTCATCGCCAAAGACGAAGAGAAAATCACGCTCGGAATCGCAGACGGCAAACAGAAAACGATCTTGCTTGACGACATCGAAATCGAAAAGCCGATGAAGGCGAGCTCGATGCCAGAAGGCTTGGCAAAGCAAATTGCTCCCATCCAGTTCTTGGACTTGATCGAATACCTGACCAGCCGCAAGAACATGTTCAAAGTCTCGGAAAACGGATGGACCGGTGCGTCGTACCGCAATCCGCCGGAACTTCGTTCGTACGATGGCAGTCCCGAAGTCACCTTCGATGCCAGAATCAAATTCGGTCCCCACTTCGGAAACTCGAATTGGAATGAAGACCCACAATTGCTGCTGACCGCTGACTCGCGTCAAGATTTCGATTTTGCGTTCCATTCCGATCACGATGTCGATTCGCCGTACCTGACGATCCGCCTGGCAAAGCCAGCGAAGATCAAGCACTTGAAACTGGTCAATCGTAAAGAGAGCCAATTCCACCAACGTGCCGAAGGCTTGACGGTTTGGACCAGCAACGATGGCGAACACTTCGAAAAGGTCTGGGCCGCGGACGAGATGAAAGGTGAATGGATGATCGACTTCCCAGAGGGAATCGATGCCAAGTTCATCCGCATTGGCTTGGATGGCAAAGGAACATTCCACCTTTACCAAGTGATCGCATTCGGCGAAACGCTGTAGGCGAAATGAATTAAGCTTCGTTTAGACAAACAGCCACGGGCCATCCCGTGGCTGTTTTTGGTTTGCACAGAGCACGCTTGCAGGAGTTCGGATTCGTCGCCTCATGCTCCGCATTCACAGCGGAACGGAAAGCTACTTTCGCAGGCATAAAAGGCCTCACACGAAAAGCAACAGGACCCTAAACGGCGGTTAATTCTTGTAACGCGGCGATCAACTCGTCCATGTCTTCATTGGTCGTTGTAGTGCCACAACTTATTCGCAACGTCCCGTCGGGTGGCGAACCGATCGATTGATGGATCAACGCGGCGCAGTGCAATCCCGTCCGTACTTCGATCCCGAATTCGCTGTCCAAAATCGCTGCCGCTTCGTCAGCCGGTAGCCCTTCGACTTCGACGCTTGCGATCGGTAAAACTAGCTCAGCCGGCTTACCAATGATTCGAATGCCCGCGATCGTCTCCAATCGCCGGTAAAGTTCAACGGCATGGCGCTGCAGGTCTGCGGCCCGAGTCGAAAGTGCGTCGTCAGGATTTCGATCCGCTCGGCAAGCTTTCAATCCCGCTAGCCAACCGGCAAACGCAGGGACATTCATGTTGCCTGCTTCGAAGGCTTCTGGGAAATGAGTTGGCATTTCCAATTGGTCCGATCGGCTTCCGGTTCCGCCAAAGATCAGCGGACGTAGTTGATGGTGCAGCGATTCGCGTAGATACAAGAATCCGGTTCCGAGTGGCCCCTGGCCTCCCTTGTGTCCAGGTGCGCCTAGTGCGTCCAGGTGATAGCGCTCGACATTGACCGGCAAATAACCAAACGATTGGGCGGCGTCACTGAAAAAGATTGGCTTGGTTTCGGGTGCGAACGCTTGCTTCAGTTTTGATCCGATTGCTTCGATTGGCTGCACCGCCCCGTTGACGTTTGCGGCATGCAGGATCGTGACAAGCCTAGTGTTTTGCTTGACTGCGTTCATGACGGCGTCTGCGTCCACGGATCCGTGCTTGTCAACGTCAACGATCGTTAACTCAACACCGCGATTTGTCGACAACTCATGTAGAGGACGCAATACACTGTTGTGCTCGGCCGCCGAGGTGACGACATGGTCACCAGATCGCAACAGTCCAAACAGGGCAAGGTTCAGTGCTTCGGTGCCACCGCCTTGCAGCGTGATCTCCCGGGCCGACGCGGCTCCGATCCAGTACGCGATTTCCGCACGTAGTTGACCAATGACTTTGGCCGCGTCCACGGAACTTCGATATGCCCCACGTCCAACGGAGGCTTCGGCGTGCAGCATGTGTTCGTGCATCGCTTCGATCGTAGCGATCGGCTTGGGCACACTGGTTGCGGCGTGATCAAAATAAAGTCGTCGTTTCATGGGTGGATCCACTCCGAAGACTCGTCTTGATACGTTTCGCGTTTCCAAATCGGCACGTCGGCTTTAAGCTGATCCATGATCATTGGAAGAGCGGCAAAGGTTTCGCGGCGATGGGCACTTGAGCAGCCGACCAACACGCTTGCTTCACCGATCGGAACGTTGCCGAGTCGGTGTACGATCACAACATTGAACAGATTGAACCGCTGTTTGGCTTCAGTCGCGATCCGCAACAATTGTTGACGCGCCATTGATTGATGGGCTTCGTAGTACAGCGTCTTGGTGATGCGGATCACACCGGCATCATCTTTGGTTTTACGGCGAGTCACACCGGCAAACCAGCCGTGTGAACCGACATCGGGATCGCCGATCGCGTCGGACCACTGCGCCAATTCAATGGGAGCGTGTACTAGCCGGATCGTGATGACACCGTCCGCGTCCATGAAGTTTGTTCCGTTCAAAACTCGATTCATTAACCGCCGCTGACGGGCGGGATTAAGGCAAACTCGGCTGACGAAGTTTCGACGTTCCCATCGGAGTTGATGTAGGTCCCGTCGATGGCAAGGCGGCTGTGTCGGACCAACGATTCTGCTTGTGGCAACGCGACAGCGATCGCTTGGATCAGATCGCCGGCCACAATGGGTTGCGTGAGTTCGACATCGATCGAATCGCTTCCGGCCGCGTCACGAAGGCCGGCAAATAACAACACGTTAAATTTCATCAGGTTAGCTTTCCTGCGTCAGTCCTAGCTGCTCGCCAACTTTTGGGAATCGCCCATAAGCATAGGCGAGTAGCTTGATCGGATGGACGGTTCGCATTCCGGCGGCGTGTTCGATTTGCATCTTGCAGGCACTGCATTCGGTCGACGCGATCGGGATGCCGCTGGAACGCATCGCCGAGATCATTGGCCAACCGATGCGCAAACTGTTCCGGTAGTTACGTCGCTGCAGTCCCCAAGTTCCGGCCATCCCGCTACAGCCGCCTTCGACATGATCGACGTCGAGTCCGGGAATCAGGTTAAGCAACTGTACCGCGGCCAAATCGGGATCCAAGACCCTTAAATGACAGGGACGATGATACGCGAAGTGCACGGGGACTTCGTTCAATGATCGGTCCAGTTTTCCTTCGCGATTGAGCTCGACCAAAAAATCGCAAGCCTCATAAGAGTGTTTGGCAACGAGGTAGGCGTCTTCGTCGTCGAAGAGGTTTGGATATTCGTGTTTCAGGCACAAGACCGCTGACGGTTCGGTCGCGACGACCGTGTAGCCGCTACGAATGGCTTCTGCCAGCAGTCGTAAATTGCGGCGTCCGATCCGGCGCGCGCCTTTTAGATCACCCGCAGTGATTCGTGCCATCCCGCTGCCGGATTGTGACGTCGGAACGTACAACCCGATACCGTTTTGTTGGAGCACTTCGGCGAGCGCACGGCCGATGTCGGGATCGTGATAATTCGCATAGTGATCGACAAAATACAGCACCTTGGTGCCATCGATTTCACTGCGTTTGGTCCAGCGTCGTCGCGCGGCATAACGAATGAAGCTGGTTTCGGCGATCGACGGCAGCTCACGCGACGAAACCAGCCCGAACAGTTGCTCTGCCAGCCAGCGTGCCACGCGATTTTGTAAGACAAAATTGCTGATTCGTGGCAATCGCGATCCTAGACCAGCGATCGTATCAAGCCTAGTGAATAACCGATCGGACAGTGGCAAGCCATTGGTCGAAACATAATGCGCTTTGAGCTCGCCGACGATTTTTGGGATGTCCACGGTGGCCGGACATTCGACGCGACACTGGTGACAGTTGAAGCATAGGTCGGCGACGGACTTGGCACGTTCGCCGGCGAGCGATTCGACGTCGATCTTTCCGCTTAGAACGCCACGCAACAAATTTGCCTTCGCCCGCGGCGTTGCTTCCTCAATTCGCATCGTCCGATACACCGGACACTGGCGTTCGTTCATCGCCGTCGTCCGGCAGCGACCACAACCGTTGCAAGACTGGGCAACTTGGTCGACCATTTTGTTTGCCGGCCACTGCTGCATGACGGGCAACTCGGGCACCGTCCGATTCTGAAGTCGTGATTCTTGCACCACGCGTTCAGAAGGTTCGATCAGCGTTCGTACGGGTGATACGACACGGATGGAATCGCCAATTGGACGAAGGTTCTCGTCTGGCTGTTGCAGCACGGCGCCGAACAGTTTGCCCGGATTCAGGCGATGATGTGGATCAAACAATCGTTTGACCTGTCCCATTGCCAACCAGAAATCACCGAACTGCCGCGGCAACAATGCGCTGCGGCTCAATCCTGCGGCATGTTCGACAGAAACTTGGCCGCCCATTTTCCAGACGACTTCGGCGACATCATGCGCGACTTGTCGAATCTTGTTGCGGTCTTCGGCCAGCGATAAATCCAAGAACGGACGCACGTGCAATTGCCCATGTCCGGCGTGAGCAAACACGGTTGACGTGCATTCATGATCACGCAGCGTTTTTTGAATCGCGATCAGCGCCTCGGGTAAACGTTGCGGATCGACGGCGATGTCTTCGGTAAACGGCACCGGCATTTCGCGGCCCCGCAACCGTCCCAGCCGTGGTGTGACCCGCCGGCAAAGTTTCCAGTATTGGTCGCGAGCTTTTTGATCGGTTGTCGAGGAAACTTTGAACGCGCCGTCGGGACCTCGCGTCAGCTCTTGCTTGAGCAATTCGATTCTGTCTTTCAGCTCTGCTAACGAATCGCCTTGTAATTCCAAAAGCAACATCGCCTCGGCTTCACGCGGCAGCATGCTTTCGAATTGGCGTTCGGTTTCGCGGGCGATCCCAAGCAATCGTCGCCCGATCATGTCGCAGGCAACCGGGCCATGCTTCAGTGACACGACCGCGCTTCGGGCGGCGGATTCCAAGCGATGAAAGAACAAAGCGACCACACCCCGATGCTTGGGGATCGCTTCGGTTTTGACCGTTGCTTCGACGATCAGAGCTAAGGTGCCTTGGGTTCCACAAAGAAACTTTGCTAGGTCGACGTTGTTGTGTTCGTCGATTACGTCGTCGAACCGGTATCCGCTTCTTGCCGGGGCACCATTTTCTTGGGCAAGGATACATTCCCGATGTTGATCTCGAATCCCGACAAGACCGCGTGCCAACCGGCCAGCGATACCGCGTTCGGTCGGATGATGTCTCGAAACATCCAGCAGCTCACCTTCCATGGTGACGACGCGGAGCGAATGGACATTGTCCCGTGCCGAACCGCTGCGTAGGAAATGGCTTCCCGAGGCGTTGGTCGCCAAGACACTTCCTAGTGTGGTGATGCTTCGCGTCGCGGGGTCAGGTCCGAACCAACGGCCCGAGGAGCGGATCGAACGATTGAGTTCGGCCAGGGTTGTGCCCGCTTCGACGACGACGTGCCCGTCGTTTCGGTCCATCTGCATTCGCCGCATGTACCGTGAAAAGTCGAGCACCAGCCCAGGCCCGATCGATTCTCCGGACACGCCGCTTCCTGCCCCACGCGGATGGAGCGGGACGTCATGCTCGGAAGCATAGCGGACAATTGCGACGACGTCGGCAGCAGAGCGTGGGCGAATGACACCGATGGGTTGCAGTTCGTAGATGCTCGCATCGGTCGAATAAAGCGTCCGCGACACGTCATCGCACAAGACATCACCGCGCACGATCCCGCGCAAGTCGTCTTGGATTCGTTGCCGGTCGATCTCCATCGCTGTCCTAACGTTGCATCAATCAATGAGTGCCGTTCACGCAAGAAAAGATGTCACCGTGCCGGCCACTACAGCTTACTCCCAAACGCCCATTCGGATCGAGCCCCGGTGGACTTTCCCACGGCGGCCAGCGTTCACCGTTTTGCAGGGACACCCATTTGGATTGCTGACGCCCATACAGGTAGGACGCCACAAATATTGTTAAACTGACGACAGGGCAAAGATGCTTGCCTTTGCAGCAATCACTCGCTGTAAAAATCCAATCGACCTCCCACCCTTCCCTCCCCCCGAAAGGCCTTTTCGAAATGATGCGTCGACATCGTTACTGGGCGATGATTCTATCCGTCCAACTCGCACTCTTGTCCCAAACCTTTTCTGGTGCGGCCGATCCAAAACAGGTTTTGATGGTCGCCGGCGCTCGATCCCACAACTATGGAGCTCACGAGCATTTCGCCGGTCTGCGAATCTTGCAAGACGCGATCGAAAGCAGCTCGGATGCCAAAGTCACCGTTGTCCGCCAATGGCCCACCGAGGACCAACTAGCGGCTGCCGACACCGTCGTCATTTATTGTGACGGTGGCGGGGGACACATTGCCATGTCACACCGTGACGAATTGCGAAAACAACTCGAGCGTGGCTGTGGTTTGGTGTGCTTGCACTACGCCGTGGAAATGGTTCCCGGCAAACCGGGTGACGACTGGGTCGACATGTTGGGCGGACACTTCGAGGTCCACTACAGCGTCAACCCGCACTGGGAAGCACACTTCGAGAACCTGCCCGATCACGCGATCACGCAGGGAGTCGAGTCATTCCAGGCCGACGACGAGTGGTATTTCCATCTGCGATTTAAAGAGGGGGCAAAGATCACACCGATCCTTGCCGCCGTCGCCCCAGAACACACGATGAGGCGGGCGGATGGACCACACAGTGGTAACCCGATCGTTCGGAAAAGCGTCGCCGCGGGCGAACTGCAAACGGTTGCTTGGGCATACGATCGTGCTGATGGCGGCCGATCATTTGGATTTACCGGTGGCCACTACCACTGGAACTGGGGCAATGACAATATTCGCCGCTTGGTGACGAACGCGATCCTTTGGACCGCAAAGGCAGACATTGAGAGTGAAGGCGCTAGCCTAGGCAAAAAGCCAGTCGGAATCGATACGCTGCTGGAAAACCAAGACTACGACCAACCGCAGAACTTCAATCCACAGCAGGTGATCGAAAAGTTTCACCTCAAAGCAGAAGCGGTAGAAAACGACTCTGCCAAAAAAACGTCAGCGAAACCGCGCAAGCTGTTCTCTAGCGATGTGGTTAACGCTCGCGTTCAAGGCCACCGCGTCGACATCGACGTTGAGTTGAAAGGTGTCCGTGATTTGTACTTGGTCGCCGATGACGGCGGCGACGGATTCGCGTGTGACTGGGCTGACTGGATTGATCCAACCCTTCACGGTCCCAAGGGCGACCTCTCGCTCGTCGAACTCGGATGGAAAAAAGCCACAACGGGCTGGGGCGATGTCCGTAAAGACGCGAACTGTCAAGGCCAACGTTGGTCCGTCGAAGGCCGCAGTATCGGACGCCATGCGATCGGGACGCACGCCAACAGCGTGATTCATTTTCAAATCCCCGAAGGTTATACGAAACTGACTGCAATCGGCGCGATCGATGACTCCGGAACGAATCAAAACAACGGACAAACGACCAGCGTGCGATTTCAGGTTTACGCTGACGCGGTTCCCAGTGCGATCGGTTCCGTGGCCCGCAATAGCAGTGACGGCGCACAGCGTGAACCAGAAAACGCTGTGCACGGCATCAGTGTTGCTGAAGGCTTGGAACTGACTCTTTCGGCAAGCGAACCTGTCCTGAAAAGCCTGACGAATTTGGACATCGACACACAGGGACGTGTCTGGGTCTGTGATGTGATGAACTATCGAGGAAATAACGGTTCACGACCTGAAGGCGATCGGATTTTGATACTTGAAGATACCGACGGTGACGGCGTGATGGATAAAACCAAGACGTTCTATCAAGGTCGCGAGATCGACTCGGCAATGGGAATCTGTCTGCTGGACGGCGAACATGGCCGCGAAGTCATCGTGACAGCTTCACCGAATGTATGGCGATTCGTGGATGCCGACGGTGATGACGTTCCCGAACAAAAGACGGCGATCTTTACCGGCGTAGGGAACCCACAACACGACCACTCTGGTCACTCGTTCCTGTTCGGTCCTGACGGGAAACTGTATTGGAACTTCGGTAACACTGGCAGCCAAGTCAAAGACGCAGAAGGCAACACGGTGATCGATATCCACGGTCGTCCCGTTGTCGACAACGGCGCGCCGCTGTTCGGCGGGATGCCATTCCGCTGTGACCTCGACGGATCGAATTTCGAAGTGCTTGCGCATAACTTCCGCAACAACTGGGAAACGACAATCGATTCGTTCGGAACGCTTTGGCAAAGTGACAATGACGATGACGGTAACCGTGGCACACGGATCAACTTCGTGATGGAACATGGTAACTATGGCTATCGAGACGAAATCACTGGTGCCGGTTGGCAAGAAGACCGCATGAACATCGAAGATGAAATCATGCATCGCCATTGGCACCTTAACGATCCTGGTGTGGTTCCTAACCTACTGCAGACAGGAGCCGGGTCGCCGAGCGGTATTTGTTTCTACGAAGGACGCCTGCTGCCGAAACGTTACTGGGACGAAATCATCCACTGTGATCCAGGCCCAAACGTTGTTCGGGCTTACCCGACGGTGGAAAAAGGCGCTGGGTACGAAGCGACCATCGAACCGATCTTGACCGGCGCCGAAGATCGATGGTTCCGCCCAGCTGATGTGTGTGTGGCGCCTGATGGGTCGTTGTTTGTGACCGACTGGTATGACCCAGGCGTTGGCGGGCACCGCCAAGGCGACTTGGACCGCGGTCGCTTGTTCCGTGTCGCGCCACCAAACACGAAGTATGTTGTCCCGTCGTATGACTACAGCACTGCCGCTGGCGCAGTCGAAGCTCTGCAGAACCCAAGCTTGTCAGTACGGGCGCGGGCCTGGCAATCGCTGCATGCGATGGGAAGCGATGCAGAAGAAGAACTCGTCAAGCTCTTTCAAAATTCTGATGCACGGTTTCGCGCCCGAGCTCTCTGGTTGCTTGGCAAAATCGAAGATCGCGGACAACATACCGTCGAAGAAGGTTTGGCCGATGCGGACGAAAACGTACGGATTGCCGCGATCCGTTTGGCAAAACAACTTACCGAAGAACCATCCAAGTGGCTTGGTGCGGCGGTCAACGATGAATCGCCAGCCGTGTGGCGTGAACTCGCGATTGCGATCCGATTCGACAAGTCTGACGCGATGCCAGACCAGTGGGCGCAGCTCGCGACGCAGTACGATGGCCAAGACCGCTGGTATCTGGAAGCACTCGGCATTGGCAGTGATGTTCGCCCGGTTGAATGCTTTGACGCTTACTTGAAAGCCGTCGACGGACGCTGGGACACACCCGCGGGACGTGACATTGTGTGGCGAACGCGAGCGCCGAAAGCCGCGGAAGCGATGGTCTCGCTGATTGCCGATCCATCACTTCCTTTGGAAGAAACCGACCGGTATTTCCGAAGCTTGGAATTCCATGATGCGAATGTTCGCACCGAGGCACTGCGACGTTTGATTCCTTGATCTGGGTTTGATCGATCCTTGAATTCGAACACAAGCCATCACCATACAAGTCACCCACTGAAAATGTTTAACCCACTTTCCAATCGTTTCCTTGCCAAACGTCGAGCGACAGTAGCGCTCGCATTGCTAATGACCAGCAGTGTTACGGCACTGCGCGCCGCAGACAATGACTTATCCGATGAAGCCCTCGCCCGTCGCGATGCGATCACGGTCCGAGCGATCGAGCGGATGCAGGATTTTGACTATCGGAAGTATCCAAATGCCCGAGCAGCCGTTGAACGGCAAATCCGCCGCAGCCAAGGCACACCGGAATTCATCAAACTGGTACGCCGTTTCCGACCCGACGGAATCGACGAGCAACTTGCCGAGACGCTGCTCGGATCGGATCGCACCGTTGCGGTCGAATCCGCTCAGATGCTGTTGGAGATGCCCAGCGGCCGCAAGCTGATTCGGGCGATGCTCGGATCGGAAGACCAACAAGCTCAAGTCGCCGAGGTCCTAGGACTGCTCGGGAACGGGCGTGCGGTCGGTCTGCTGAGCGAACTGACAAGCCAGCCCGAACTGCCCTTCGAGCTTCGCCGCGCAGCCGTTGCAGGGCTTGCACGCAATCGTAATGGACAGGTCAAATTAATTGAGCAAGCCAAAGACAAATCGCTTGCCGGCGACACGCTCTTGATTGCCGGCGCGATGTTATCGCGAAGCGACGACGCGGGCATTCGAAATGCAGCCGCTGACGTCTTGCCACAGCCAGCACAAAAGGACGACCAGCCTTTACCACCGATCGATGAACTTGCGAAAACCAAGGGCGACGCGGCGGACGGACAAACGCTGTTTCGAAGTACGGCGACTTGCTCGAATTGCCACATTGTCAACGGATTTGGCAAAGACGTGGGTCCGAACTTGTCAGAGATCGGTAACAAGCTCTCGCGTGAAGCAATGCTAACCGCGATCTTGTTGCCCAGCGCAGGTATCAGTCACAACTATGAAAACTACGTTGTGCTGACAAGCGAAGGTCAGGTGATTTCAGGATTGAAGGTTTCTGAGACTTCCAAAGAGGTCGTCTTACGGACCGCAGACGCGATCGATCGCAAAATCCCTGCCGACGAAATCGAAACGATGAAGAAAAGTGAAAAGTCAATCATGCCAGAGAACTTGCATCATCTCTTCGGAGAGCAAGGCTTGGTCGACTTGGTCGAATACATGACCACACTAAAAAAGGCCACGGACACGCCGCAGCCTTAGCGGCCTGTTGGTTCTTGAACTTATCCTCTCCCAATGTCGCCTTGCGCTCTGCGAAAGTAGCGGTCGCTACCGCTGCTTTTGCGAAGTAAAAAGGCGACACTCGAAAGTAAGCAGGGTAAGGGCTCGAGCGGTCATCCGTCGTGGGCAGCTAGCGATACTCGCCGTGGCAATCATCACAGGATTGCATGATGCCCCCGACGCCACGACTGACCATGTCATAATCTTTGACTTCAACGCCGCGTTTTACCTCGAGTGCGGCGTTCATCATCGCTTGACTGTACTTGCGATAATCTTCGTCATCGGCGTCGTCCATTCCTTCCTGAATCAGAATACGTGCCATCGCGGCAAGGACTTCGGCGGGGCGTCTGACGTCACCCGGTTCGTTGTCAACGAGTTCTTTACTTGCGGAGGCTTCGCGGAGTTGATCGTTCAGCGTTTCGATGTAATTCATCAGCGGGGCGCGATCAGCGATCGACGACCAATCATTGCCCTCCTCCGCTTTGCGTCCGCGTAGTCCACCGCCGCTGATCAAATCTTGCAGGTCGTCTTTACGCGTTTTGGCTTCGTTAAATACTTGGGTTGTGCCGGCGTTGCAGTTGAATGCCGTTCGCGCGAGCAAGTCTCGCGCTGCGGCCGACTCTTCTTTCCAACGGATGTCACCTTTGTATTCGCTGGTGATGGCAAAGAGGCTGCTCAAGACCATCAGGTCAAGCCGGGCATCTTCATAGCCGCCGCTTTTGAACGGTCCTGGCGTTGTCACGACCGAATCGTAATGCAGCTTCATCCGTTTGACTTCGTCTTCGATCGACGTCGCGGTGATCAGCTTGTCCCACGGCCCATCGCCTCCGCTTGAATCGCCAGACGCGGTCGCTCCGGGCGTTACCGCGACACTCGTTGTTTTGGTTTGGCGGAGGGATTCGAGCGACGGACGGTCGCCCTGGATCGCGTCAGAGACACTGGGGAAAAAGATCCCTTGTGTCGATTTGGTGTCAAATTTAGGAGCCGGTGCACGCTTGTCGTCCGCCATCGCGACGAGGCTGTACAGACTGATGAACGCGGTGAAACCAGAGGCAAGTGCGACAATTTGTTTTCGGGTTGGCATTTCGCGATCGATCAATGGCAAGGGACAGTTCTCTTCCGTCAATGTAGCACTTCGAAGAACCGACTGGTCAGCTGCCGATAAAACTCTATACAGCGGCGAAACAGAATCTAAGAAACGGCGTCGTGCATTGTAGACAAACCTACCACGACCAAGATCGGGCGGCGGAGCCCGAATTGAATTTGCCGACCCCGATGATGGGGGCTTCACACACCAGGACGACGGCGTCTTTGCCGACGGAAGCTCGCCAGGCCGCGCCCGAAAAGGTAGCGAAACTGGCCCTCGATACCGGTGTTAGAACAGATGCGAACGGATTCCCATTCAAGTACGGATCGAGGGAAAAAAAACGATGAATGAAACCAATACAGAACGTGTGACTTGCAAGTGTCCTGGCGGACACAAAGTTCGCGGCGGAAGCGACCTGATCGGAAAAACGGTCCGGTGCCCACGCTGCAAAGAGAAGTTCGTCTTCGGGTACCAAATCCGCGAAACCGTGACGGACACCGCCGTCGTACGCATGCTGGGTGACTTTCCTAGCTTGCCTGTGGCGCCGATTGCAGAACAACCCACGATGCGTCCATGCGGTCGCTGCGGCATCGCGATTTCGACCAATGCAAGTGTCTGCAAGCATTGCCAGTGCTACGTCGGTCACCTGCCGGATTTCTTTGCACGGCTTAGTAATCCAAAAGGCGGATCGAACCACAACTGAACGATGCGACAAACCAATACGACCGCTGGCATCGTTTTGTCAGCACTGCTCCTGATTGGATGTGGAACGGAAAAAGTCAGCACGACTGAAACATCGCAATCCGGAGCCACCGGAACGGTAACGATTGAAATCATCCCTTCAGATGGCGAACCGCTTTCAGACTCGATTGAGAATGTGGCAGACGGCGCGACCCTTGAAACGGTGATGAGTCAAGTTGATGTCGCCCGCGTTACCCTTCGCGGCAGTGACACGACGGCGTTTGTCGAGTCGATTGATGGTCTTGGTACGACCAGTGGACAAGGATGGACGTTCAAAGTTGATGGCGAGTATGCCAATCAAGGAATTGGGCAAACACAATTACATCCGCCAACTACCGTCACTTGGACCTACGGCACGTTTGAGTAAGCGTCTGCCGATTAGCTGTGCGATCAAACAGAACGATGCCCGGACTGCGAACGCGGTTCCGGGCATCGTCGTTTCTTGGGAGGAGCGTTTTCGGAGATCAACCGAAGGCGTTGCTTAAACGCCTAAGTCGCCGAAGCCTTTCTCTTGCAACCGCACCAGCAACTTGATCATCTCCAAAGGCGACTCAACCCCCAATTCGTTTAAGATCGTGTTGCGGTGATTTTCAATCGTCCGCTTGGAAACTTCACGCTGTTGCGCGATTTCCATTGCGGTCATACCGCGGGCAAGCGAAACCGCGATCTGGCGATCCAGTTCAGGCAACTCATTGAATCGACGCCACTGATCAGCCAACAGAGCGCCTTTCGCGATTTCGTTGTCCGAATCGATAAACGTCTTCTCGACACGGGTAATCCCCAGGATGGCAAATGATCCTTGGCCGACACCGATGAGGGATTTCTTTGCCGAACGGAACAACGAGAGTTGCCCTTCGGAGTCGCGACCGTAGTGGTCAAAGACGGCAGACATACAGCCTTCGAGAATCATTTTGTCGGAGGCTTCCGAGATCGGAATAATCGTTCGGTGGAGGAATGAAGCACCGAATCGCCCGACCGGCAACTCGTCCGGGGTGAAGACGCGACGATAGGCTTCGTTGGAACACAACAAACGTTGGTCAGCTGACTTCAGATAGACCAAGTCGGATTCTTGGTTGATCAACGGTTCAAGCTGTTCCCCACGCTCCAGACTAGCGGCGACGATTGCGGCGATGCGATCTGCCGACTGGATAAAGTCAATCAGGTTGGATGTTGTATTGGGCACCAAGTCCACACCTGTTTGCAACACGGTTGGGGGGAGAGAGTCATTGCCGGGATATTTGTTTAGCATCGAGGGGGTTCCGCAACACAAGTCCGCGAAGAAAAACTCTCATCTCGCGGAATCTCTTAGGGGTATCACTTACAACGTTGGCAAAAAGTTCGATCGTGGGGTAGCGTCATTGATAGTCCGGGAGAGACCCGCCCAAGTCTTCGGGGCAATAGCGGCTTACGTGGCGGGTCCTCTTCCGTGCTTAATCGTGCGTCTACGCACCAGCCCTTTTCGCAAGGGTGTACTGTCGAACCTTGCACTTCTTACTTGGATCTTTGTGCAATTCTTTGCACGGCTCAGACTGCTTTCGCC
This sequence comes from Rhodopirellula sp. MGV, assembly GCF_002251265.1. Classification (NCBI taxonomy): domain Bacteria; kingdom Pseudomonadati; phylum Planctomycetota; class Planctomycetia; order Pirellulales; family Pirellulaceae; genus Rhodopirellula; species Rhodopirellula sp. MGV. Next base: position 64,561 of record NZ_NPDI01000037.1, on the reverse strand, counting down.
GAAACGAACTTCGTTTTGCGAACTGTCATCCTAAGCTAACTTTAAAACAGCTTAAACGTCAACAAACGTTCTAAAGACTCAAGGAATGTTTCGATTGGCGGAGAGATGTTTGATTGCCTGTTGGAGCATTTCAACAAAGGCCGTTTCTGAAAAATCGTTCCAGTGTCCGAGCGACGTATAAAACGACAGCCCTCCGTCTTGACGCCGGTAGGTCCAAGCCACCGGCTCGTCGTCGATACCTTCCGCCCGACCGATGGCTAGTACGCTAGCATCACTTTCGAGTGGTCGCACTTTGTACAGTGAACCGCCCTGCTGAAAGGGCTTGAATTTCAACCAGCGAGCCGACTCACTTTGCGTCGATTGCGATGACGGGACCACTGTCGAACGAAGGCCGTTTGGGTGGTGGTCGGTGTAGTGTCCTCCGAAGACCTGGGCGTCGAATTCCGGCCAGTCGGATCGGCCCTCAGGAGCGTCCTGTTTGCGTAGACAAAACGCATGGCTCGCGGTGCGAATTCCGAGAACCGGTTTTCCCGCCGCGACAAATTGTTGAATCTGTTGAAGCTGTCCCGGCGGCAGTGTCTTTCGCCTCACGCTCACAAGGAGCATGTCGGCACTGTCGAGTTCATCGAAACCGATGAACGAGCCTTGATCTTCAACGGACTCAAGAATGTATCGAACGCGATAGTCGATCCCCAACTTCTGAACCGCAAAGGCTGGTAAAGTGATCGCCGTCTCGTATTCCGATTCGCCGATCATCATCGCAATCGTTGGGCGTTGATCCTTCGAAAAGCGGAACGCCTTTCCACCAAGAATTTGATCACTGGAAATCGTCGGGCAAACTGTCCGTTCGATGTATTGGATGATCAGATCGGTGCCAGTGAAGTGACTGACGTACGGTTTGGCGGCGGGGTTGTACATTGTGTCGGTGAGATCACGTACCAACACGGTATTGATCCCATTGCTCGCCAAGCGTCGCAAACCGAACGGCCGTCCCAAGACACACATGTTGGTATGGACTCCGACCAACATGACGTTCTCAATCGAATGGTTCTTCAGCAGACTCCATATCTCGTCGCCGCGATCGCTGATGAAGTCACGCGATGAATCGATCTCGATCGCATCCATCTGGCGTTTCCATGGGGCGGCCGGATCGCGTCCTTGCTCCATCAGTTTTTGATGCCAAGCTCGGTGCTCTTCCGGCGTGTCGTCTTCACCTCCGTCGGACTGGTCAATCGGATAAGGCACTTTTGATTCCGAATCGATTGAGTAGCACCAGTTGGCAATGTCGACTGGCAGTGGGGAAACCAACGGCTCTTGTTTTGCACGATGCCGGGCCGGATCATTCTCATAGGCTTGCATGCATCCACTTGGTGCGTGAATGATCGTTACGCCTCGCCGTCGTAATTGCTGCAAGAATCGATTCATACGCGGCGCCATTTCGGTCGCCCGTTGTACTGCTCGGTAACAATGATGCGAGTCCCACATATCGCAAACAATCACCGCAGACTTTTGGGGATCCCATGCCTGTTGCTGAACACGTGGCAGGAAGATCCGAGTGTCTTCCACTTGCTCTTGAGACCGCAAGGTCACGTTGATCGGATCACCGCTATCGTCCGAATTCGGCGACGCTTGGTTTGCGGATGCCCGATTTTGGCTTAGCGACAGGACGACTGTCGGCAACACTGCGGACAACATCACAAAGGACAAGGTCCAAATGCGAGTGATCATATTCTGATATTCGGTAGGTGGGGATCTTCAGGCGGGGGCGGCAATTCCGATCTCAGACGGGAGAATTTGCCGGAGTGCCATGATAGCCGATTCGACTGGGCGGGCGACCTTGCGGGGCAGCGAATGCGTTTGAATGCGTCTCAAAATTTGAGCACCGTTTTGCTGCCCGGATTTGTTGACTTCCCCCCGAATCGATCACACAATAGACAACTTGACTATAACGATCCCGCTCCGGAGCAAGCCGATGATTTGCCTATTCTCTCCTGCCCGTGACAACTTCTGTCAGCCGAGCGGCAAGTTGTCTGGCAATCGCCCGACACTGTTTCACTGCGGTTTGCGTCTGATGACGCTGGTTTGCATCGCGATCCAATTCAGCAATCTGCTCAGCGCTCAACAGCCATCGATGGACGAGTCTGCAGAGCAGCGGATGAAGTTCATGCAGCAGTCCGGTAGGACTTATGATGTGACCGATAAGTCAGGATCACGCTTGCGATTTGTTGATGAACCGGCGCTACGCTGGACGAATCCAGTCAGCGGCGTCAGCGATGGGGGACTGTTTTTCTGGTGCGATCAGGACGGCAAGCCACACGCTGCCGCGCAGATTTTCCTGATTCCCAAAACACAGCGAAAATGGCTTCACGAGTTCCAGTCACTTTCCGAGTCAACGTTCACGTTCAACTATGAAGGGCGACCGGTGTGGTCACCGAAATCTGCCGGCGTCGAATTCAAGCCTTTGCCAATAGCGATGCGCCACGTGCATCTGCCGGAGGGCGATTGATTCAAATGCGTCGCATCGCACAGCGGTTCACTGTCAACGACGACTTTGAAGGCGAAAACGAAGATCGCTTGCGATTGATGTCCAGCCCAGTTGCCCGCTATTCCAATTCCGAGGTGATTGACGGCGCGTTATTTATCTACGCGCACGGAACAGATCCGGAATTGTTTGTTGTGATCGAAGCTCGACGCACAGAAGACACCTCAACCTGGCACGTCGCGCTCGCTCCCATGACGGCCTATGCACTCCACGTCAAATTAGACGATCAACCTTACTGGGACATCCATTGGCGACAAGCACCGCTGCCAGTCACATCGAGCTTCATTAACTTTATCTATCCGCCGTCCCGCTAGAGTGCGGCCATCTTGTCACGACAGTGTTCGCAGATTCCCCAGATCACTGTTGCGGGCTGATCCGCGGCAAGAACCTTTGACTCCAGCACCAGTACATCCGCTTCAGCCCATTCGCCATCTCGGATTTTAAAGAGATTGCACATACTGCATTGGCGGATCGGCTGAAAACCTTGAAAGGCGCGTGTCAGGCGAATCTCTTGCTCGGTTCGTTTGACCACCCGCTGCGTCTGGCTGATGAACAGCACATTACCGTCTTCCCGGGTCAGGATCGTCATGCACATGTAGCGACGAAACAGCGGCGAATCGCAGCGGAAAGGGAACTCGACTGGCTTGCCGGAATCTCGCACCAGACAAAGCAAGCGTCGGTAAATGCTTTGCAAACTTGGGTCACGAATGTAGTTCCAAAGCGGTTTTCCGATGACCGAATCGGGATGCAGAGTCGTCCCTGCTTCGTTCGAATTGGCGAACTCTCCCCATTCTTCGTTTACATCAAGTAAGCGATCGTGTTTGTCGATTGCGTATCGGACCGTGGGGAGTGTGTTTTTCATCGGACCTAGCTCTCGATAATGCCGATTAAGCGTGCGATCGTCCGGATGAACTGTGTCCGGTTGATCGGCTTCGCCATGTGTTCGTTGCATCCCGCAGCCAACGCTTCAGCACGGTCGGAAGCCATCGCTGAAGCACTCAGTGCCAAAATCGGGCCGGTGTAACCGTCCTCACGCATCTTGGTCGCGGTTTCGAACCCGTCCATTTCTGGCATTTGGATATCCGTAACGACACAGTCGAACGGATCGTTTTGCTCATTCGCGGTAGCGCTTTTCTGTAGTCCGTCGCTGCCGTTTTCGGCGGTCGTTACACGTGCGCCGGCGTCAACCAAGATGTGCTCGGCGATGAATCGGATGTCACGACGATCGTCAATGACCAGAATCTTCTTGTGTTCCAAACTCGGCAACTGTTTCATCTGTTGCTGCCGTTTTACCATCGGTCCGCTCGACTTGCCGGGGACCCATGGCAATCGAACGGTGAAGGTCGCCCCTTCGTTCAGCCGACTGGAGACTGAAATTTCCCCGTTCATCTGGTGAACCAGTTGCTTGGTAATCGTCAGCCCCAAGCCGGTTCCTTCGTGCTTTCGCACTGAGGTATCATCGGCCTGGCAAAACGGTTGGAACAATTGCGGCAACATCTCTTCGGCAATCCCGCACCCGTCATCAGAAACTGAAATGGTGAAGTGATCAGCTTCGCGCTTGCATTTTAGCGTGACATGTCCGCCGGAAGCAAATTTGACCGCGTTGGTTAGCAGATTGAGAACGATCTGACGCAAGCGTCGACGGTCACCACAGATACTCCCAGAAGCAGACGAATCCAATTCCCAGCACAGTTCTACCTGCCCTGTTTCGGCCTTTGGCAGCACCGTGTTGTGACACTCCATCAACAAGGAAGGTAAATCGAAGTGATCACGATCGAGCTCCAGTGTCCCCGACTCGATTTTCGACAGGTCTAGGATCTCGTTAATAAGGTTCAGAAGGTGTTCGCCATTGCTGCGAATGATATCGATCGCGTTGCGGTTGTCGGGATCCGTCAACTGCTCGTCAAGGATATCGGCGAATCCCAAGATCGAGGTCATCGGGCTGCGAATTTCGTGGCTCATTTTGGCCAAGAAATCGCTTTTGGCGCGGTTCGCGCTCTTGGCCGACTCCATCGCCTCGCCAAGTTCCCGTTCGGCCCGTTTAAGCGAGCTGACGTTCGCAGCGGAAACATAGAACCCGACCACGATGCCTTTGCGATTGACGTCCGGGATGTACGACACCGACAAGTTGATGGTGCCTTGGGGCGTCGGGAGTTCTTGGTCGAAGTGTTGCGCGTGTCCATCCAAGACGGCATCGATATGCGGCTTACTGTTGCGATAGGCTTTCTCGCCGATCACGTCCGCGACATCACGTCCGATCACATCGTCTTCGTCACATCGAAGCCAATCGAAATAGGCTTGATTGGCGTATTGGTAAACCTCGTCACTGCTGACGTAGGAGACGAGAATTGGAACGGCATCGATCGCGCGTTGAAGTCGCCGTTGATACTTTTCGGCCAACCGCCTTGATTCGACGAGACGCGTGATGTCGGTCAACGTCACAATCACGCCGTCAATGCTTTCTTCCAACTGATACGGGTGCAATCGCAGGACGTAGTGATTGTCGTCGCGGTCTTCGACCTCTTGTTCAAACTTTTCGCCATCTTCGAGTACCTTCGTCGTCAGCGCCGTCAGGTCGTCTACCTTGAGCGAGTGAGAGAACGACGAGAGCGGACGCCCGATGTCTTGAGGCCGCAAGTCAAACACGGTTGCGACACGAGGTGTGAACCGGCGGATGGTCAGCGAATGATCAAGGAAGATTGTTCCGATATCCGTGCTGCCGAACAGGTGGTTGATGTCATCGTTCAGTTCACGCAGCTCGGCATTCTTGTTCTGGTACTCGACGTTAACTGTGTGCAGTTCCTCGTTAACGCTGTTGAGCTCCTCGTTGGTGCTTTGCAGTTCTTCGTTCGAAGAGATCAGTTCCTCGTTCGTCGATTGCAATTCTTCGTTACTCGACTCCAGCTCTTCGATGGTCGCTTGCAGGTTTTCGCGTGAGTGACGCAGTTCGTCTTCGAGTGTGTTGATTCGCTCGGACATTTCACGATCGTCCGTACTGAGCTGGATGGTTGCCGCGTCGGAATCGCGTTCTTCTCGCCCATGCAAAATCGATTCGAGAACATTGAATCGGATCAGGTACAACTCGGGCTCGTCGGTGTAACCCGACACCGGTTCGATGACGATATCAAGATCGCCACGTTCGCCATTGGGCATTTCGACACCGGTGACCGGCAATCGAACCTTTGCCTGATCCTTCCGCACACGGCGAAACAAGGCTGACAGCGGGGCCTGCATACTCGCAGGGGCGAGGTCAAGCAGGTCGTTGCTGAACATGCGGCGTGGCACCCGGAGGTAGCGTTCGATGCCGCCAAAACTTTCCAACACCTTTCGTTGCGAGTCGACCAGAATCGTTGCCGGCATTACCTGATCTAAAATGCGATCGTAATACCGCATCCGTTCGCGTTGTGGCGAGCGATCGCTTTGAATCGAATAGGGATCCAAGTTTGCCTTCGGTTGGATTTGCAATGGCAAATCGATGCCGTGAGGCAACCTCGCATTTCGGCGCTTCGAGTACACCTTGCACTTTTCGTCAAAGGTAACAAATTCGCTACTCAGTCGACCGGTGGTTTCACTTGGCCCCAAGAACAGGATGCCGCCTTGCCGTAACCCGAAGTGGAACATCGACAGGGCTTTCCGCTGCCCATAGGTATCGAAATAAATCAACAGGTTCCGACACGAAACCATGTCGATGTCGGTGAATGGTGGATCTTGAAGCACATTGTGGATCGCGAAAACAACCGACGTGCGAATGTCTTTGCCAATCAAATAGCCTTCGCCACTGCGAACGAAGAAACGCTCCAAACGCTCCAAAGACACGTTGGTCAACGTGTCCGACCGGTAGTAGCCTTGGGCACCGATTCGAATCGATCCGGGATGCACATCGCTTGCAAAGACTTTGAAACCGACGGGAGATTTCAAACGCTCGCGTGTCTCGCTGAGCACCATTGCCATGGAGTAGGCTTCTTCACCCGTCGCACATCCTGACACCCATACGCGAACGCCTTTCTTGGGATCGGCTTCGCGGAACAGCTTTTCGACGATGTTCGCTTCGAAATAATCCCAACACGCCGGATCCCGAAAGAACTTCGTCACGCCGATCAACATGTCGCGATAAAGTTCGTCGACTTCTTCGGGTTCCTTATGCAGGATCTGCAAGTATTCCTTCAACGTCCGTACGCCGCGCATCGCCAACCGTCGATCGAGTCTTCGCGTTACCGTCGATGACTTGTAGTTCGCAAAGTTGATGTGGCAATGGTCGCGTAGTATACGGAAAATCTGTTGTTGTTCGTCGTTGCGGTCATCCCAGACGCCGCACTCGTCTTGCTCGGAAAGCCACATCGCGATCTGTGAAGCCATCGAATCGGGCGGCAATGTAAAATCGACAATTCCGGTGGATGCCGCGGCATTGGGCATCCCCGAAAATTTTGCCGTCGCTTCTGACTCCACTGCAACGACGCCACCCGCTCGATGGATCGCGACGACTCCTCGCGACCCGTCGCTGCCGGTGCCCGAAAGAATGATCCCTGCCTTGGCGACCCCGGCGACCGCCGCCAACGAAACGAAAAATCGGTCAATCGGTAAGTGTGGCACCTCGCTGCGATTTTGATCGTGAAGCCGCACCGTAAAGTCTTCCAGCGTGACCTCTTTCTTCGGAGGCAACACGTAGACATGGTTTGGCTGAAGAATTTGCCCCTCTTGTGCGATCGCCACCGGCATCTCGGTGTGTCGCTTGAGCAGCGAATCCATCATCGTTTCGTGGTTTGGCGACAAGTGCTGGACCACCATGTAGGTGGCTTGCAGCGACGAATCCACGCCATCGAAAAAACGCTCTAGCGATTCCAATCCACCAGCCGAAGCACCAATCCCGACGATGCATTTGGGATTGGCGGAAGATTCAGTCGATTCGTTCGTTTCAGTGGGCATACGAGTACGGGAATCTCAGAAGAGCGGCGCTGGCTAATTTCAAGAAACGTCACGAATTGTATCGGGAAGAAAATGGATTGAATCCCCACTACTCCCATCAACCGTTGCTCAGTCGCCATTATCACGTTCAATTCTTCTGCATTGGTTACCGATGCCGTTGATTGCACCCCTTCTACTAAGGATTTTTTGGACGCTTAACTTCCATCATGCAAGTGAGTTGATCGAAAAACGACCAGTGGCGAAGTCTCAGTTTCGCAGCAGCGAACTCATTGCCCGTTCCTTGCGGCTCCGCCGCGCGTTGAGATCTTTCTTCTGAAGGCACGTTTTCTCAATCAACGAACGCGAATTCGTTGGAAATCATCAACGCTTGAATCAGTTGTCCCAACCGGTCAAGTGGCTCGACCGATTCTGCGGTCAGCGGCCCCGAGAAGTCACCAGACGAATCGGCGACGAAGGTCTGGTTGTTGTCGCCGATCAGTTCGATGTGGCTATTGAAATTGAAACTGTCAAAGCTATCCGAAGACCGTGGAGCGATCATAAAATCCACAGCTTGCCCCGCAGCAACCGTCCCCTGTAAATCGTCGAAGGATTGCTCGCCGTCGTGTTGAACAATCCGTCGCAGGAGTTGATCGCCAATCCAAATCGACAACTCGACTCCGTCACCTTGATCATTGGGGTGACGGATCATTCCACGAATGGAAACCGTCCCGTTTGCCGGTGCGATCCATCGTTTGACAACCGCATGACGTCGGCCCGGATGGCCGTTGTCTTTCCCAAGTGACGCATAAGCCAATTCGCTACTCGATGGAAGCGTTTCGGCATCTTGCCAAGTCGCACCGACGAATCGGTTCAGTGCTTCAAAAGGTTCAAAACTGCCATCTTTGTTTATCAGGGCAGTACCGTATCGCCATGCCAGTCTGGAATCAAACTCGGGTTCAAGTTCGACCACCGGCCGCGCTAAGAATGCCACCGCGGCCTGCGCCTCGACGGTGGACGGTTCACGCGAATAGATGCGTCGAAAGGCGTGGCCAACTTGCTCGAGGGGATCGATGGTTGACTGTGAAATCTGTTCGCCCAAACGATGCGACAACACACCGACTTGTGGATGGTTCATCAAGAACAACGCTTGCTGCGGCACGGTGGTTTGAAACCGCTTGGGCGCGTGACTGTCTGGAGATGCGACGTCGAAGGTACGGAACAGTGAAGGCAGGTTTTGACGATCGATCATCGCATAAAGCGTCCGCCGCGAAATCGGATTGGTTTTGTGAATCTCGACCGGTTCGCCGCCTAGTTGGCGATCGAGCTGCCCACTGACCCAAGTCATGGAATCACGCAATGATTCGAAGTCTCTGCGGCGGCGGTTACCGCGTGCGAGGTAACGATTGTCAGGGTCAATCTCGATCGTTTTCGCATTGGTCACGACCGCCGATTGTGCATAGACCCTCGAGTTGACAATCCGACGTACCAATCGTTTGACGCTGAAGTGTGTCACGAACTCTGACGCCAACTCATCCAAAATCTCAACAGAAGGCGGCGCAGCGGTGCGGACGCCGAAGTCGCTGGTTGAATCCACAAATGGGCGACCGATCAGCTTCATCCAGATCCGATTGACAAACACGCGAGCGACAAGCGGATTGTTCGGATCTGCCAATCGCTCGGCAAGTTCCAGCCGCCCGCTGCCGTCACGGAATGGCTGGTCGTCGTCACTGCGGAGCGCGGTCAGATATTGCCGTGGTGCGACCTCTCCTCGATTGCCCGGCTGGCCTCGGATGAAAATCTGGCTATCGTGCGGGTCACTTTTATCGACCATCATCAAGGGACTGGGACCATCCTCTTTTGTTTCGCTGCTCTCGATGATCCCTAGCAGCGAGTAGTAATCTGATGCCGGAATCGGATCGAACTTGTGATCATGGCAACGCGCACAAGCGACGGTCATACCAAGTAAACCGCGGGAGACAACATCGATACGATCGTCGATGGTGTCGAAGCCATTGAGGTATCGTCGTCCGATGGTGATAAAACCCAACGCGTCTAAATTGCCAGCTTCGTTGTTGGGATCAAAGCGATCCGCTGCCAATTGCAAACGCACCATTTCGTCGAATGGCATGTCTGAACCATAGGCCTGGACAAGCCAATCTCGGTAGCGTTCGCTGCCTTTCAAGCGGCGTTCTTTTCCCGCCAAGGTGTAACCGATCGTGTCCGCGTAGCGGGCAACATCCATCCAGTACCTCGCAAAACGCTCGCCGAAATCGGGAGCCGCCAATAAGCTTTCGATCAAACGCTCGCGTTTGGTTTCGTCATCGGACTCGACATAGCGATTGACTTGTTCGGCCGTCGGCGGAATGCCAACCAAGTCGTAGTACAATCGGCGGATCAACTGCGCATCGCTGACCGGTTCGCCGACGGTCAACTCGGCCTGTGAAGCAAGCTCACGGGCGAGTGAATCGATCACGTCGCGGTCTTCCGGATGCGGCAACTCAGGTGACTGCGCTCGTTTGGGTGCGACGTATGCCCAATGAGAACTGGGGTCGATGTCCATCGGCGACATTGACTCCACATCATCACCGGAGTCAGTGCGTGGATCGGGCGCGCCTTGTTCGATCCATTGGCGAAGCGTTTCGATCTCGGCGGCTTCCAGCTTACCTTCCGGAGGCATCTGCAGTTCGGCGTTGTCATAGCGCACCGCAACCATTAGCAAACTGGCATCGATATTCCCCGGGACCACCGCCGGCCCAGTTGCGCCGCCTTTGCGAGACCACGTGGCACTGTCCAGCCGCAAGTCACCGGAGCTTTCGCCGGCTTCGGCGGAGTGACAGTCATAGCAGTGGGCGACCAATAAGGGACGCACTTTCGATTCAAAGAAAGCTTCCTGCTCAGGCGTCAAAGCTGCGTCCGGTTCGGCAGCAATCGCCAATGGTGCCGACAGGAGACCAATGCAAAACACCGGACACAAACAAACAGCAAGAAGCTCGCACAACGGTGGTACCGACACGCGCAGCAGTGGCCTGATTGAAATCATAGAAGGCGTCAACGCACAGTCTGGAGGGCTGGAGGTTTGTCAAAGGCCAATCGGAGGGATGACAAGCGTCATGATTGGTCTGAACGACAAACGTGGTGGGACAACGATCCTGGGCAACCAACAAGATAACCGGATCAACACCTAGACACCAAATGAGAGTCAAAAGATCGACAGAGTTTCCACATCGCAAACTTTGCCTAGCTGCTGCCTGCGGATTGGAAAATCGCGGTCTCGATGCTTCGTAAGCAGAAGAGCATTTCCAGTTTCACGTTTGATCGGATAGCGTACGTGACCTATATCGAAGTTCATCGTTTCTTCTTTTTTTCCCCAAGGAACTCGCCGCCACGATGGATCAGGAAGAATTCAACGGAAACGCCATCCCGGCTGACCAAGACATCAACGCACAAGTTTCAAACGACGCCGCAGCAAGCAGCGACGTGCACTCCATGCAACCGGTTGACGAAGTCGCAGTTCAAACGGCTGATGAAGCCCCGTTCGACACGGACGCCCCCGTCGGGCTCACCGAAGAGCCTGTCGAGCTTACAGAAAACTCTGCCGAGCTGGTTGAAGAGCCCGCCGATTCCCCCGCCGAGGCCATCGAGGACGGTGACCTGGACGAAGCCAAAGCCGCCTGGGAGAACGCCGAAAACGCCGCCCAGCCCACCGAAAACGACCCCCAAGCCGTCACCGCCGAAGACATCGAGCGAGCCAGCGAACTGGCCGAGCCCTTTGTCGGAATGTGGAATAAGTTGATCAGCACGACCAACTGGGAAAAAGGCAAGATCATCAGCGAGTGGCGAGCGAAGTTGATCGCCTCTGGAGTAGATGCGACACAGTACAGCGACGAAGCTTGGTCAAAACGTGTTGGTGGTGTGACCTCACCCCACGTCGGTCGCCTGCGTCGTGTCTATGAACGCTTCAATGACTCTTATCAGAGCTACGAAGGACTTTATTGGAGCCACTTCCTCGCAGCTCTCGACTGGGAAGACGCCCCTCTCTGGCTGGAGGGAGCTACGAAGGAGAAGTGGAGCATTTCGGCGATGCGTGAGAGTCGCTGGAAAGCCGAAGGTGCTGTCGAAAGCAATCGCCCCACGGCTAGCCAAGTGGTCGAAGTTGACCTGGATGAGGATGTCACCGAATCCGCCGTCCAAGGTGAAAAGGAAGAAGGCGGCAAAAGTCGCGAGTATGACAACGAAGGCTCACCCACCGCCGCCGGCCCGACTTTCGAAGGCCCCGATTTCGGCGAGGAAGAAGAGCTGCAAACGATGGCCGGGCAAGCACCACCCGCACCTGGCGGCGAGACCGCGGTGAAAGAGGAAGGCGAAGCGTCCACGCAACCGCTCGATCCCGTGCAACCGTTCATGGGACTGCCTGAATTGCCAGACGATATGTCGGATGCGATCGAGTCGATCAAGCTCGCCATCTTGCGTCACAAATCCTCAGGCTGGCGGGACGTCGACCAGGACACCGTTCAGCGGTACCTCGAAGCCGTTGGCATCATGCTTCGCGCCTAGGCGTATCTGCCTTACGTGCTGACCGATTCGCCGTGCTTTCAGCATTGCTTGCATCGGTCGGCACGCGGGATGCATCCTAAGTGTGTTATCTGCGTCGGCGTTGGCTGACGGATCCGCTGACGGATCCTCATGCGTGTTCAAACCGAGCACGCTAGCCTGGATTCGAGATCCGACTGAGCACGCCGCAGGTTTTTCTGGGAACTTTCCGAGATTCGCTCAAGTCAATCTATCGCACAGTGAGCGGATCCTGGGAAGCTCCGGATCACGGATGTCTTCTCCCCTTTTTGCTGATGATGGATCGTCATGCTAGGCCCACTTGAACTAATTAACGTCTTCGAATCACTGGTCATGCCACTGATCGGATTGTGGGTCCTGCTTTCCACCAAACTCTCAATTGGCGAAGAGCTGGTCCGTGCAGAAAAACGCTTTATCGCAACCTTGGTCGTGATGAGCTTGATCACGCTACGCACCGTCGCCGGGCTTCATGATGCTTGGCTGATCCACATGGTGACCCTCGCCGCGATGGTTCTGGGCGTGTTTATCATCCCCGGACGAAGCGACCAAGAAGTCGCCGCCTATTGATCAGGACTGCTCGCGACGAAAGATCATCTGGATGTCTTCCAAGATCAAATACAGGCAAGGCACCAACACCAAGATGATCGCTGTCGAAAACAGAATTCCGAATCCGAGCGAAATAGCCATCGGAATGATGTACTGAGCTTGAAGCGAGTCTTCAAAAATCAGCGGTACCAATCCGCCGAACGTTGTCAGCGTCGTCAACAAGATCGGACGAAAACGACGAACGCCAGCCTGTGAAATGGCCTCATACGCCGAACAGAATTTTCGTCGTCGGTTTGCGTAGTCAATCATGATCAACGAATCGTTGATCACGACACCAGACAACGCGATCACGCCCATCAGGCTGACCAGCGAAATGTCGTAGCCGAGGACGATATGGCCAAGCACCGCGCCGACAACGCCGAACGGAATCGCGACCAGCACGACCAATGGTTGGACATAGCCGCGAAAGGCGATCGCCAATAACGAATAGATCACCGCCAGTGCCAACCCAAACGATCCCCATAACGAAGACGTCGCTTGGCGCATTTCCGCGTCACTGCCTTCGAAGCTCCATGTGATTCCTGGATAGCTCTCGCGCATCTCCGGCAGAACTTCGGTTCGCAACGCCTGGATCACTTGCGTCACCGCACGTTTGGGCTCAACATCCATCGACACATTGATCACCCGTCGACCGTCGCGTCGTTCGATCGAACGAAAGGCCAGCGTTTCCTCCACATCAGCCACGTCCAGTAACGGAACTTCCACACCCGACGGTGCACGGATCACCAAGTCTTCGAGACTGTAGATGTCTTCGCGCTCGTCCTCGGGAAGCTTGACGCGGACTTCGTTCTCGTTGGTGCCACGCAGCAGCCGCAGCGCCAGCGATCCGAAAAACGCCCCGCGCAATTGTTCGCCCAATTCTTCGTCGGTTAAACCGAGAGCGCGGCCTTCGGGACGCAAACGAAAATCGTATTGGACCTTCCCCTTGTTGTAGCTATCGCTGACGTCGCGAACATTGGCAAACCCTTCGCATCGCTCAACCAGCATCTGCGATGCCTTTTCGAGCACCCCGATATCGCTGTGGCTAAGGTCGATGCTGATCGCGCGGCGATAACCGCCGGGGCCGCTTTCGGCTTCAAAGGTGACTTGGTTGACACCGGGCAAATCGCCGATCGAATCACGCCACAAGTCGATCACTTCTTTCGCCGTCATGTCTCGCTGGTCCGGCGGCTTCATCACGATTTCGACATCGATAAAGCTCTGACCGCGGACGTTGGTTTTGATTCCCTCGGCGACTTCGTAAAGATTGTGCTCTTCAAACATCTTCAAGCTCGCCTTGGTCACCGCGTCAGCGATTTCCGCCGCTTGAGCCTGCGTCGTTCCGACCGGCATTCGCACCCCGGCTTCGATTTCGTCGGCGGAAACTTCGGGCATCAAAATCATGCCCATGTGCGCGCTCGTCGCGTATCCGGTCACCACCAAAAACAACGCCAGGGCGATGCTGGCGGTGACGTATCGAAATCGCAAGCACAGCAACAACACCGGCTGAAACGCGATTTCGATCAAGCGATTGAACCCGCGGCTGAACGCTTGCTGTGCCGAATGCAGAATGCCGCCGATCCCGCCACGACGACCGGCCTTGCGGGCATGCGCCAAGTGGGCGGGCAAGATGAACAGTGATTCAAGTAGTGACAAAGTCAGGACCAAGATCACCACGACGGGCAGCGGTCCCCAGAACTTGCCCGTCTCGCCAGGGATAAACATTAGCGGCACGAACGCGACGATGTTCGTCAGAATGCTGAATACCACTGGGCCGGCGACTTCACGCGTGCCCTCGATCGCGGCCAATTCGTCGTTACCGGTTTCCAGGCGTTTCTCGTAGACGTTCTCTCCCACCACCACGGCGTCATCGACGACGATGCCAAGCACGACTAAGAAACCGAACAGCGAAATCATGTTCACACTGACATCGGCAACCGGCAGTAACAACAAGCCGCCGATGAAGGAAACGGCCATTCCCATCATCACCCAGAACGCGAGGCGAAACTCGAGGAACAGGGCCAAGATCAACAGCACAATGACCACGGCCATGATCGCGTTTTCGATCACCAGGTTGAGCCGCCGGCGAAACTCTTCGGCATTATTGCGGTCGACACGCCATTTCACGCCGGGTGGCAGGACGCTTTCAAACCCAGCCATCGTTTCGGCAACCGCATTTGCAACATCGCTTGGTGATTGCGACCCGGTGCGATAGATATCCAGCTCGACCGATGGCGTTTGGCTGAACTGTGAATGGAAGCCGACCTCTTCGAAACCATCGCGGATGGTCGCGATCTGATCCAGCGTGACCGCTGGCCCATCGCGCCCGCTGACAATCTCCATCGCCGCAAATTCGTCGGCCCATTGTTTGCGTGCCTTCACTCGCAACAGGATTTCACCCGCATTCGTCTGCACTGAACCGGCTGGCACGTCTTGGCTGCTCGTTCGAATTGTCTCTGCGACATCAGAGAGCGTCAGCCCGTATTCACGCAGCCGCTGACGCGGGATTTCGATATGTGTCACATAGGCTGGCACACGGCGCAATTCGACCTGCGTGATCTGTTCGTGAGCTTGCAATTGATCGCGAAGCTGTTCGGCTAACTGGCGTAGAGCCCAGACATCGATCGGCCCGTACAGCGAGATTTGCAACGCTTCACGCTGCTCGGATTGCAGCCGCACTTCGGGCTGCTCGATCTGATCGGGGAACGTACGAATGCGATTGACCGCCTGATCGATATCCTGAAACGCCTTCATGCGCTCCTGGCCTGCGACCAATTCAATCATCACTTGGCCGCGTCCTTCGCGAGCCTCACTGGTGATTTCTCGAATGCCTTCGACAGCGCGAATTGCACCTTCGATCGGACGCAAGATACCTTGCTCGACCTCTGCGGGTGACGCCCCGGGATAGCCTACCGTGACTTCGACAATGTCGAGCTGGAACTGGGGGAAGACTTCTTTTTGGATCGCAAACGCCGACCAAATTCCGCCACCGAGCAGAATGAACATCAGCAAGTTGGCGGCGATCGAGTTATGCGCCATCCAGGCAATCGGGTCGCTGATCGAAACAGGCTTTGATTCGACTGTTTGCGTCGCTGGATCCTTTGCCAGCTCCTGGTCGGGTGAGTCCTGCATCACTCCGCCGCCCCGCCGCCTTGGGGCTTTCCTGGCGTATCTGCTGCGCCGTCGTCTTCGTCACTGATTCGACGCAAACCGACACCATCGGCAACTGTCGCCAATGTTGTCATCACAATTTCATCGCCGTCATCCAGGCCGCTCGAAACGTATGCGTATTCGGCGTCTTGAAACACGATCTCGGCATCACGGATTTCAAGTTTGTCGTCCTTCATCACCCAAACGGTGTCGGAATCACGCACCAACTTTCTTGGCAATCGAAAGACATCGTCGATCGGTTTGCCTTCGATTTCTGTTTCAATCAAAGTTTCCAAAATCAACGGCGGCTCGTCCGAGTCTAGGCCGAGTGGATCGGGGATGGTGACGAGTACGCGTGCTAAACGAGTTTGCTGGTCCAGTGAACCGATCATGCGAGCGACTTTGCCTTCTCGTTCGACTCCTGCGGGCCAAGAATCTGGATTGCGCAGCCGCACCGATGAACCGCCTTCACCGGCTTTGTCCGGGAAGTCAACCCAGCGCAGGCTGCGTACAGGCACGGTCGCAATGATCCAGTATTCGTCGACTCCAACGAGTTGTCCCAGGTCATCGCCCGTTGCGACTTGCGATCCGACGTTCACGGAACGGCTCAGGATTTGTGCATCGAAAGGGGCGATGATTTTCGTTCTCTCGAGGTCCAGCTTTGCACGCTCGATCGCGCCTTCGGCGGCACTGACTTCGGCGCGAATCGATGCGATCTGCGGCTCACGTAAAACCAAGGCTCGGTTCGTGTCGTTGATCGTCCCTTCCAGCATTTCCAGTTCTTTCTTGGCCAAGCTTTGGCGGCCTTGTTCGATGTCCAGGGACGCCTGAGCCTGGGCGAGTTCGCTTTCGCTGATCGCCAATGCGTTCTCGAAATCCGCCGGGTCGATTCGCAGCAGCAACTCGCCTTGTTGAACCATTCCGCCGGGAACGAACTCCGACGACAGTTCGACGACTTGGCCGCGAACGCGCGGGCTGAGCGAGATACTTTGTGCGGGCTGGACTTTGCCAAGCACAACCAATTTCGGGGCATAGCTGCCGCGGTGGACCACGATGGTTTCGACCAAAGCCGACGACTTTCGTGTGGCAGTGATTTTTTCTGCCGTCGGTTCGGTGCGATTGATCACGATGATCGCCGCGACTGAAGCTCCCAGGATCGCGACACAAGCGACTAGATTTCCCAACACGCGAAGCGCTCGCCAAATCAGTCGTTTTTTTGGTTCGTCATTCATCTAGATCAATCTCGGGAAGACGCTCCACCGTCTTGAGAAGTTGTTCGAAGTCGCCGGAATTGTCCGGCGGGCCCGGTTGTGGTTCCTGATCCGGTGCCAGTAGTTCGGCCGCGTCCAAGGCGGGAACGACGTTCAGGCTTTCGCCCTGCGGCAAATCCTCGATTTCGACCGTCACCGTTGGTTGGGAATCGAACCCGCCAGCGAGTGCCAAGTACAACGAGACCCGGATCAGAAGTAATTCTAGTTGCGCGGTCAAAGTTTCGCGCTGCAATCTTTGCTCGGCGGTGATCGCACTCAGTACGTCCAAGTAATCCGCGTCGCCAATGTAGTATTGCTCCAACAGAAGCTCCGCGGCCTGATCCGCGAATTTGGATTGTGCCCTGAGGTGTTTGAGTCGTTCGATTTGGTATTTTTCTTGCGCCAAGCTGTCTTCGACTTCACGAAATGCATTCAGCATCGTATCGCCGTATTCGTTGAAACGCTGCCGCACGACCGCACCGGTGCGAGCGATTTCGGCGCGGCGTTGGCCACCGTCAAACAACGGCCCCACCAGCTGTGCACCGATCGAAACGAACCAGTCGCGAAACAGGTCTTCCGATCGGCGAGCCGAATTGAGCAATGATCCGGTCAGGTTCAGCCGCGGAAACTGGTCCGAAATCGCTGATGCGAGATCTCTGTCTGCAGCCATAAAGGCAAGGTAATCGCGACGTACGTCTGGACGCCGCTTCAGCAACTCGGCCGGCAACCCGGTCGCTGGCATCGGCGGCAATTCCGGTAACTTTCGTCCTGTGGCATAAGTCGCCTGCTGTGGCAGTTGCCCAAGCAAAATCGCCATCTGGTGCTCAAGCACTTCGATGCGAGATTTAACGACCACCGATTGCTCCAGGGTGGATTCGACAAGTTGACGTTGCCGTAAAACGTCCGGCAATCGGACCTGCCCCAATCCGAAGCTCGCTTCTTGCCGCATCAAACCCATTTGGTTGGTTTCGATTTGGTTTTCTAACAGTGCCAATTGAGCGTGCGCTTCGATCAACGAAAACCAAGTTCCTGCCACATCTGCGGTCAGTGCTAGCGCGATCGCTTGGTAATCCGCTTGCGTCGCCGATGCACGAAGCTGCGCAGCCTGAACATACGACTCGATACGGCCCCACAAATCCACGGGATAACTTGAGTCGAGCCCCCACACATAGGATTTCGTATCCGGCCCTGGGCCGAAGGTATGTGATCCCGAAGCGACTATATTGACATCCGGCAGCAGGTCCGATGCTTGTCTCCGGGCGAGTGCACGCGACGCATTAATCCTCTGAATCGCAGCGGCAAGCGTGAAGCTGCCGCTAAACATCTGCTCGACTTGTTGATTCAGTCCGTCGTCTTCGAACGTGATCCACCACTCATTCGGAGCGGGGACGTTGCCGCCTTCGGAAAACTTGGGCGGTGGTTCTGCGGTGAAACGCCCGGCGGGCTTTGTTTTCACCGCGCAGCCGCACATCCCGAATACAAAACAGGTGAGGATGGGGGCGATCAACCCCTTGCGGACCGGTACGAGTCTGTTCATGCCTGTGATCTAGGGCTTTGAACTTCGCGATAGCAACCCCAATCACGCCGTCGGCACCGCGATCGGCCTTTGCGAGACGAAAACGGATGCCGAACAGGACGATCGGGTATTTCCAGCTTTACCGGCTGTCCCGCCATCGAACCCGCTGCTTTCATGAACGTTCTATTCGATAGCCCGCCCTCAGTGGCAATCTAGCGGGATTGATCGAACCTATAGGTGACGGCGATACTGATGCCAACGATGCAGGACGGCTTGCGATGTTCGCTCGTCCAGATTCGGTCGCCCCATTCGGTGCTTCATTTTCCTCTGTTTGCCTAGTTTCATGTCATCCCCCACCTCCGTCGATCCGCCGGCCAGTGTCACCGTGATTCCTGGGGGGCCGGTCCGCGGCAGCATCCGTCCTCCGGGGAGCAAAAGCTTGACCAATCGCGCGTTGATCTGTGCGGCGATGGCTAAAGGGTCATCGAAGCTGACCGGTTGTCTGCGCAGCGAGGACACGGCCGTGATGATCGACAGCTTGCAAAAGTGCGGTGTCAAAATCGAAGTCGACGGGGACACATTGCATGTCGATGGCAGCCAGAGATTCGCGCCGCGTGAAACGGTTGAACTTTTTATCGCCAACAGCGGTACCAGCGTACGCTTTCTGACCGCGGCATTGTCAGCGGCCGGCGGCATGTATCGCTTGTCAGGTGTCCCTCGCATGCATGAACGCCCGATCGCTGATTTGGTCGACGCACTCACTGAGGTCCAAAACGGTGCAATCCGGTGTGAATCCGATGGCGGATGCCCTCCGGTGATGATTGAATCAAACGGCTGGAATGACGCACTGATCACCGTCGCCGGAAACGTCAGCAGCCAATACCTCAGTGGCTTGATGATGGCCGCGCCGATCGCGATTGGCGATGCGATTGATTCAGTCACGATCCGTGTCACCGGCGAATTGGTTTCACGTCCCTATGTCGACATGACCGCCGAAACAATGCGTTCCTTTGGCGCGGTCGTTGACATCGAAGACATTCAAGACAATGGCGAAAGCACGGTGAATGTCGTCGTTCGCCAAAACGGTTACCAAGGCGTCGACTATGCGATCGAGCCAGATGCTTCGGCCGCAAGTTACTTCTGGGCCGCCGCCGCAATCACCGGTGGCGAGGTCACTGTGAAAGGCTTGACGCCAGATGCGATGCAAGGCGACGTTGGGTTTTGCAACGTGCTCGAGCAGATGGGCTGCACCTTCACCCACGACGATGACTCGATGACGATTTCAGGCCGAGCCAGCCGTGGTGTGGATGTCGACATGAATCACATCAGTGACACCGTTCAAACCTTATCGATCGTCGCCTTGTTCGCCGATGGTCCCACTCGCGTTCGCGGCGTTGCCCATAACCGTTTCAAAGAGACGGACCGCATTGGCGACCTCGCTTGTGAACTGCGAAAACTGGGTGCAACGGTCGAAGAACACGAAGACGGGATGACGATCACGCCACCTGCAAACGGTGTCCAGCCGGCAACTCTGGAAACCTATCACGATCACCGCATGGCGATGAGTCTGGCGTTGGCGGGCTTGTCGGCCGAAGGTGTTCAGATTTTGGATCCATCGTGCACTGTGAAGACCTATCCTGAGTTTTTCAAAGACCTCGAAGAACTGCTCGGGCGACCACACCAATGGGCCGACTCGGCCGTGGAGTAACAGCGTTCTTGCCGCAGCGGCCCGCTCTGCTGAGCGACCTGTTCTGCGGTTCAACCCGGTGCGTCTTGGGTGAGCTAGAATGAGTACACGCGTACCGCTAACAGCGTACTGTTGTTACACGCGTGCTTTTCATCTCCCCCCTCCTGCAGCACCAGGCCTGTCTTATGGGTCAAGCGATTCGACATTGGATCCGCCCCCAGTTTGCCCTGCTGGCAATTATCGTGTTCCAGTCCGGTTGGACGCCGCAATGCCTTGCTCAAAAGCCGCCCAATCGACAAAACGCCAAGGGCCAAACCGCTGGCCGGGCGCAGATGAAATCGAAGGCGACGAACACGCCAAAGATTCGATTACCTGAAAGCGTTCGCAAAGAACCATCGCATTTGATGGACGTCGAACCGGCGGCACCGCAGCGACGCGACGAATTGCGCTACGCGGCGGCGGAACTGGATCATCTGATCGAGAAAGACTTGGCCGACGCCGAGATCACACCCAACCCGATCTCCAGCGATGAGATCTTTTTACGTCGTGTCTACTTGGATGTCGCCGGTCGAATCCCGACTCTGGCGGAAACGAAGTCGTTCTTGGAGTTGAGCGATCCCGACAAGCGATTCGATTTGATCGACAAGCTGTTAAGCAGCCCGGATTGGGTCAGCCATTCATACAACTTTTGGGCCGATACGTTGCGTCTTGTCGAACGCCCTCAGCCCAACATCATCGCCGAACCTTACCTGGCATACATCAAGGATTCGATCCGCGCCAACAAACCTTACGACAAATGGGTTTACGAGATGTTGACGGCCGAAGGCAAAGTCTGGGACAACCCGGCCGTCGGATACCAACTTCGTGACGACGGAATGCCGTTGCCCTATGTCGACAACACGGTTCGCGTTTTTCTGGGGACACAAATTGGCTGTGCCCAGTGCCACGATCACCCCTTCGACAATTGGACACAGCATCAGTTTTATCAGCTCGCGGCGTTCACCAGCGGAACTCGTACCCGGATCCGACGCGGCGATCCGGGATTTAAGAAAACAAACCCCGCGAGCGCGCTGATTAACGAAGGCAAAAAGCAGTTCCCCAAAGGCAAAGTTCCCGGATCGTTTCAACGTTTAGTACGTGCAAACACCTACGCCGTGTCGGAAGTCAACACGCGATTGCGATTGCCGCATGACTATGCCTACGACGACGCCAAGCCGGAAACCATCGTCAAGCCAGCGGTTCTTTGGGGAAAGGTCCCATCTAAGGCAAAGGAAGCTTCACCACGGCATCAATTCGCTGCTTGGCTGACCAGCCCTGATAACGAACCGTTTCGTCATACGATCGTCAATCGTTACTGGAAACGTTTCATGGGGATTGGATTTGTCGAACCGGTTGATGACTTTATCGACGACACGCCACGTTCGAACGAACCGGCAATGCGATACCTTGGCGATCAACTCGTGCGATCCGGATTCGATCTGAAGGACCTGACGCGGATCATTTTGTATTCACGAACCTATCAACGCGAAGCGACCGACTACAGCCTGACTAGTGGCGAGTTGTACCGCTTCCCCGGCCCCACGATTCGGCGAATGACTGCCGAGCAGGTTTGGGATTCGCTGTTGACTCTCGCGGTCCGCAATCCGATGCCGTTCCAGCGTCCGTCGGCGAAGGAAATTGGGCAAGCGGTCGATGTCGACTTTGCATCGCTGACGTTTGATCAAGCCAAAGCTAAGGCGGAAGCATTCCAGAAGACTTACTTTCTGCCGGTCTACAAACGCGGGCTGAATCAACACGCCTACCAAGGCAACGTGCTTTGCCGGGCAAGCGAATTGCCATCTCCACAAAACGCGGACCACTTTTTGCGTCAGTTCGGCCAGGGAGATCGCGAATCGATCGATGGTTCTGACAGCGAAGCAACGGTGCCGCAAATCTTGGCAATGTTCAACGGGCCGATCACACACGTGATGCTGGAACCCGGTTCCGCAATCGTCGATGATGTGTTCGCGATTGAACAAGCACGCGATCGGATCGACGCAATCTTCTTAAGCGTCTTGTCGCGGCACCCGAACCCTCGTGATCGAGCCACGGCCGCCCGTGAATTGGGCAAAACGAAGAACGATAACGTCGGCTACGGAAACATCGTTTGGGCGTTGCTAAACACTCGTGAATTTCTGTTCGTCCAATGAACCACTCTGGCGGAAGTTTTCTGATGAACGGTTGCAAAGAATTCAGCTCGGACTCGCGACGCGGCTTCATGCGTTCGGTCGCGGCAACTTGCTTGGGCGTCAGCTACGCTGGACTGTCCGGACCACGCGGTCTTGGTTCAGCCGATGCGTTCGCGGCCGAGCCGAACATGGGCAAAGCAAAGCACATCATTTATCTGTTCATGGAAGGGGCGATGTCGCACCTCGACACCTTTGATCCGAAATCAGGTGTCCCTGAGGCTGGCGAGACGAAGGCGATCCAGACGCGTGTGCCCGGCATGATGTTTTCCGATCGCTTTCCAAGACTGTCGTACCTTGCCGGTGCAATCACCGTCGTCAGGTCGCTGTCCACCGAAACCGGTGCGCACGACAAGGCGCAGTACCTGATGCGGACTTCGTACAAAAAATTAAACAGCATTCAGCACCCTGGGATGGGCGCTTGGATGTTGTCACAACAAGGCCGATTGAATCGCGAACTGCCCGGAAACTACGTCGTCGGTGCTGCGAACCGACATCCCGGAGCTGGCTTTTTAGAACCGTCGCTTTCTCCCGTCCCCATCGCCAACCCAACCACCGGCATCCAAAACGTCGAGCTGCCAAAGTACCTGCCCGAATCACTGTTTGAGCGTCGCCTGTGGCTGGCGGAAAAGTTCGACACCAATTTTCAAACGGCTCACCGCCAAAACCAAAAGATCGAAGCCTACAACCAGCTTTACACCGAGGCTCGGAACCTGATGGGCAGCGAGCACTTGAAGGTGTTCGACATTAAAGACGAACCCGAAAGTGTCCGCGAAGCTTACGGCGACAACACGCTGGGCCAAGGTTGCTTGCTAGCGCGGCGACTGGTCGAGAGCGGTGCCAGGTTTGTCGAAGTCAGCTATGGTGGCTGGGACATGCATCAAGACCTCTACAGTCGGCTTGATGAACGAGCCAGCCACTTGGACAACGCACTCGGGATCCTGTTAAAGGATCTGCACCGCACCGGTCTTTTGAATGACACCTTGGTCGTCCTAACAACCGAGTTTGGACGCAAGCCATCGATCAACGCGAACGCCGGTCGTGACCATCATCCCGGCGCGTTCTGCTCGCTGTTGGCCGGGGCCGGAATCAAAGGCGGGCAGGTCTATGGCGCGAGCGACAAACGTGGTTTCTCGGTCGATGACAGCCAAATGTCGGTCGCCGATTTCAATAAAACCATCGCTGCAGCCGCTGGTCTCCCCACGGATAAAGAACTGTTCTCGCCCAATGGCCGCCCTTTCAAGATCGGTGGCGACGGCGAAGTCGTTGAAGACCTCTTGGCGTAGCACGGGACACATCAACAAAAAAAACCGCGATAGGAAATTCCCATCGCGGTTTGTTATTCAGAACTGTGGCCGACTTTTCCGGCCCGCCAATCTGATCTCAGCGATCAGGCTTCGCGGTCAATCTCAACGATCGGTGAAGTCCAAGAACCACCATCCGTCGTCCCATTCCAGGGAGACCTTACGCCATCCCAATGGAACTTGTGGGTAAGGATAGAAAGGTCCGATGTATGGCCATGCCGAGGGGCTGTATTGCTGTGGATAAGTCAATGCAGCGTAGTTCGGGTAAGCCGCGTATCCTGGCCATGCGTAGTTAGGCAGGTTCGGTGCGTCATAGCGAGGAGCACCGGCAGCAACGCCGTAGTTCATCGGAACGGGTTGGCCGCTGACAGGAGCACCCATGATCGGAGCCGAAGCGGTCGTCATGCGGGCACCCATGTGTTGAGGTGCAGCCATCGTTGGGACTTGGTCGATGCTCGCTGGCGACATGCGGTTGCTAGCCAGTTGAGCGGGAACGCCCGACGATCGCGATGGCGACAGTGCGGGAGACGGTTGGCTGTTGATCACAGTGATCTGTTGATCGACGCCTTGAACACCGGGTGCAGCTTGTGCGATCGCGATGATACGATCACAAGCGGCTTGGGTCGAAGCACGACCGTTCAGGGTGACAACGCCACCGTTGCATTGAACGTCGACACCGAAGCCACGAAGGCTGCCGCTACGCTGAGCGTCGCCGAGGGCTTTCACCACACCGGCAACAACCTGTTGGTCGCTGGCGACGGGGGTGGCTAGTTCAACAGCCGAAGTGGTGCGGACTTCGCCAGGGGCGATTTCCAGTGCCGCGTGTTGCGCTGGTGCGGCAGGTGCCACGTCCAGGCCGGCGGTCAACATCTTGCGAAGTGATTCGCGAGACTTTGCCAAGGTCGGCACTGCTTCCTCTTGAGGTGCAGCTTCGACAGTGGCCGCTGATTTGACAGTGACTTCGTCAACAATCTTGTTGATTCCGTCGATGCCGTTGGCAGCCGCGAGAACCAAATCCTTTTGGCTCGATTCGCTGACGCTGCCGCGGAACAAGACAACGCCCTGATCGACTTTCATGTCGAGGGTGAAGTCTTTCAGAACGCCCGCGTCGCGGGTGCTCTTCAAACGGGTCATGATTTCTTTTGCAATCTCACGGTCTCCACCAAAAGCCGACGCCGGCCCAAAAGCGGTGATCGCAGCGATCGCCAATCCTAGATACTTTCGTCGCATGGGAAATGCCTCCTACAGTTCCAAATCGCTCCGGCCGGCTGACGTTTTTTACGAGCAGCCCCACGACGATGCGGGACTTCTCAATCGCGGGTGGTGCTCCGTCAACCGGAAAATCCGTTTTCGGACCGGTGTTGCTGTAGATTTCGGCGATCAACGCGAACAGGAGGTAGGTTTTTTCGGATTTTGCCGTCGAATCAACCGGGCGACGCCGTAAAGATTGCCCAGATTCCCATGCTTAGTTTTTTTGACCTGAGAACACGCCAAATTAACCCTCTGTGGAGTCAATTGCCGCTCGCAGTTCACCCACAAACTGCGAAACGGTCTCGGCCGCGATGTTCGGATCCGTGTTTTCAGCGATTCGGCGGACGACAGCCGAGCCAACGATCAGTCCGTCGGCGACTGGAGCCAAGCGGGCTGCCGTCTCAGGGCCACTAATCCCAAATCCGATACAAATTGGCAAGTCCGTTTCGCCACGTAACCACGAAACACTGTCAGTTAAATCCGTCGGCAGTTTCGTTCGCTCACCGGTGATCCCAGTCACACTGACGTAATACAGAAATCCGGTGGAGGAATTCGCGATCTCGACCTGGCGCTTTTTAGGAGTCGTCGGAGTCACCAGTTGGACAAGGCTGAAGTCCTTGTCTTTGCAGATCGCGGACAATTCGTTGGCTTCTTCGACAAGCAAATCGGGAACGATCGCACCGCGGTATCCACACGCCATCGCTTGGTCGACGTACTTTTCCAGCCCGACGCGGTAAATGATCGAATAGCTGACCATTGTTACCATGGGGATTTCGACCGCCGCGGCATGCTCACGTCCTAGCTGCATTGCATGCTCCAAACGGAATCCGCTCTCAAGCGCACGCTGGTACGATGCCTGGATCACAGGCCCGTCAGCAATCGGGTCGCTGTACGGAATCCCGACTTCACACAGATCCGCGCCGGCCGCCTTCATTTTGCCAAGCACTGCGGCGGTGGTTTCGATATTCGGATCGCCAGCCGTCAGAAAGGGCATCAGGGCTTTTCGGTTCTCTGCCTTCAAGCGGCTGAAAAGGTCATCAATCGCGGACATGAATGATCTGAAAGTTCAAATGAGGTAGGTCGCTGACCAGAAACGCGTCGAGGCCAGAGCGTAGTCGAATCGGCCGCTCGCGTTTAGCCCCAGTCAGGCGGAAATACACACCGCTAGTCAGCCCGGCCGGCTTCTCAGCGAGATCGCTCGCGAGCCAGTTCCGCGAGAATTAATCCCAGTTGCATCACTTGTCCGATCGGGTGAGTATCGATCCCCGGCAGGACTAATTCGATCTGATCGCATGTCGGTGTTGCAGACGCCGAAACCACGCTTTCGAAACGCTGTCGCTTCAATTGCTCAACGGAAATGAGGTCGCCTGATGTGTCCCAGAGTTGAACCGGATCCGTCCGTGGCGGTTCCGCCAACCAATGCATTGTCACTGCAGGGCGATTCGCTGATCTTGTCGGATTGATTGCCCCAGATCTCGCCCAAGTGGCTGACGCCTCTGTGGCGGTTTCGATCGCCTTGATCCACCAACGCAGCAAACCGTCAAAACTGTTGGACCATCCGATACAGTCGAGTTGTCGCTGCTCGATCAACCCTGCCAGCTGTAGCGACAGATTTTCGTTCCACTCTCCCTCGGCAAAGTTTTTGTTGATCGCGGCGGCACCAACGAGTAGCTGGATCACGTCCAGTCCCAGAAACGCCGCGGGAAGCAAACTGGCCGGCGCAAGGGCTCCCATAGTCCCAGATAGCAGCGAATTGCTATGCAACAGCTCAAACGGCGGACCAAATCCGCCAATGGACGTCGCCCAGTCATCGGGTTGAGCGGTAATGATCGTGATCGGTGCCGGAATCTCCGAGGCGTTTTCGCCAGAAACTGCGTCGTCCCACGTTGGCATTTGGCCAGCCAGGAATCGCAGCAGCGGGATCACCTGGGACCGGCTTTGTTGATCATCGATCGCCACGATCCCCCAGCGTTGTTCGGCGCGCACGTCCCCGTAGCCATTTCGCGCCAACCGCCAGACAAGCGACTGGATAAAGTCATTGTCCATCTCGGTGTCGGCAAAGTAGATCCGCGGTTTGCTTCCACGGTCAGCACGCGACATTTCGTTGTGGTACGGGTCGCAGCAAGCCGCTGTGATCGCTTGCACACTTAGGATCGCATTGGGCGGCCCGAGCACAACGATCGCGTCAAGGCGATCGTGTAGGGAGTTAGCGATTCGGAAAACGTGCCCCAGTTCGCTTTCTTCACGATGGCGTTCGTATGCCAGCAGCAATTGCTCTGGCAAGGCATAAAAGGATTGACTTTCGGGCAACCGGGGGCATTGCCAATCGACGTCGTCGAGATCCGCAGCATGCTGGGACAGGACTCGATCGCGGCGTGACTTCCAGTCTGCCTTCAAATCGCGATCGAGTTGCGCAAGTGGCGAGTTCGCTGTGACATCCGAGCCACAGCGACGGAGATTAATAAGAGAGCGGTTCAAGAGTCACGACGGCCGGTAAGCAATCAGTTCGGAGTCGACTTGTATTGGTCAGCGATCCACTTGCGAACCACGGTCAACTTTTCTTCCTCGGTACCGTACAGGATTTGCAGTCCTTCTTCACCACCGACAATATCGAACACCTGCAACACTTGATCGTCGTTAAGCAGACCTTGCGATTGGAACAAGCGAACTTCGGCAAGTGTCGCGAGGCTCTTGCTTCCACCGCTCGCCAACAAACTTCCGATCCGCTTAACAGCAACGTCGGATGTCAGGCGTGGAAGTTCGACTGTCATTTGGCGATCCACGATCGGCAAAAAGCTGCTCATTTGCTCGCCGATGTATTCTTTCGCGCCGACGCCTTTCGTTTTCGATTGCTGGTTGTACTCGATGGAATCGATTCCTTTGGAAACGACCAACTGCTTCTTGCTGTCGACGTGAAACAAACGGCACTTGGAAATGTTTTGTGTGTTTTCGCCACGTGTTTCTTTGAGAGAAACGTTGATGTGAATCAACAAATCCAAACCGGCTTTCTTGGCATTGGCGAGGTGGACGTCGGCATCACCCATTCCCAAATAAACGATTCCGGGGCGCCACATCGGCAAATCCGATTCGGCGGTTTCCAGGAGATCCACAAAGCTGCCGGAGACCGCGTCTTGCTGTCCCGCGCCGTCACTGACGTCGATCATCGCCCGGCCGAAATTGCCTTCGGCATAGCGTTGGTCGAACTGTTCGGCTAGGAACGTGGCGACTGCGCCAAGATTGTCTTCAAGCTCTTTGGCGGCGGCTTCGCTGAGCATGCTGCGATCGAGTCCGCTCAAACGGTCGCCGGGGGTCTGCGCGGCCGGTGAGGAAAACGAAAAGCCGTTTTGGCCTCCAGGTCCGCCCGGCCCACCAGACATTCCTGGCGCACCAGGACTTCCGCCCGCAACTCCAGGGTAGGAACTGCTGCTACTGCCGTAGGCATCTGCCATTTGCTGTTGTCGATTCGCGGAGCGGTCACGCGTTTGCTCGGCGGCGTATGCGGTTGGGTTGCCGCCAATGCCGCTGCCGTAGTCCATTGAAGGGCTGCTCGAGGAGCCCTGGGCCATCATCGCTTGCTCCTGTGCTGATGGGCCACCATACATTCCGCTGCTGGCCATTCCGCTTGACATGCCGCCGGTTCGCGATGGCGAGTCTGTGATCGGTTGTGGATCGGTGGCATCGCCTCGAACTTCCATCGAGATTCCCCAGCGAACCTGCCACACCGGTCGCTTCAGTGCGGGGCTGTACTTGACCATCGAAAGCTGTTCGGATGCGTTTTCGAATTCGGCAACCATGTGGCCAAAGTAAAGCTGACGCGCAAGTGACGATGCTCCCTTGGCGTACGCAACAGTCGCTTCGTTCATCAGGACGGGGCCAGAAGCGATCGGGACTGCCGACTCGGGGCTCGCAATGGAAGAGATGTCAGTGCTTTTGGCCGCGTTGACCAGAAACTGCTGCATCATGATTCGTGCGACTTCGCTGCTCGGCGCCGAACTTGATCGACCGTTCCCGCCGTAGCCACTTCCAGACGATCCACCACCAGGATATCCGCTGCTGCCCGGGTACCCGCTGCTGCTGCCTCCCCCGGGATAGCCGCTTCCTGGGTAACCGCTGCTATCGGATGGGCTGCTACTGCTTGGGTATCCACTGCTGCCGCTTCCCGGATATCCACTGCTGCTACTCGGCCCGCCACTTGGACTTGGTCCGCTGCTAGGACTCGGACCACCACTTGGGCTCGGTCCGCTGCTGCCACCATCGCTCCCGGGATAGCCAGCCGGGGCTTGCGACATGACTTGGTGGGAATCCAACAACATGAGCGCCCCGCAGGCACAAAGAACGGGGCCTACAAAACGACGCGAGCGGACGAACCGCTGGCCGATCGAAAGCAAGGTTTGGACGTTTGCAAACATTGGACTTCGGCTTGTTTTAGGAAAAAGCGGGACGAGGCTTTGTCGGTGCGGTGGGAACACAAACCGACCGTGCAAATCTCTGAACGAGTCTAGTCAACCGGCCGAGGAAAGTGTGGCGGAGCGAACCTGACTTCGACGCGTAAGCATCTGGTAAAGAATCATACCAAACGCGCGTTTTCTTGGGTCCGATTGCGTTCGCTCCAGCGTATCATAGACGTCGTATCTAGCGAATGAAGAAAGCACATTCCGCGTGGAAACAAAGAAAAGTTGCGAAAAACGCCTGCCAGCCCTCCACTGAGGGGAACTTGTTTAGGCAGCCCTAGTCAGAATCTACGGCGAAGTCCAGAATTGTCGCTTCGTTAGATACAAACCTCCAAGGAAATCTCGCATCACAATGGGAAGCAGGCGGCGATTCGTCCGAAGCGAAAGCGAATTGATTCGCAAAGCGACTTCGCTGCGCGGCGTGATTCACTTGCGTGCAAACGCAGGCGATCGATCCGCTGCTAGCCGTTCCCGCCGACGTGCCTTGGTCTTCGAAACGCTCGGCCAACGACGAGTGCTCGCGGTGATCACCGGCACGATTTTTAATGATGCCGACGGTTCGATGCGTGCCGAGCCTTCCGAGCAGCGGCTCGAATCTCGATTGGCTTTTCTCGATGCCAATGACAATGGCAGCCTGGATGCCGGTGAGGCATATCAGCTCACCGATCAAAACGGAAATTATCAGTTCGACGGTGTCGAGTCCGGAATCCACCCCGTTCGCCTGTTCGGAAACTCACAAACGCAAACGTTTCCCGTCGCGGGTGCGAGTCGCCAACTCGCATCACAGTTGGACCTCAGCGAAGCGGTCGATGCTGGGCTCGCGGGCGAAACACTACACATTGCGACCTCGCGTTCACTCGTCTTTTTGCGCACCACGGGCACATCCGCGCAAGTGCAGTCGTTGCCGTTCTCTGCCTCCAAAGTCGTCCTGCCGATCGGCATAGCGGCGGGCCAAGCCGCAACGGTAATGCTTGGCGACACCGGTGGGCAAACGCCGGACCCGTCAGGTCTGTGGCTGGTCCACTCCAATGACCAAACGCCTGAATTGCTGTTTTCAGGCACCAGCATCGACGCGGCTGTTGGCGACGATGGCTATGGGATCGTCGTCGATTACCAAGAGAATGAATCGCTGATTCACAGCCTGCAGGTCTCACCCTCCAATCCCGATGACCTCACGCCTCCGGTCGCTGTCAGCATCAGCAGTGAAGCGTTCTCGGTTCCCGCCGGTGCACAAGTCCTCGCTGCATCGACCGCGTTTGACACGTCCGAGACTTCCACAAACGGTGACGTTGAACTCGCCAGCAGTCGAACCGTGGTTGCTTGGCCGGTTGCCGCAACCGTCGACGACGGAAACGAAGTCCCCGCGCTTCACACATCGATCTGGAACAACCGATCTGCTGGATGGATCGAAGGTTCGGAAACGGTAATTGCCGGCGCTAGCGAATTACTCAGCTTCGATGATAAAGCTGGGCTTTTGGCAATTCGCGACGTCCATGGTGATGTGCTCGTTTTGGACGTTGACGCAAATTTCGCCGAGCTGCAACGTTTCGAAGAACTGCCCGGGCGAGTCGACCTGGTGCAAGGACGCGATGCCCTCCTGTCTGCCACGCCAGACGCGGATGGGCACCGGTTGAAGCTCCAAGACCTGAATACAGCCAACACCCTGGCGACATTCGAACTGGGAACAACCGCGCCGCAAAAACTGATCGCCGGACAAACGACGGGGGCGTTTTTTGTGCTATCGACATCAGGGCTCTCGAAGATTGCTTTCCAACAGCGTGATGCCCATCGGATCAATGTCACCGAAGAAAACCAAACCTACCAAGCCGACTTCGGTGTCATCGCCAGCACAGACAACACCACTCCTGAGGTCCAACAGACCTACACCGCAAACGCCGTCGAAGACGAAACGCTGTCGATTCCGGCAACCGCATTGATGCAGTGGGTCACTGATCAGGACGGCGATCGCGTTGTCCCGCTTGTCGCTCAGCCACCCACACACGGGTCCATCGAAATCACTGACGATGGCTCGCTGAATTACACCCCGGAAGAAAACTACAACGGAACGGACACGTTCTCGCTGCAATTTCACGATGGTGTGGCGCTGTCTTCGCCAATCGCAATCACCGTCGACATCGAGTCGCGACCCGATCCGCCCACTGGGATTTCGTTCTTTGGTGATGCCATCCCGGAACACACCGTCGGGCCCTACGTGGTTGGTGGGATCTCGATCGATGATGTTGATTTCGACAGCGAATATCAACTGGCCGTTTACGACGATCGCTTTATCATCGAAAACGGCAACTTGGTACTGGTCAAAGGCCCGCTGAACTACGAAATCGAAGAGGTCATCCATCTCGCGATCGCGGGAATGGACCGTCGCACCGGATATTACTTTACTCAAGACCTCGACATTCAAGTCGCCGACGAAAACGATCCCGTCACGCAGTTGTTGGTCGGTGGAAGTTCGGTCGAAGAGAAAGTCAAAGGCGCTTACATCGCCCACCTGAGTTCATTTGACGAAGATCGTTTTCAACCGACGACCTACTCGGTAAGCGACAACCGGTTCGAAATCCGCAATGACAACGAGCTGTGGCTCAAGCCGGATGAATCGCTTGACTTCGATCGTGAGCCGTTTGTGGTGATGACCGTTAAAGCGGACGACAATCACGGCAGTTCGATGTCCAAAGAGTTCCGCCTGAACGTCAGGGACCAACCTGACTACGGCGGCTCAATCACACTGACGAACCACACCGTGGTGGAGCTTGAAACCGGCGCTGTCGTTGGCGATGTCTCGCTCAATAATGTCAGCCGCCCGAGTGTTTATCACATCAGTGTGAACGATGCACGATTCGAAGTCGACGGCAGCACCCTAAAGCTTCTCGATCATGTCTCTGTGCGGCGTTCGGCGGCCGAGCAAATCGAATTGACGCTCACCGCAATCCCTTCAGAAGGTGACTACAGTTCGGTTTCGAAGTCGTTCATTATTGAGGTCCTAGAAAACGCCTCGCCATTCCACAACGATGTGAATCCATACGACGTCGATTCGAATGGCACCGTCAGCCCTCTCGACGCGCTGGTCATCATCAACTTGTTGGGAATCTATGGCCCCGGTCCGGTCGGTCCGGGGAACCCTGGCTTCGGCTATGACGTCAATGGCGATGGCCAAGTGACAACGCTCGACGCACTCTTGGTGATCAACATCTTGAACACCCTGCAGAACGGCGGCACCGTTGGTGGTGAAGCAAATCCTGATGACGATTCGCCAACGAACAGCCAGTCGAACACAACGCCGCTGCCTGATCCATCGACGGCGAACAACGACACCAGCGCGAACCGAGATTTCTCGGCGTCAACGCTGACTCAACTGAATAGCTTGGAAACGGATTCGGATGGCGATTCCGCACCTCCACTCAGCTCGAATCCTAACTTCTGGTGCTCGGCTACGTCTGACCTAAAAGACTTGCCAGTCGATCATGCCCAGCGCGCGACGGACTGGTTGCTGGATCTCCGAGACGGAGACCCGGATCTGGATCGTGCGATCGACGAACTGCTGGTCGACTTGCAAGACGCTCTCGATCAAAAGGCCTAGCAGCCGGTTGATTTTCGAGTGTCATCTTTCGCCGCTTTTGCGACGCAAGAAGGCGGACATTGGGAGAATGCGGCCGCTGAGCAATCAGTCAAAACACCCAATCGTTCTACGATCCGTTCTCTTTCTTTTCCGCTTGAAGCGCGCTCTCAAATTCAGCCAATTGGCGAAGCATCGGAAACGAATATCGCTCAAGTTCTAACGCTTCTTTCTGTGTTGCGATCGCTTTTTCAAATTGCCCCAACGCGTAATAGCACCTTGCGCAGGTATCCAACCGGGCCGCGCGCCGATCAACGTCATCCGCGGTAACGAACGACAGCGATCGCAAACTACATTGCAGCGCCCTCTCCAGATCGCCTTCGGTGTTTGCGACCAACCAAGCGTACTCGTTGTACTTCTCGCCGAGTAATTCTTTGTAGCGGTCGTCCCGTGCGAGCGACTTTGATGCCTCGTACTGGACGATCGTTCGGTCGAGGTTCTGGACGTATTGCGAAATACGTTCGCGAACGCCTCGCCGCCATTCCGGATCACTTGGGTCATCGAAGCGGAACATACGGATCAAAATATCGACATTGCGGTTGTCGAATACGTACGCCTTCCGCAAGTTTTCCTTTGCCTCCGTCATTTCGGAATCCGTCAGGGCGTCTTTTGCCAAGATCGCTAGGGCGCTCTGGTAGTAAAACTCGCTTTGCACAAACTGGCTCAGGATTTCATAAATCATCAGCTTGCGAACGTATTCCTTGTCGCGATCAATGCGGTCGCAAATCACAGCTAGCGTTTGCACTGCTTCTTCGTGGCGAAGTTGGTTTGCGAACAGGGATGCGAGCTTGATGCGCGCCCGAACACCAACATTGGTTTCGATGTCGCAGTTTGCCATGATGGCGCGAAATTCGCGTTCTTCCCAATCAAATTGGCCACGTTTCTCCAATTGAATCGCGACCGAAAAATGGCTGAACGCGATGTCTTCCAACTGATGATCGGTCAGCTTTCGTTGGTCTTCCGAATCCTTGTCGTCGTCTTTCGGTTGCTTCTCGTCGACGACGGGAAGTGCGTTGATATTGAAAGCGTCAAATGCCAAACGCTGGCCTTTCTCGGCATTCCCGCTATCGCGAAACGCCTGCGCCGCGGAATAGAGCAGTTCGGCGTTCATTGAAAACGAATGGCGATGGCGGTCATACAGTTCCGTCACGATCGGATACAACTCGTGCGAAATCGCCCAGTCGGTTTGATTGGCCAGTTCATGCGTCGAGGGCGAAACCAAATCCAAGTTGTCGATCACGATGGAAAGCGCCGAAGGGCGAGCGTCTTCATCAATTGCCCGCGTCGCAATCACCTTGATCAATTGCAACACCGAATCCGCTGTCACATCCGAATTGATTCCCATATCAACCTGCCGACGCTGATCGTCGACCACCGATTGCCAGCGTTTGGCATCGAATTGTCCGGCGCGAAGATCGTCAACGTAGGCGCGAAGCCATTCAATGGGGTCTCTCTCGTTGTCCCCAATCACACTTAGAATTTGGTCGATCAGGGTCTGCCGCTTTTCCTGATCGCCGGGAAGCGGTTGCTTCAAAATGAGCATCGCAGCACGTCTTGAGAGTGCGTCAATCTGATCAAATCTCGCCAGTCGTGCCAGGGCTTCGCCCCCCATAAAATCGGGGAGTCGTCCGAGTAATTCAATCCGCGCAAGTCGATCGGTCGTGCTCTGGGCACCGTATTCAAACAGGATTTCTTGAACTTGCTTCGGATCGCTTTCGTTGGACCAGCGAACCTGCAAGCTCTTGTGTAGATACCGAGCAGCGGTTTGCACCTCACTGTCGTTGTGTTTTTGCGCTTCACGCAAGGCATCGAACGCTTCTAGACCGAACGATTTCAGTTGATCGCGGGCGCGGACTCGCGTCGCATAGCTGTCACTGCCCAGCTTTTCGATCAGGTCGCGGATGATTTCTTCGTTGGATTTTGTCCCCGCACCTAGCGTGCGAGCTGTGTCTGTCAGGCCACTCGTGTTTTGTGCGGGCTCTTGCGAAATCGCGATCGGCGAAAGCATTACGACGACAACCAATCCGGCAATTACCCCACCCGCCAGTGGTGACACGACGGTGGAAACAGCACTCAGCTGGCTCGATGAGAAGCCTTGCCGACGTCGCAATTTGAGATTTCGCATTGAAGACGTTTCAATCGTTGGCGGTATAAACGAATGGTCAGACACCGCTATTCTATCGAGGTGTCGGTTTGATGTGCAGGTTGATGACAGCGGATGGGACAGTGGTTTCCCCCGGATAGTGATGGTGGCACCAAGATTCCAAGGGCTGAATCGAAGTTCCACTGATGACACGAAACCGCTAGGATGACGCTCGAAATGCGTGGCCACTCCACGAGCGACCCCGCCCGACCAGGCAACTTCACGATTGACGACAATTGAATGCCACGAAAATCGAATAAACGCTCGGAGAGCAAAACGACAGTCACCAGCGCGGAGCCATCCGGGGCGAGTGTGAGCGATAAACCGGAGGCGACCGCCCCCGAGGTCAAGCAAACGAAAGAACAAAAACTGGCTGACGCGATTCGTACCGAAGGCAGTCGTGAAACAGTCGAGGCCTTTGTCGTCGCGTTTATTTTGGCGCTTCTCTTTCGCGCTTTCATCGCCGAAGCCTTCGTCATCCCCACCGGGTCCATGGCTCCGGCCTTGATGGGAGCACACAAAGATATCTGGTGCTCGCAGTGTGATCACCGATTTCAAATCGGAGCAAGCAAGGAACGTCGTGGTCCCTACCAAGACGATACCGTCGTGGCCGGAATCTGTCCTAACTGTCGCTACACCAACAGCTTAGACTTGGCGGACGACAGCAGTGACCGGACGTTCAATGGCGACCGAATTTTGGTCAGTAAATACGCCTACGCGATCAGCGATCCTGAACGCTGGGACGTGATCGTTTTTAAGTTTCCTGGCAACCCGAAGCAAAACTACATTAAACGTTTGGTTGGACTGCCCGAGGAAACCCTTTCGATCCGCCACGGTGACGTCTATGTGGAAGACAAAAGTGGCGTCAAAAGTATTCTGCGTAAACCGGACAGCAAATTGATGGCGATGAGCCACCACGTTTACGATTCTGGCGAGCAATCGCCGTTGCTTGCCAGAGCAGGCTATCCCAACCGATTCCAGGCTTGGCAAGAAGGCTCGGCGACACCACCAAAGGAATCGTGGGAGCTGTCGGCTGACAATCCCAGTGTCCTTGCCACACTCGACGCGACATCCAATTCCGCCGAGCATTGGCTGCGATACTTCCATCGCTGGCCAAACGAGGAACAATGGCAGGCCGCCCAAGAAGGCGAGTCACTGTCGAGCATCGATCCGTTTTCGGGACGGCTGATCACGGACTATTACGCCTACGACTGCTACATCACAGTCCCAACCCAGAAGGTGTATCAGGGACGTGTTGCGAGCGCCCCTGGAATGAACGATACACCTCGCCGACGCGGTATCGTGGGCGCTGTAATTGGCGTCTCAAAAATGGTTGCGGGCCTGTTTAGTAGTTCAGTCAATGCGAACCCGCTCAATCCAGAATACGAACCCGGCGGACCGCTCTCGCAATTCGGTTCTTCGGTCCGGTTTGGCGAACGTGGTCACGCGAACGAAGGCATGCACTGGGTCGGTGACTTGATCGTCGAAACCGAGTTGCAAACATCGGAGGCCTGCAAACAAGCCACCTTCGAAATCATCGAAGCGGGCGTGCAGTACCAGTGCAGTATCGATTTGACGAGTGGCAAGGTTTCTTTGGCTGCACTTTATCAAGGGACACCACGAGCGATTTTTGACTCCGCTGACGGTTCCCCAAAAGACACAGTATCGGGATCGTGCGATTTCACAGCGGGACAAACCGCCAATGTCCGTTTCTCCAATTGCGACGATGAACTAAGGCTTTGGATTGACGGAACGCGTGTCGAATTTGAACAGCCGGCGACGTTTGATGTTTCCTTGATTCACCAAGATTCCGGTGACAATCGGCCCTATTACGCCGGGAAACAACACCCGCTTGATGCGTCCCCCTTTGGCTTGGCAGTGCAAGGCGGTAAAGCGACCGTCAACCATGTCGAGATTAAACGTGACAAGTACTACATCGCGACAAACACCAGTTCGTTCCAAATCACCGATTATTCGCCAAGCGAGCTGTACAGCTTGACCAACAGCAGTGTCTCGGACAACGAGATTCAAACCGTGCTCAGCGATCCCAACTTGTGGGACGAATGGCCAATCTGGAAAACGCGTCGCGAGGTCTCGTTCAAGCTCGAAAAGGATCAGTTCTTTCCGATGGGCGACAATAGCCCTGAAAGCTTGGATGCACGTTGCTGGGCAGGCGCAAAACAGACCATGGGCCTGCCCGACTCAATTCGTGAAGAAGCGGACCGCTACGCCGACGCGTCGTACGTCCCACGTGATCTGCTGGTTGGTAAAGCGGTTCTGGTCTTCTGGCCACACCCTTGGAACTTCACCCCAAACTTCAGTCGTTTCCGCCTGATCCGTTGACGCTGTCCGTCGCCTGTCGATGCTTGTTAGTCGCCCCAGTTGAACAGGGGCCATCACATTGAGAAATGGAATTCCCAGTCATGCAACCTTCAGACCAAGAACTCACCCCAGTCCTTGAAGCGATCGACCTGCAGAAAACGTATGGCCGTCGCCGAGTCGTTGATGGAGTGAACCTAAAAGTCGGTCGCGCCGAAATCGTTGGCTTGCTTGGTCCCAACGGGGCCGGAAAGTCGACCAGCTTTCGAATGATCTGTGGGATGGTCCAGCCCGATCGAGGACGCGTCTACCTGGAAGGTCGCGATGTGACGGACTGGCCAATGTTCCGACGCGCACGTGATGGCCACATGGGTTACTTGCCTCAAGACCCAAGCGTGTTCAAGAAACTGACCGTCGAGCAAAACATCTCGGCATTGCTCGAACTACTAGGGATGGATCGCAAGTCACGCAAAATTCGCACCGACGAACTACTCGAAGAGTTCAACATCACGCACATTCGTAAATCGAAAGCGGCGGGATTGAGTGGTGGCGAGCGCAGGCGTCTGGAAATCGCACGATGCTTGGTATCCGAACCCAACATTGTCATGCTGGACGAACCCTTCGCCGGGATCGACCCCGTTACCGTCCAGTCGGTCCAGGGCGTGATTATGCAATTGCGTGAATCGGGCATCAGCGTTCTGATCACTGACCATGCCGCACGCGAAATCCTTGGCACCGTCGACCGCTGCTATGTGATTTCACAAGGCCGGGTCTTGATCGACGGAACGCCCGATGAAGTCAAACGCCATCCTCAAGTCCGCAAAGAATACCTGGGCGATCTTGACGGAGCGACAAACTTTGCCGATCGCCAAAACGAAGCGCGGATGCGTGGCTCAGCTGGTAACGAGTCGGCGGCAACGCCCTCTGTCGTCCCCCGCCATCACCTCAATCGCGCCCGCCCAAGCTCGGCGACGCAAAGTCACGTCTCAGACGTTTAACGAACGCATCGCGAGCGATCACCATTCGATCGTCTCAACGGCCTCGGCTTGACGTTGAATGCCAACCAGTAACTGCTCAAAAGCTTCGTTCGGCTCTAAGCTTGCTTCAATCGTCAACGCTCTTACCGGCACGCCGCCTAAACGGTCGCACTGGAGTTTGACAAGGTCTTTTTGCGTGCAGACCAAGGCATCAATTTTGCCAAGCGTTCGTACCCACGCAACGATTTCGTCGACCGTCGATCGGTCATAGTCAACGTGATCGGGGAGTATTTTCTGCGAAGTGACCTTCGCCCCTGTCGCGTCAACACTGTGCCGGAATGCGTCCGGATTGCCGATCCCACAAAAGACTGCGACCCTCGCACCGGACAAGGTCTCGACGGAATCGATTTGATCGGGGAACGTCAACAGCCCGCTCGCTGCATGTGTCGAACGAACAATAGGGCGATTTGAAACATGCTTGCGTACCGTCTTGATGACTTCGTCGATCGCCGATTCGCTGACTTGATCACATCGCGTCAAGATCACCGCGTCAGCACGCTCTAGTGATTCCAGTGGCTCGCGCAACAGGCCCCTTGGTAACAAATGGCCAAAACCGAATGGGCAGGTCACGTCGATCAACACCAAGTCCAAGTCGCGGCCCAACCGGCGATGTTGGAACCCATCATCCATCAGGATCAACTGAGTATCTAATTCGTCGATGGTGACTCTGGCTGCCGCAACGCGATCGGGATCTTGCACGTGTGGAACGTCTGGCAAACGCTGGTGCAACTCTCTTGCTTCGTCGTTCTCTGACGCATCCCCACGCCCATAACCGCGACTAACGATCGCGACACGGACGCCTTGATCGCGATACCAGCGGGCGAGATAGGCAACGATCGGTGTTTTGCCAGTGCCGCCGGTGGTCACATTGCCAACGCTGATGACCGGCACTTCCAATGAAATCACACGGTCGCTTTGGCGATCGAATCGGCGGTTGCGGAAACCAATCGCGACACGGTATCCGGCTTCTCCGATACGCAGGCCCAAACGCATCAAGAGGGCAACCGGACCACGCTGCTGGCCGCTCATTAAAGCTCGATAGTCCACCGGATCCGTTCGCCCAAATCGTGTCGTTGTCATCAAATCTCACCGGAGATCCCACTGCAGAGGCGCAGTTGGACCGTCGGTTCTACCAACGATCGACTGGTCCCGACAAGCGGTTCGCACATGCCGGAGGAACCGTAAATGCCAAACTCAGTTCGGCTGGCGAATCCAGTGCTTGGTCCGTGCCGCTTCCGGATCGGCCGACAGGTCGCCAGCGGGCAGCGATTGCAAGACGGATTGTCCGGCAGGACGCGCGGCGGATCGCTTTGAACCAGGTTGCTGCGAAGCAGCGGAGGGAACCGTATCGGTCAACCGGGCTGCAGATGCCGGTAACGCAGAGTACGTTGGCAAGCTCATTGGGCGTGCGGTTGAAGGGCGTCGGTTCTCCTCGGCAACAAAGGGCGCACTTTGTGTACGACGCCCAGGTTCCGCGATCACCGCTTGAGCCGGGTTGGGATTCATCGCCAACTCCGAAACGTTGGGATCAACGAACTGGGTTCCCGCGAACCGGCGTTCGAATTCGGCGATCTTGGCAGCTTCCGCCTCTGAAAGCTGATTGGCCGGCGGGTCGACGGAAAAGCTCGGGCCACCCGGTGAAGTCATTGTCCCTGCCAGCTGCGAAGGGATCGATCGGAACGCACTGCCCGAGTTCTCCGGAACTGCCGAACTGGCCGCGCTAAAGCGTTCTTGGTAGTAGGGATCGGGATCCAGCGGTACAGCGGTTTCTTCGTACCGCAGCGGCAGCGAGTTGATTGCGACAGCGGGATCCGCCTGCATCATTTCGTGCTGCGGTTCATAGAGCGTCGGTACATCGACTTCGGCGGTCACTTCTTGAACAAGCAACTCGATCGCCCGATCGTCAAGTGTCGATGGAGAACCGTATCGGTTGGGTGGTGTCGGCCCCGGATCGGGAGAATCCGTCCGGCGGAATGGCAGAGCCATGAGGGCTCCGGCAAAAAGAATGATGGCACCGAGTGTGAAGCGTCGCACTGGGAGGGACCTTTGCGATTGCGAGTTTCGATGGCCCTCCGTGACTGCGAATTCCGCTTCGTGCGATTAGTCAACTCGTCAGAATCTCGAGTTTTTCTCCACAAATCCACCCGCTTTGCCTGCAGGATTCCCTTCTGCGGGCCGCCTGTAGGACTCAGCGAAACTTATCCGCGCATTGTTGTGTTCCAGTTCGTCCCACTGTGAAGCTGTGCCCTTCGAAAAGTGCCTCGACGATGATACGCTTTGCCTTTTCATCCAAGTCCCAGAACCGCCCAAGACAATATCGATGGAAGCCGGGATCGTCGGTCTGCCAAACGTCGGCAAAAGCACGCTTTTCAATGCGTTAACCAGCTCGCAATCCGCACAAAGCGAAAACTATCCGTTCTGCACGATTGAGCCGAACGAAGGGATCGTTAACGTGCCGGACGCTCGCCTGGAACGTATCACTAAATACATCGCACCACAAAAAGTTGTCCCCGCAGCTTTGAAACTGGTCGACATCGCCGGCATCGTCAAAGGTGCCAGCGAAGGCGAAGGGTTGGGAAACAAATTCCTCAGCCATATCCGCCAAGTGGACGCGATTGTCCAGGTCGTCCGTTGTTTCGAAGACCCAGACGTCGTCCACGTCGCCGGGGCTGTTGATCCGGTCGCCGACATCGACACCATCGAAACCGAATTGGTGCTGTCCGACTTGCAAACGCTCGAAAACGCGATGGCTAAAGCACAGCGCACCGCTCGAAGTGGTGACAAAGAGGCGAAACTGCGGGTCGCGGCAATCGAAAAGTGCAACGCGCACCTGGAAACCGAACAGCCGCTGCGGACACTCAAGCTGACCGAAGCGGAAGCGAAGTCGATCCACAGCTTCGGATTGATGACTGCCAAACCGATTCTGTACGTCGCCAACGTCGACGAAACCGACCTCGAAGGCAAGAATCCACTCGTCGATAAAGTACGCGAACACGCCAAACAATCGGGCGCCGACGTCGTCTGTGTCAGCGCAAAGCTGGAATCCGAATTGGCCGAACTCGAAGACGACGACTTGGCCGAAATGCTGGCCGACGTTGGTTTGGAAGCCCCCGCACTCAGCACGATTGCTCAGGCGGCCTACAAGACGCTGGGGCTGCAAAGCTATTTCACCGCTGGCGAAAAAGAAGTCCGCGCCTGGACAATCCCGGCCGGTGCGACCGCACCACAGGCTGCCGGCGTGATCCACTCGGACTTCGAAAAAGGCTTCATTCGCTGCGAGGTTTACACGCTTGAAGACCTCGAAACGTTTGGCAGCGAAAAAGAAATTCGCCAAGCCGGTAAACTACGCGTAGAAGGCAAGGACTACGTCATGAACGATGGCGATATCTGTCACTTCCTTCACAAGATTTAACGCTCCCTCCACTTCGCCCCTCCGTCTTACTCTCGAAGTTCACAACCATGAAGATTTTTGCCGTTCTGTGTGCCCTTTGCGTCGCCCTGTGCTGGGGGCTCTACGGTCCGACATTGACCAACGCACGCGCCCCAGCCGACTCAGCCGTCAAATGGGGTCCGTTCAAGCCCTACGTCTTCATCGGCATGGCCTATGTCGTGATCGCGATCATCGGTGGCTCGCTAATGATGAAGACCGTCTTCAACGATAACTTCGACTACACCGGCCCGTACCAGCCGGCGATGAAGTGGGGATTCCTTGCAGGTGTCTTGGGGGCATTCGGTGCTCTCGGACTAACGTTTGCCTTGACCAAGGCCGGTGGTAAACCCAGTTACGTGATGCCGATCGTATTCGGTGGTGCGGTGACCGTGAACGCGATCGCTTCCTACTTGAAATTCCACGAAGGAAACCCGTTGATGTTCCTCGGCATGGGCTTGGTCGCCGTCGGCATTTGCTTGACCGCTGCCTATACCCCGCACGGGCATGCACCTGCCAAACCGGCTGCAGCCGCGGCAGTGCCAACCGGTGAAGCTGCCGCGCCGGATACGCCGACAACGCCATCCGACTCGTAAGCGATAGCTAGATGACACCTCCAGTCGAACCACACGACCGAGTCATCCAGATTGATCAACAAGTTGCGCACCTCTGGATGGTGCGCACGTTTCTCAAGCATGCTGACGAGTCCGAAGACGACGAGGACTTGCGTGATATCGTTCGCGATATCTACGACTTTATCCTTGCCGTCGGCCCGCTTGATGAAGTCGACGATGACGCGAAGTATCTCAAAATGGCTCGCAAGAAATTGTCGAAACTTCGCAAAGCCACTGAGCTCTACGAAGAGATTCAACCCGAGGTCAGCGGGCACACAAACTTTGTCATGGCCGCCAAGTCGCTGCGTCTTGCACTCGACTCGATCACACTGACGGTCAACGCGGATCGGTGATCCTGCCTGCCTCGCACCACCTTGCCGCCCAACGTTGCACGTCATGGAAAGTCCGAAAACAAAGCCGAATCGCTTCATCGATCCGACGATGTTATTCCGGTTCGAAATTCCGATCCGCAAGGACGAATTGAACTGGACGGACAAAGGCCTCGAACTCCCCGATCGCTGTCGAGTTCCGTCATTCGGCTCCCTCGCCGATCGGCCGTCGTATGCAGATGTCCGCATCGGTTGGTCAGAAAGCGGCCTGGGATTCCACCTCCGCGTCGTCGGTAAACGACAATTGCCGTGGTGCCGCGACACACGACTGGACGAGAGCGACGGGTTTCATCTCTGGCTGGACACTCGTTGCAGTCCCAACATCCACCGCGCGACGCAGTACTGTCACCGATTCTTGTTCATGCCCGCTGGTGGCGGTCCACGTCGCGAACGCCCGGTCGCTTCGCTGATCGAAATCAATCGCGCCCGGACAAATCCTAAACCGATCCCGCCGGAAGCCCTGAAAATCAAAACCGTCGCCCGCCATGATGGCTACGAACTGAGTGGTTTGATCCCTGATCACGCGATGACCGGCTACGCCCCCAAAGACCAGTCGCGATTGGGGCTATACTTTGCGGTGCTGGATCGTGAACTCGGTTGGCAGACGCTCAGCCTCGGCGAAGAGTACCCTGTGATGGAAGACCCAAGTCTTTGGGCCGAAGCCGACTTGGTCGACTAGCCAGTCGCTCTCGATTCTATTCCTCCCCCTACCTTTTCCTCCCACCGCGGTGCCCCTTCATGCTGCGCAAATTCCTACTCGCACTGACACTGCCCTGCCTTTTGGCGAGTGTTCCTGGCACTCCCTTCAGCTACAGCAACGTTTGCGCCGACGGACCAGCTGACAATATCGCAACCTCCGTCCGGCCGATCCCTCCCATCGGCATCCAAATCGACGGCAACAAGATCGAATCACTGCGCAAACGATGCCAGCAGATTCGCAAAGCCTGGCAACAAACACTTGCCGAAGCGTCTCAAACGATTGAAGCGAGCAAGGGATGGCAACGTGATGCCGCGATCAAACG
This sequence comes from Rhodopirellula sp. MGV, assembly GCF_002251265.1. Taxonomy (NCBI): domain Bacteria; kingdom Pseudomonadati; phylum Planctomycetota; class Planctomycetia; order Pirellulales; family Pirellulaceae; genus Rhodopirellula; species Rhodopirellula sp. MGV. The sequence goes on along the minus strand of NZ_NPDI01000037.1, from coordinate 20,550 downwards.
ACTCGACAAACTCAGCCGACTTACGCCGGAGATCTTGGTGTTCCCGCGGTCGGTCGAAATGGCGATCGAGTTGAATCAATTCTATGCCGAAACCGAAGCCGAACACGCAGGCGTCTTGCTGGACGAAGCGAACCGCAGGATCGCGCTCGCCAAACAAGATGCCAGTTGGGCAAAGCTTGTTGGCATCACCGACGGCCAATCGCAAACGCTGGTGATCGGCGGCTTCGAATCAAAAATTGATGGTTCGTATCAACCCTACGCACTCGTGGTCCCCGCCGGCTTCTCTGCATCCGACAGTCGACCCCGTCGCCTGGACCTTTGGTTTCATGGACGCGGCGAAAAACTCAGCGAGCTGAACTTTCTGTGGACTGGCAGTAACAACGCCGGCCAATACACACCCGCCGAAACGTTCGTCCTGCATCCCTACGGACGCTACAGCAACGCGTTCAAATTTGCGGGTGAAGTCGACGTATTGGAAGCACTCGAGTACCTGCAAACGCGACTGCCAGTCGATCCGCAGCGAATCTCCGCACGCGGGTTCTCGATGGGTGGTGCCGCGTGCTGGCAGTTTGCGACGCACTACGCCGACCGCTTCTTTGCCGCCAACCCCGGCGCCGGATTTAGCGAGACCCCGGAGTTCTTGAAGTCCTTCCAACAAGAGGACCTGAGCGAAACGCCGGACTATCAACGCACTCTGTGGCAGCTTTATGATTGCCCACCATGGTCACGCAATCTGATCCATTGCTCGACGGTTGCTTACAGCGGAGGAATCGATCGACAAAAGCAAGCAGCCGATGTGATGGATGTTTCGCTTGCGGAGCAAGGCATCGATCTGGTTCATGTTATCGGTCCCGAGACCGCACACCAGATTCATGCGGACTCGAAAATCGAAATCGAATCGCGGATGGCCCAGCTGGCTGCGATGGCAGACGGTAACGTTCCCAATCAAGTCGACTTGACGACCTACACCCTTCGCTACAACCGCATGCACTGGGTGCACCTGACCGGACTGCAGCAACACTGGCAACGATCGCACGTGACTGCTTCCTTAAACGATGCAGGACACCTCACCATTGAAACCACAAACGCGACGAAACTTGAGCTGAGCTTCGCATCGGGACAATGGCAGTCCACGTTTCCGTGCCAGCCATCGATCACCATCGATGGCTCCGAGTTAGTTGGTCCACCGGTTCGTTCTGACCGCTCGTGGTCGATCAAGCTTGTCCGACATGGCGACACATGGGCAGTCGATGACTCAGCTGGCAATGCACTACGCAAACGGCCAGGGATGCAAGGGCCGATCGACGATGCCTTGATGGACTCCTTTCTATTCGTTCTGCCGTCGAAATCGTCGAAAGACAAAACGTTCCAACAATGGGCCGAAAGCGAAGCACAGCACGCGATGGTTCACTGGCGCAAACATTTTCGCGGCGACATCCGAGTGGTCCATGACAACGAAGTCACCAAGGACATGATCATGCGGCATCACTTGATCGCATTTGGCGATCCGGACTCGAATTCCCTGTTGGCCCGTTTGCAAGACGGATTGCCGATGCGGTGGGAAAACGACGCGATCGTGCTTGGCGACCATCGCTACCCGCGGTCGAGCCACGCCGGAATATTGATCTACCCAAACCCGTCCAATCCAGACAAATACATTGTTGCAAATAGCGGATTCACGTTCCGAGAATACGACTACCTCAACAACGCCCGCCAAACGCCCAAGCTGCCTGACTGGGCAATCGTCGACATTACCGAAGGTGCAACGACACGTGCCCCTGGAAAAGTCATCGATGCAGGTTTCTTCAACGAATCGTGGCAAGTCCAATAAACCCAAAACATCCCACATCTCCCCGTAGTGGATCTTGTCAAAGATCCAACACGCACGTCTCTCCGGTAGTGGATCTTGTCAAAGATCCAACACGCGCATCTCTCCCGTAGTAGATCTTGTCAAAGATCCAACACGCGCATCTCCCCCGTAGTGGATCTTGTCAAAGATCCCACGCAGCATCCGCTACGCACCATACCAAAGATCTCACCCAATAACGTGAAACCACTCCAAGCGACTGATTTTCGAGTGTCGCCATTCACTCTGCGGGGGCGACCACGCGAATCGGCCAAGTAATTTCCGCAATCTTGCTCAGCTTTCGCGATCCAGATTTTGGCCAGTCCGATCGGGCGGGTACATTGTTGCCAAGAGCGGGTTCGTGTTCCAAGAATTCGCCGACGTCAGAGAGGCCTCGCAAGTCCCATGAATGACATCGAAGCGATCCGAAATGTCCAACGCCGATGGTTCCGCGCCACCATGTCCGGCGACCTTTCGATGCTCGATTCACTGATGACTGCCGATGTCGTTTTTCTTTCTCCTGGTCGCCCGCCATTTGGACGAAAGGAGTTCTTCAAGAGCTTCCAAGCGATGAAGGATCAAGTCACGATGGAATGCGAAGGCGAATTCATAGAGATCAAGATCGATGGCGACTTGGCAGTCGCGACCGGATTGATCCAGATCACAGTCACGCCACGGTTTGGTGGCGAGCCGACGTCTCTGACGGGCAACACGCTGACCGTCTTCAACCGCCAGCCAGACGGCCGATGGCTACTCTCCCGAGACGCAAATCTGGTTGCCCCCAATTAGACGCCTTCCGACCTGGTCGTATCATCTCCGTCCTGTGGCCTCTCTGCTTGCTTAGCGAGTTTCTTGATTGCCCGAAGCAGGCGATGTGAATCGTCTTCCGTGATCTCGTAAATTAGGAATCCGTAACCCGCAAATGCAACTGGATTGAGCTGGTGCAGGTACAGATAGTCGCCCGTGCGCCGCAGTCTCGTCTCTCGATCAATTGCGTACCAACCAACAGGAAAGCTGGCATCACCATGTTGCTCATAATGCTTAACAGTCATCGGCGGCACGCGTTGGCGTCCGGTTGGAATGCCAACTTTTTGTGGATCGATCAAGTGTAAATAGGACTTTACAAGCAATGGCCTCGCTCCTGAGTGATCCTCGCTCCACCGCTTCAAGTAGGGATAGTCTTGTCCCCAATCAATGTTGCTGGCGTTAAATACCTTGTCCGCATGCATTGGCCCACCGATCGACTCGTTGAAGTACGAGATGCTATGTGGATAAACCCAAAGGCTGCTTGCGATCATTCCACTCAGGCAGATCGACGCATAACCCTTTAGTGCCTGTGACGCAGTGGCATACGCATTGAATGCCCGGCTCAATAACACCAGGAACAACGGAACAGCAGGAAGCACATAGCGCAGATGACGACTAACGCCGGTCTGTGTGCTTGCCAAAATGATGAGAAGAATTGCAGACGACATCAGGAGCGATTCGTCCCGAAGCACAGTGGCAGGATGGATCCCGTCACGAAACCTGATCCAAATGGCAAGCGGGATTAGTGCAAGCAACCCCAGCTGCGATTTGGTCGCGAATCCCAGTAGGTAGTACCACCACCAGCCGTGGTCTGCCCAGTCACCATTGGCATAGGACCATCGGACACGGTCGAAATCCCACTTCTGAAGATCGAGTCCGATCAGCAGGTCGCTCGGCAGTGGTACCGGGATTTGCTCCAGTATCGTTCCCCGGAATCGGTTCCCCGACCACTCCACCTCTTGCCAGCCATCAGCGCCGGCAAATGATCGGCTGATGAAATCAAAGTTCCCTAACGGACGAAACGATCCGTCAAAGCCATACATCAAATTGATCACCAACAGGAACGCGAACGACGCCGCGATCACGTGTCCCAGCACTCCTTTATTGTCATTGAGACGCTCCGAAATGCTCCTGCGTTGCACTGGCCCCGAACGCTTCAGCCAATCGCATGCCATTGCGGCAAGCCAAAATAACGGCAGCATCAACACTAGGATTGCCAAGCTGGTTTTAGTCAGTACAGCAAATGCCGCCATTAAACCAAGTGCAGTTGACATCACAAGGGAGCGATGGTCTAGCCACTGGCGAAATACGAAAAGCAATCCCAAAGCCATGCAAGCTGCCTGTGCGTCGCCGCTGATCAATGCCCCATAACCAATCAAGCTGGGCGAAACCGCCCAAAGTAATAGCACACCGATCCCTGCCGCGTGTCCGTAGAGCCGACTGGACCAAATGAATGCAGTTGCCATCCCTATCGCCAAAAAAGGCAAGCAAGCGATTCTGCCAAGTGCTAACCACCAATAGCTTTGCTCCTCGTGATCAATAATCATTTCACGAGCAAGGTCCCACTCCATTCGGTATCGCGGATCCGATTTCTCATGGAGGTACTTGAGCTGAGGGCCGCCAATCCACCACGGCAGCGCAGCGATGTCGCGTACGAGAGGCGGATTAACTCGGAAGGATGCAAAGTCGGCGTATTTCCAGTCTGCAACTCCGCTCGGCAACAATCCCACTTCGGTCCAGGCGAAGCCGGATCGAAACGCAATGATGGAGACGAGGCAAAGATGGAAAACGATGATGGTGACAGGAAGTAAACTCCATTTCACTCGTCCGCGATCGCCCGGCACACCCTGCATCTGCATCGACAAAAATCTCCGATCAATCAAAACTGACGTGAAAAACAATGCGAACGCACTGACCCAATTTGCAGTCCCTTCAATGCATCCTAAACACGCGTGCCGCTCCGATCGTTGCCAAAAGTTTTCCTTCTCCGTCCGGAGCTAGGTTTTCGCGAGTCACGAAGAAATGTCGGCCGGGCTGCCGAAGTCGATGGTCAACTTGCACCGGGCACTCCGCACGAGCCAAGTAGTATTTCAGAGGCTCTTTGTTAGGGATCGGGCTGATTACTTTGTCTCCAGGTTGCGTGACTTTGGTCAGATAATCAGCGACATCAATGACCTCCGGGAATAATCCCGTGTCATTGTATTTAGCGATTCGATTATGAATCACCAAGTCACGCGCAAACCAGACGCTTGCCCCAATGATCAGCAAATGGCAAGCAAAAGTTACGAGACGTGGGGTTGCACTAACGATCCATGTGTATCCACGGTCAGCGACAACGAACAAAAACGGCAAGGCGAAAATCCACGAACGCGTGAATGGCAAACTTTGCTTTAACAAAAATGCCGACGCCACACCTCCGCTCACCCCGGCAAGAAAAAGCAATAACCGCTCTTCGCGTTTCATCAAAGATGCCACGAATCCGCAGACAGCAAGCACTACCAGCGGTAGTTTCCAAGTCACGTGTCGGAATAGATGCCGTAAGGTGTGCGTCAGGTTGTCTCCCATTCCGCCATAAAACTGTTCTGTCGAAAGAGAAGCAGCGAACCGATTAAAGAAGACCTCTTCGATCCCTTTTTCACGAATCAGTGTGGGAGCATAAAAAGCTGTCGTTAGAACCACGATTTGGATTCCAAGTACGACCAGGATCCAGGCCCCATCGCGTACCGCTAAGTCACTTTTCGTGATCAGTCCTAAAGTCAGCCAAAAGACAATCCCGGTCGCTGGGTACAACATCGTCGGGATGGTCCAAAAACCAAGTGCGATGAAAACTGCGAGCGGCCAAATTGCTGTCGAATTGGGATCTTCAAGGATCCGCTGTACATGCAGTCCTGCGAGGAGACAAAGGCAGACCAGCAGCGTGTAGCCACGTGCGTTAGTGGAAAACAGCACGAAAAACGGGAACACCGCGATCGCCGCAGAAATGAACTCTCCTCCACGCCCATTGTTTAATCTGCGGCAGAACTGCCATCCAAGTGGAATCGCCACAATCCCCGCAAGGAACGCTGGCAGTCGGATGATCCATGGATCCGCACCCAACACGGCGGTTGTCAAGCGAACAAGTACAGTGTGAAAGAGTTGGTTGTTAGGTAACGCGTAATGCAACAACTCTCCCGGTTTTTGAACAAAATTATTGAACGTCAACGCCTCATCGGATCGCATTGTCTGCGTCAGAAATGCGATCCGCACAATAAGTCCGATGACAACGGCGAGGCACAGGAATCCCAACTCGCCATAGAACTTTTGAGACCGTCCCCGTTGATCCATCAAATGGCGCATTCACGAGCCTCGCTCAACATCGAGTTGCCGTCGCTTGCGAATCCGGCGAAGTGAGAGGAATATCGCGCCCAAAACACTGACGCTGGCAAGGAGCGAACGCGAGACAAACTGTTCAGGCGAAACAGAGACGCCGTTGGTGAGACGCAATACAGGCAAATACAAAACCGTAACCCAACATCCAAATTCGATCCACTTAAGAACCTCGTCGGAGGGAAGAGTGACCGACCGCTTGCGACGCTGCCGCTCAAGATCGTAGGTGTTCTGCTTGGCATCCATCTCTTTCAACTCAATTATCTGTCATCACAATTGTTTCGTTGGACGCACGCGTCCCCATGGCTCCCCATACCCCAAACGGGCTCGCTGAACCTGGGGGGCTTTGCGTATTACCCAAGTACACGCTTCCAGCAATTTCCGTATCTGACTTGCTTTGGATCGAGTCACTTATGAAACGGACCGCACCGTCAGCCAACACGCAGTTCACTCCCCCCGAGTGATAGCTTCCTGCGGAGAAGACGCCTCCAAACCAGTTGGCATGAATACCATCCGGAGGAACCTCACTGCATGAAGGTGAGTTGGGAGGCAATACCGTGTTGAACGCCGAAAACGAAGGTGCCGCATCTGCCCACCGTACGCCACGTGGTTCCAGATCCGCACCGCCTTCAATCAGTCGGGACTCCAAGTCGATTAAGTTCCAGCAATTTTGCGGGCTATCTCGTAATCCAGGGACTTCCATGATCACGTTGGACTTAAATGCTCGATCACCGTTTCCAACACAGATTTCCGAGAACAGTAAGGTGTTGGAAAGACCGTCACTGCAGTCACGCATCCGGAATGCAAACCAGTTTGCGAACAGGCCCCGTTTTGACGAGTCATCAAATCGCTGGGGCTGCCGATCGCCTGAGGATCGGTATTGTGGCTTTTTTAATGCACAGCCCACCGCGAAGACACCGTCACCCAGACATGCCGCGTAGTTCGTCGCACCGCTGTTGACGAGCGGTTCCCCGGGATCACTCGGGCAACGAAGAAACGTCGGTGAAATTTTCCAGGGGCCGTACAGGTTTTCTTGTGACGCGGAGAGAATGTTGTACCAAGGGATTGGTCCCATCGCAGGAAAAACGATTCCACTCCTTGGCTCCCTCCAGGGATTCGAAATGGTGTCCCAAAGCGGTTGCTGCTCAATGAAGGGAAGTAGTGCTACTGCAACCCCCAGCCGATGATGATTACTTGAGCTGTCAGGTGATATCCGAGTGCCTCTCGGTTCCGCAGTGCCGCCGCCGTGCATTGGGAACTGTCGAAACGAACTGTGGTAATTCTGGCAGGCTAACGCGAGGTCCCGAAGTCGACTCGCACACTGCATCTTTCTTGCAGATTCACGTACGCTTTGAACAGCTGACAATGTCAAAGCAACCAAGATACCGATAATTGAAATCACAACCAAAAGTTCAATCAAGGTAAATGCGGAACGCGACACATGTCCAAAAGAAAATCTCTTGCTCATCCTCCGCCTCTGTACATCCAGGGATAATGATTATCGCGTCCGATTCTTCGTCGCAGTAACTCGCATCTCAGCTGATTCAATGCTCTGGCCAGCAATCATACGTTCGTTTGTTGCCTGCATTTGATCTAAAAGCTTTTCTATGAGACGCCGATTGTGCGCGACCAAGTCAGCAACAAGGCCAGTCACCAGAATCAAGACTCCTACGATCACCAATGCTGCTCCCAGAACTAAAGATTGCAGGTGGCCTTCGCCACTCCCAAGTAGGAACAGGGTCAAAAAACGAAAAATAGGAATTGCACCGATCAAACACAGCAAACCACTGATCCAAAGCAGGATATGAAGTGGATGTAGGAAGAAAAACACTCGAAGCATCGTCACTGCCGACCGCACTAAGAAGTGGGGGATGTTTCGAAACAGCCTCGATGGCCTTGTTGCGGCATTCGTCTTCACCGGAATGAACTGGATCGCAAGGCCTTTCTTTGCCGCTTGTAGTAATGATTCAATCGTATAACTGTATGTTGTTACGATATGCGTTCTCATCGCAGCGTCTCGCGACCACGCACGAAAACCACTCACCGGATCAGCCAGGTCCATCCCGGCCAGTTGGCTTGCAACCCGCCGTCCAACTCGCTGCAGGAAACGCTTTAACCTCGAAAATCGCGGGTCGCGACCGGGTTGGCGATCTCCAATGACAAGATCGGCACGTCCTTTGATAATCGGTTCAACCAGTGAAGGGATCTCGCAACCCGGATATTGGCAATCCCCGTCTGTGTTGACGATCACGTCGGCCCCGAGCGCTAAGCAGGACGTCAGCCCCGTTGAAAACGCAGCCGCCAACCCGCGGTTTCTGTTGTGCCGAATTACATGATCCACCCCCAAACCCAATGCAACTGCAGCAGTCCCGTCGGTGCTTCCATCGTCAACCACCAACGTCTCGATCTCATCAATGCCAACAATTGTCTCAGGTAAATCTGAAATGACTCGATGCAGTGTGTCGGCTTCATTAAAGCAAGGGATCTGTATGATGAGTTTCATTCCAAGACTCCAGCCTGTGCAGCGAGACTGTGGTTGCATGGCTAACTTAGATGCCGTTTCGCCAGGCTAACGTGTGTGGTATCCACGTTCAATCCGCGTAGCGGAGGCGAAGGTGGCCCTAGCGTTCTAGCGCAACCGAAGATTCTGTTCAAGCAAAATCCAATAAGTTTGTTTTATTTGCGCTTTCCCGACAATTACGGAAACCCGCCTCAATGAAAGGTCACGCGATCAGAGGTGTTTCTTTTTAAGTGGCGGAGGGCTGTCAAAGCGACATGCGGTGTCACTGGTTCGTGACTAATCAAAGCTCGACTACATGTTCCGCTTCTTCGTTCGCGGATTCTCTGTTCGTTTATGCATATACCTTGGCACTCATTTTGATTGGCCAGTTTTGTCAGAGGTCCGACAAACAACTCAGAGAAAAATGTAGTGATGTAAATGGCGGGATTCTGACTGAGTATCGCTGTATAGAAAAAATCGTTATTCGCCAACAGTGGATATTGCAACCCCGCTAGAGCACTCTTATGTTGAAAACGTCTTGACAACGCCGTCAAGGCTGGTTCACACCAAAGCGGTTCCTTTCAAAAGGGAAAGTCATGCGAGCATTTACGGTGTTCTGTGTAGGTGTTGTTGTTTTATGTTTCTCAGTCATCTCAGTGGAGGCTTCTGTATCTGACGGCGGTGAAATTGTTGGTGGTGCGTGTCCGGATTGCACCGGACGCCATGATGTCTCGTGCCAGGGCGATGGCAGTGGACTGCCCTGCAATCAAATGCTTAAGAATTGTTGGGTCGATTCAGAGTATGATCCACTCAAAGAATGTTTCACTGCTGTCTTTGACCCATATAGTGCTCAGGATTGCCAGAAAAGAACATTGAACGGCTGCATGAGCCAAGCCCATGAAGGCTGTCGGCTTTGCGGAAGTTGATCGATTCTTGCTAACAGCTGGCATGAACGGCTACGTCATTGATCGTGATCTTGAAGTAGTGCGTTTTGCTGCGCATCGATAACGTTTCGGATTTTGTTTAATTGATGCATATGCGTGACAACTAGGACTACACGGCTCTGCGAGGGTTTTGGGATCTCGCAGAGCCGGAAGTTCGCAATTGACGCGCAAAGCGACGTTCAGATGTGGCGTCCTGATAGTCTGTGAGTTTTGCCTAACCGCGTGAGTTCAGTTTGGGGCTGCGCAAAGGTGTATTGAACTCAAGGTCTTCTAGGGGGCTTGGTGCGGACGGCGCCACCCAGCTTGAATTAGAAAATAGAACTCCGGCTCGCTTCCCTTTGCAGCTAATCTGCTTCACACGGCCAGTGGCGGTTACAGGATTATTCCCCAGGAAAACATCGTAACGAAATGTATTCAAAACATCATTCGCAGACGCAAGATGAGTTCGGTAATCTGTTTTGCGTCTCGGAGTCTAAAAGGGCGAGAGATAATGTTGTCGCTCGCAGGGCAAAGATCCTACGGTTTGATCGGTCGACTCTCTTTTCGGGGGTGATTTGCACTGTTTTTTTTCAGGTTACCGTGCTTGCAGTTTGGGCGGTCATTTTCCCTGCTTCGTACGTGTTTAGCGGAGATGATTCCGAGCAATATTTTCGGGCGTGCAGCTTGCCCGAGAGTTGTAGGATCGAAGGGCAGTTTGATTTTGTTGATGTGGCAGCCCCAGGCTCAGGCGTCGTTGCTACGCAAAATGTGATTTTTCAAGTTGATGGTGATCGGAAACATCTGTTTTACAAGGATCGCGATTTTGCAACGGCTGGCGAGCAGGTAATGCAGGTGGAGCTTCGCATCGAAGACGGTCAACAGCTCGCAATCGACATCATGCCGGAGAACGGGACGTCCTCTTGTCGGGGTTTCTTTGATGCGAAAAAGAGTGACGCGCCATGGTACCGGTTTCTCGCGTATTCCAGTGTCGCGGTCGGCAGAAGCCCATGGGACGACTACGTGAAATTTGCGTCCTACTTCGATAGTCTTGAAAGCGTGGAGGAATCCGAAGGCGAAGTGGTCATTACTGGAAAGGGTAAGTATGGCCATGCCACCGCTGTGTTTAAAACTGGCGATTTCCCCGTCCTCCAACGCCTTCAAATCCAAAAGACCGAAGGGGATCTGTTTGGTGCCGGCAGCAACGGAAGGATAGTCGGTAAGGATTATCCGACGCTTAAGTCAGTGTCGTGTGAACTTGAAATCACGGCGACGGAAACGGTCGGTCAACACGCAGTTCCTAAAGAGTTCAATATCGCGGTGGTTCGTACGATGAGCGATGGTACTGTTTTGGGGCTTCGGGGGGCTTATACCAGTTCCGTGCTGCTGACCGGTGATGAAGCGGCGAAGTCATACTCGGCCGAATTGATTTCGCCGCTTCCAGCCGGGGCAGTGGTGACAATGGCAGATTCGGATAGCGGGTTGGCATATGCCTGGAACGGCGATGCGATCGCCCCGGTTTACACATCGTCAAAACTATCCCGATCGCCGGACGATGCTAGTCGAAGTAGCTTTCGAGCGATTGCTATCGTCGGGATTGCAATCGCCGTTCTCGCAGTTGGCGCTTTTGCCATCCGGTCGACCCGAATGAGTGCGAAATGATGAACCAGCAAGTTTTGGAACGTCAGCGATTCTTTGTCTTCGTCCTGGTTTGTGTCTCCTGGTTGAGCACGCAAAGCTTTGCGACGGACATCGCGAATGACGACGGTTATTGTGGGATTTATTGCGTCCACGCATCACTCAGTGAAATTGGGAAACCGGTCTCGGATTTTCGAGACTTGCTTCAGCCACAATATCTGAGTTCGACCTATGGGTCGTCGGCAAAGGAGTTAATGTCGGCACTCGCCGACCACGGCGCACAGGCATCGCTTTATCGGTACATTTCGCTCAGTGAATTGGAGTGGCTGGGGAGGCCAGCTATTTTGCATGTGGGGGAACCAGGGTCATCGCGGTACAACCACTGGGTGCTCTATCGTGGGTCCGGGAGTTCTGTTTCGCTCTACGATAGCTCCGCGAAGAACGTGGATAGCCAGGTCGGCGCATCGGAGTTGCTTTCGCGCTGGGATGGAACTGCAATCGTCGTGTCACCCAAGGAGGCGTCCCATCCCTCAATCACGCTGGTAGCCGGCCGCGCCATCGCCATTTCACTGCTTCTGCTTCTTGCTTTTAGCCTTCGACAGCTATTGAAATCGGATACGCCGATTGGCCGACTACTCAGGTCTGAACGGCGTTCCCACGCGTTCGGTGCCCCAATTGCAATTCTGGCGATCGCGATGCTCGCTTTTAATCTTCAGGCCAAGGGGCTTTGGCGCAACCAATCAACGGTTGAAGCGATTAAAGAAACCAACAAAGGCTACTTCTTCCCTTGGGTCGACATTGGAGAAGTTCAAGACGCAATTTCCAGCGATGACATAACACTTGTTGATGCACGCAACGCGCCATCGCATCGCGAGGGATCGATTCCCGGCAGCTTGAATGTGCCGCCAGATTCCACACTTGCTTTGATCCGTAGAAAACTGGGGTCGCAAAATGAACACTCAAGAATCATCGTATTCTGTGGCTCAGCATCATGCCCCTACGCGGCTGAAGTGGCATCCAGACTGAACACCGCAGGGTACAAATCAATTAGTATTTATATGGGAGGCTGGGCGGACTGGGTCGAACAATCCGGAAGCCTGAAAAAACGATGAGCAAGTATTCGAAACTTTTGAAATCGGTGTATGCGGTTGCAGCTTGCTTCACCCTGCTGATGCTGGCCGCAAGCAGCTATTTCCATTTGAGCAACCCGTTCGCATTTTTAAGCACCGTTTACCGGTATGGTGTCGTTGGTCCAAGGTTCTCGATGGCTGTCGCATCGGTTATTCCCATTGCGAGCGCCATTGCCGCGTTCTTCTTGGCTACCGGGATCTTCCGACTCGGTTCTTGGGTGATCGCATTGGCACTCAGCGGCTCCTTTGCCGCAGCACAGCTGATACTCTTGATTCAAGGGCGAGTCGCACAATGTGGTTGCTTCGGTCCAGCGTATGATGAAGAAATCGGTCTGCTCTCATTTGGCAGGGCGGTTGCATTGCTGGCTTGCGCTGGTATCGGCTTTATGATCGAACTTCACTTTTCAAAAAACAACCGAATCCATGCTGAGCAGCAACTTTAATTCCATCGCGGTGCGGCGAGCTCTTTTCTTTGCATGCTGCATTGCGGGGCCCTGTTTTATCTCGGTCTTGGCGATTTTCGCTCGCACCGGCAATCTTCGTCCCGCTTCAGCCGAGTCGCTGCGCCAACACTCATTAACCTATGCCCAGTTCACCGCGGCCTCGGACAACGCGACCGAACGAAATGGACAAGAGGCGAATTGGCAGGTGCTCTTCGGTGACGGGAAGCTTGATCCTGCTTTTAGTAAAGGTGGGTTTGACCTCGAAGGCGGTCTGCTGACGGCGAACGGCGACCACAAAAAGATGATGCTCTATGGTGTCCCGACCGACAACTTTCGCATCCGAATCACTTACAAGATTTCAGACGACGGCGAAGCTGCGGTCGTTTTCCGTTCTACCGAACGTCGCCCGGGCAACCGAACGGGATACTGGGTGGGACTCTCGTCCGAAAAAGGTTGGCTTTACAACATCGCCTCGCCCATCCGGTTCGGCAAAGACGAAAAGCGACTAGCGATACGGCCAATCAACCTTCAAGCATTGAAAACCGAGCGAGATGCAACCAACGTTGTCGAAGTGCTAGGGGTGGGAAATCGCTTCGCCATTTTCAAGGATGGAACACTCTGCTACGAATTCCTTGACCGAAGCTTTGCCGAAGGCCAAGTCGGAATCGCAGCCCGCCACCATGGCGTCGAAATTATTCGATTCGAAATCAGCTCCATCACTCAGGCAAATGAATCAACTGGGGCAAGGCGTCGTCGCTGATCCCCCTTGCTCCCGTAGACCGTGCGGAGCGCAAGTCTTGCAACTCGACCCATCGTGATTGTGGTTCGGTTGCGCTCAAGTGGTGCGTTGAGGGCGGTTTGTAAATCCGGCGATCCCGATTGTCCTGCTTCGTACTTTCTTGAGTGCTTGCGAGACGAGCCGCGACAATTGCAAGAAACAAACGGATGGCGTTCGATCAGTTAATTTCTAGCGTCGCTATTCGCCCTACGACAAGCCAGAAGACCAGGTCTGAGCATTTACTGGTTGCTATCGGCGCTCATCCAGCCAGATGTGTCGGGTGGAACCAGATTCATTGGCCTGCCAACAGTTGCCAGTCTGGACATCAAGGCAGGTCAGCCAACCTTCTCCGCATGCCCAGGTGTCGATGCAGATTGCATGGCCGATCGAAAGCGGAATTCCTCCGCGCTGTGCCGTGTGTCCACACACCATCGTCAAACCCGATTCGTGCGGTGGCGGATCGCGAAACGATTCCCAGTACAGTATTTCATCTGGTTGCTGATCAATCGGGATTTCGGCGCATGCATTCGCATGTACAAAGAAATGCGTTTCTGTGATGAAATGTGATCGTAGCGAGCGGGTTAAAAAATGCCAATGTTCTGTGGGGATATCGGTGAGTCGTTCGGCTTCGTATGACGACAGCACCGCATCACCGCCGCAAGCAAGCCATTCTTCAAGGTGCCGCTCAGATTGAAGCGCCTCGACCATCATCACCTCGTGATTCCCACGCAGTGGAATGAGTTGTCCGCTATCCACTCGATCGATCAACCATTGCAGGACTCGTCGCGAATCAGGACCCCGATCAACATAGTCGCCAAGCGTAACGATTCTGTCGTCTTTCTCGAGCCCCACAAACGACGCGAGTGTGTCGAGTGAACGATAGCAGCCATGAATATCGCCGATAGCCAACGTGCGCATGTTGTGTGAGCCTCTCAAATGATTTGACGTACTCCCAAAAAACTGATTCTTCGGTTATGAAAGTTTACCGGCCACGACGGCCAAAGGAGACTTTCGATGACGAAGAAACGAAAACGGCGGAAACCCAAGCTGATTATGAAGGCCCTCCAAGAAGGCGAAGCGATGATGGCGGCGGGCAACACCGAGGCTGAAGTTTTTCAGGCACTTGAGATCAGCGCGGCGACCTGGGAACGCTGGAAAAAACAATACGGTGGAATGAAATCCGACGAAGCGAAACGCCTTCGAGAGCTTGAGGTCGAAAATCAACGATTGAAAGAGCTTCTCGCAGAAGCGGAGTTGGACAAGAAGATTTTGAAGATGGCTGCGGAGGGAAACTTCTGAGTTCGGCGCGACGACGTGAGGCTGTCGCCAAGGCTCAAAAGGCCTTTGAGGTGTCAGAACGTCGGGCATGCAAGACGCTTGGTCAACCGCGAAGTACACAGCGGTACCAGACGCAATCCAAGAGCGACGAAGAGATATTGCTTCGCCGCATTCATGAACTGGTTCGTGAATTCCCGCGCTACGGCTATCGGATGATCACGCGGATGCTACGCCGTGAAGGGTGGACAGTGAATTTCAAACAGATTTACCGACTCTGGAAACGAGAAGGGTTTCGAGTGCCGCGGAAGAAGAGGAAGAAACGTAGACTCGGAAGCGATTCCGGAGGCATCTGCCGTCGCCGTGCCGAACGCATGAATCGTGTTTGGTCGATCGACTTCATCTTTGATCAGACAAGCAACGGACGCTCGCTGACAATCCTGTCGCTGATCGATGAGTACTCCAGGGAATGCATTGCCTTGGAGGTCTCTCGCCGGTTCACGGGTGATGACCTGGTTGATCTCCTTGTGGATGTGTTCGTGATCCGAGGCGTTCCGGCATTCATCCGAAGTGACAACGGCCCCGAGTTCATCAGTCGTCGCGTTCGAGAGTTTCTCGGCCGCATTGATGTCGGCACGTCGTTCATCGAACCAGGCAGCCCCTGGGAGAATGGCTACGTCGAAAGCTTTCAAAGTCGGCTTCGGGACGAGTGCTTGTCGTGCGAAGCATTCAGCACGCTTGCTGAAGCCCAGCAGGTGACCGGCCAATGGAGATCGACCTATAACCACCGACGTCCACACAGCTCGCTGAGTGGGCTTACCCCTGCGGAGTTCGCGGCCCGTTGTGCCGCTTCAACTCCAGTCGCTGTGCTCCTTACGTCGAAGCGGCACAACGAATGTGATTCAGTAACCTAATCCCTGCCTTCATAACCCTGGACCAAGTTTCGGGGGCATCCCAGGGTAGTAGTCGTTGACTTCAAAACAGATTGGCCTTCGCCGCTTCCGTGCATGCGAAAGCGATTTGGTCAGTCGGGTGTCACGTGATCTTGATTTCTGAAATCGGCGTGCCGTCCGGCAGATCTTTGACCTGCCGATGTACTTGACCGTGAACACTGATATGGACACTGACGTCGGTCGCTTCGACATTCCCGATGTCGTCCGTTCCTCCCAAGACGAGTGGCTGCTTATGGCTGTAGACTTGCGCCGGCTGCAGCATCAATCCTGCCTTGCGGTATTGCACGATCCGCGACGGAAACATGTGATCTGTAACGAATTGATTGTCACGTAGCAACGACTGGAAGGATTCACTGTCTTCGGCGACAGGGCGGATGTCTCCTTCAATCATGTCGACAAAATAGACCGCGCCGGAAGTACCTTGAGCAAACGCATCGCCCATTGCGGTTAGAAGGACCGGTTGCACCGGCTCCGGCATTGCCCACGTCCATTCCGATAGAAGCGTGTCCATGGCCACACCTTTGGGGCTGATCGTCAAATCGTTCATCGTGATTGGCATGGGCACCTCAAGGCGAAACAGAGACTTTGTATCTACAAATTATGTTACCGATTACCCAGTCCGCGCAGATGATCATCGCTGTTCAAGCCGCCTCGACTCGCTGAATCGGGTGTATTGGTACGCCAGACATGGGCGTGAACTTGTGGGGGCCCGCTTTCACTTTAAATGACAGCCCCTGGCGCGAAAAGCAACTTGAACGACAGGTAGTATACCAAACATAGATCGCTCAAGCTGAATCACTCCGCGAAGGGAATTGCGGTGAGGTGATGAACAGAAACGTCATGAGGGCGACGAACTTTCAGAGGCGAGTGGGCAAGAAACAGCTTCCGTTTTTGGGCAGCTCGCTAAGTGACGCATTCGGACGCGATTTTTAAAGCAATGGGATCGAGTCCACAAACGCATTCGGATGTTGCTCAAGCTTGGCGTTCGTCGTGAAGAAACCAGCTCGCACGGTAGCAGTGGCCGCGGACCTTGGATGATGTCCTCAAGTGCTGCGATGCATGTCGCGATCTCGATCTTTGTTATCCGTCATTGTTGAGAGCAGAGATTCGAGGCGGGATGAGCGGTTGAGCGAGGTACCAGTAAACGCCAAAAAGTAGAGATGATCCAAGAAGTGATGCGATGAAGAAGATCGAGGCAAACTCCATCTGGGAAACCAACAAGCCCGCGAGTGTCGCTGAACACGGAATTCCGAACGCGTAAGCAACGATTCCAGGTGCAAGCGATTCGGTCCACTTACCCTTCGCTAGTTTGATTAGCTTGGCATTGTAACTGCTTGAGCCTAGGTAATAGGAGGTGAAAGCTCCGATACCACCTACGTATGCGCCAATAAATGATGCGATGCCAACGTCTACTGCTAGCGGATCAGGGGTTGCCAGTATCAGACGAGTTGAATAGACAGCGAAGGCTGAGCCCACCGCAATCATGGTAATTGCGACAATCCATTTTGCGGTCGCCTTGAACTTGCGGCGTCGGCTTAGTTCGGCGATTCGCTTACGCTTTCGTCTCAGTTCGGTGGGATCGTCAAGCTCAAGCATCGTTTCGCATTGGGGGACTTGAACGGGGAACAACAGGCACAACCGAGACGCGGCGAACGGCTCACCACTTCGAAAACCTCGACTCCGCGTCTTCGGTTCATGCAATGGTTTCCCGCTCCTTGACTGTCAGATCGAGTAGCGTTTGCGGGATGCACGCGCCCGGCGCACCCGACACGCAACGATAGCAGTATCATCCCAAAGTTTGCCGGAAGGGAGGCGAACCATGTCGACACAGGCACGCGGAATTGCAAAAAAATCAGTGCGTCCGATGAGCGGTGTGATTTGATCGCGTTGGGCGTAGTTGAAAAATCCGTCGGAGCCAACCAGAAGAACACCGTTCAGTGGGCCGTGCCAAAATGGAGTAGGTTTCGACGCTTGGGAGCCAAGTAGCGGCTTGCGAATCTGGGTACGTGTTAAGTCAGTAATCTCAGGTCCATCGATCACCCAAGCACAGCTATCGCCGACGCTCGCGCCCAGAATGCGATCAGGATAGAGGTCGACAATTACAGCGGTCGTTTCGCCGGTGTGCACGCGAAAGTCCAGTTGCGAAAGAAATTGGGACCAGTCGGTGGAGTTGCCTATCGCAGCGTAGTTTGCCCGCGTTTCGCGGATCACGATCTCTGCCGCGGTGTGCCCGTCCCCGGTGCCACCAGCGCCGTCGGCAACCACAATCAATGTGCGGTCACCATCAGCTATGACGTCGATGCGGTCTTCGCATCGCTCACGATAGGCTTCGACGACGTGGGAAGTTTCAAACGATGTCATAGTTGCGCATCGCGGCTATCAGTCGGGTAACGAAATCGACGTGCGATTGCCCTGCCAAGACAATAGCCACGTCCAAAACGTCAGCTCCCGTCTTTCGGTGCTCGGCATTATTATCGCTCAGTTTCCCGATGGGTTCGACCGCGCAGTTGACATCGGTCCTTAAAACAATTGCTTGGTTACCGAACAGCACCCATCGCCGGGTAAAGTAAGATCGATGCCAAATCACAAGTCCGACAGTCGCAGACAGAAGGAAAGCACGTCTCCCCCATATGACAATTCTAAACGGACCAGCAATCAGCGGTCCTGACATTGCCAACCACACCGAAGAATCCTCCCATTCCTATCCGAAGAGCGCGAGAACATACGCCCATGCGGATGCGCAGTTCATCAGTTCAGCGAGAGAAAAACCACGCACAGCAGTCGTTTCTGTGGTCAATCCCATGTACGTCAATGAACTGAGATAACGTCACGGTTCAGCAGGGCCGCGCCAACGACTCTCAGCTTCAAAACCGCCGACTCCCGTACGTGAGTTCACGCGATCGTTACCCGGCATTTTCCGTGAGTAGTGATTCGGCCGCGCCGATAACAATGTCGTCATCTGGGCGTTCGTCAAGTATCGCCTTTGCGATCGACGACAGGACACCAAGATGGCGTTCCATTAGGTTGCAGTCTTTGCGGCAGGCATTTACGCAGGCAACGAACAGATCGCCTGGATAATAGTCGCCTGCGGCAAGAGGTTTCCCGATTAGTCGGTCTACCGCTATTGGGAGTAACACATTCGGGCAAATCTGTTGCCCAATCATTACACGCAAGTCTTCGGCTGTGAATTCATCCAACGGTTTGCTGCGCAAGTGATGGCATGCCGCGATCAAGCCTGATCGCGTTTCAGGTTCCTGCCAAGCGGGAGGATCAAGCTCGTCGAGAGTGGTCATAATTCATTTGGGTAACAAGAGGGATACGCGGAGGCGGGGAGAGACCAACCACGTCAAAAGGCTTGACTCCGCCGCTCCGTCATCATCGCATGGCTATTGGATCGAAAGCATTGGAGCTAGCCCGAAGATCAAAATGCAGGCCACGGCAGTAAGGATTGCCGCAATTGCCAGTCGGCTCTGCCACCAACGGACCGCACCGATGAATCCTATGCTCGCTGCGATTAAGCTGGTCAATGCCAAGAACAAACATTCCTTCGCACGGTGCGGTGTCGGTACATCGAGGACGCCCGACTGAAAAAATTCGTATCCATAGACACACGCCGCAACGCCCCACCAAGACGATGCCAATGCAAGTAGCATGGCAAGAAATGCCGGGATCAAAGTCGGACCTGATCGGCCGCTTCGAATATCTTCCATTTGCTGATGTTCGTCAGGTGGTGCGTATGGATTCATCGTTAGCGCAATCTTGTACCATCTTCAGTCGGATGACGATTTCTATTCTGTAGCCGCCACATTCGGCTGACCACTTCGATTAGCTGAACTCGGCGGCTTGCGTGCGCCGGTTCGGGCGCACACGAGTCAAACGCACCGGAACCGCCAAGTAACAAACATGCTCGGCAAGTCGATGGCCACCCTGTAGCGACCGCCGGTGAGGCTCTCCCCAATCTCGCAGCACAGCAGGCTACTCGAGCTGGCAGATAGGGATCCGCAAGAAACAGCCAGGAAAAGCGAATCCCTAGCGTGAAGCGACGGACCAAAACAGATCAACGGGCTTCTTGAACAGAGGACTTGAGCATCGGCTCGCAAGCTCGCGAAGTCAGATCCATACTGGTTATCCGTCGTCGTGGCGTCATGCGGTAGCGTCATCAAACCCAACCTCCGACGACACGAAGTGAAGAGTAGTGGCAGAGCGGACATTCGTCAGTGTGGCATTTTGAGCGTAAGTTTGAGTCGCAGCAACGACCGCAGTTCATTGCCTTAATCATCGATGCGAGATCTTTGCTGTTCGGGATAGGAACGTGGAAATAGGGGGTGAAGCTCTCCCGGTCTGCAACGGGTGCGGCCAACGCTAGGTCGAAGCCGATGTTGTGCGTGAGAATTCGCACGGGAAGTCTTCGCGGCCCGTTCGTGTCGAACAGGCTGTCAAGCAGTGAAAACTGCCCGTCCACAAGTTGAAAACGGGGCTTGTGGGTTGTGCCACAGCTGTAGCAAACGCAGTAGATGTGTATACAGTCCGTAAGACTGATGCCAGTGTTGAACGCTAAGCCGCATGTTTGGCATTGGACTACTGATGCCATATCAGGCAAACCATGTGGCGAGTTAGTCGGATAACGATTTCGATCACGTGGCCGCCGCAAACGACTGACCACTTGATTGAACACAACCCGGCGGCTTACGCGCATTGAGTTGTTCGCGGTCTATCCACGACGACAGTTTGCAGTTCGCCGCTGACGACAAGTTTACTCGACCGGCATTGCGAAGGGTAACGAGTAGCGAATAGCAGTCGGAATGTGAGACGCTGGATTGTCTTCAATCGCGCTCGTACTCGGCAACGCGGTGCGCGTACTCGCAATCGGTTGCCAGACGCCAGCTTGTCTTCA
>NZ_NPDI01000036.1:0-22300 GCF_002251265.1 Rhodopirellula sp. MGV | reverse complement strand
CGAGGACGAGCGTTCGCGACAGGTTCGTCGCGGTCAATTTGATCGATTCGGCCGAAGCGAATGGAACGCAGATCGACTTCGATGCTTTGCGTCAGAAGCTCGATTGCCCCGTGATCCCGGTCAGCGCTCGCAAGGGACGCGGACTGGCGGAACTTCGCGAAGCGATTTACGAGCTGACACAGCCTGAGCAGAAACCGTTGCCCATCTCGCGTGGTTCATGCGTTGCGGGATGCCAAGGCTGTCCGTTCTCGGCGCGTTTCCAGTGGGCCGATGACGTTACCAATCAGTCCGTTCGCCAAGGCACTCGTGGGCAGGTTCAACTCGCTTGGCTGGATCGTTGGCTGACTTCGCCGGCGCTCGGCTTATTCGCCCTGTTGGCGGTGATGTTGGGCGTGTTCTTCTTGATCTTTTCATTGGCCGGGTTGCCGATGGACGTGATCGAGTCGGTGTTCGGTATGGTTGGCGAATGGGCTGACCAAGCCTTGCCGACCGACAACTCCAACGCCGTGTTGTATTACCCGCTAGCGATTGGCGGAACACTCGCACTCTTTGCGCTCGCCTATTGGCTGAACGAGACCAAGTGGAACAAGTGGTCGGCATCGATTGCGGTTGCCGTAGCGTTGCTTGTCGCGGTGTTGCCGGTTGATGACTTTCGCAGTTTGGTCATTGATGGTGTGATCGGCGGTACGGCGGGAGTCGTCGTGTTCTTGCCGCAAATCTGTATCTTGTTCTTCGTGATCACACTGCTGGAAGATTCCGGCTACATGGCTCGCGGTGCCTTTGTGATGGAACGCGTCATGCGACGTGTCGGATTGCCTGGCAAAGCGTTCGTACCGATGCTGTCGGCGCATGCTTGCGCGATCCCAGGCATCATGGCTGCTCGCACGATTGAAAATTGGCGTGACCGCTTGGTGACGATTTTGGTACTGCCGCTATTGACCTGTTCGGCACGTTTGCCGGTCTATGTGATGGTCACGGCGCTCTTATTTGGCGATGACCCAATGAGGGCATCGGTTTTGTTTGCGGCTGCATATCTGCTGGGAATCACGGCGGCCTTGTCGTCGGCGTTTTTGCTGAAGAAAACGATCGTTCCCGGTGAAGCGGCACCGTTGGTGTTGGAACTGCCGAACTATCGCTTGCCAAGTTTACGCAACGCATTGTTGACGACGCTGGACCGAGCCATCGTGTTCTTGCGGCAAGCCGGAACGATCATCCTCTTGATCTCCGTCGTGCTGTGGGGGTTGGCGACCTATCCCAAGATGCCTGAAAGCGAAATGCCGGCGGACGAGATGCAGCAAGCCGCCGCACAGCTTGAATATTCGATTGCCGGTCGTGTTGGAAAAGTGATCGAGCCGGTCTTCGCCCCACTCGGTTTCGATTGGAAAATCGATGTGGGGATCGTTACCTCGTTTGCCGCACGAGAAGTCGTCGTTTCGACACTTTCGATCGTGTACGGACTGGGCGAAGAAGGTGCCGAAGATGGCGGCCTGATCGAAACATTGCGGCGTCAAACGAAGCCTGACGGTACTCCGGTCTTTACGACCGCAACCAGTATCAGTTTGTTGGTGTTCTTCGTGCTCGCGATGCAGTGTTTGCCAACACAAGTCGTCACCAAACGCGAGACAGGCAGTTGGAAGTGGGCCGGTTTCCAGTTCGGGTTTATGACGTTGTTAGCTTATGGCGGTTCGCTGATCGCCTACCAAACGCTAACCGCGATGGGCTATTGATTATTTGTCGGCCAAGCTGACGACGATGTCTGTGATTTCGTCGATGGCGGCCAAGAATGCATCGAGGACTTTGGGATCGAAGTGTTTGCCACGTTCGGCACGCATGATCTCGATGCACTTTTCAAACGGCATCGCGTCCTTGTAGCAACGTTTGCTGCTTAGTGCGTCGAATACGTCGGCGACTGCTGTGATCCGTCCGACCAAAGGAATCTCGTCACCGGCAAGGCCGTCCGGATAGCCCGACCCGTCCCAACGCTCGTGGTGTGTTCTCGCGATCACGGCGGCAATGCGAAGCACCGGTGATCGAGTGGTAATGCCATGTTGCCGTAGCAGATTGCGCCCGCGTTCGGCTGGTTGTGCCTTTAGGATTCGTTCGCCGTATTCACAGTGACGTTTCATCATCTGGAATTCTTCTTCGGATAGCTTGCCCGGCTTCAGCAAAATCGAATCGGCGATTCCGATTTTGCCTGCGTCATGCAAGATCGCGGCTAACTCGATCAACTTGGCGTCTGATTCGGCGCAGCCGAGTTGTCGTGCGATCAATCCGGCAAAACGACCGACGCGGATCACGTGGTTCCCCGTTTCGCGGTCACGGTATTCGGCCGCACAGGCGAGCACATGGATGACTTCTTCACGGGACTGAACAAGGTCCATTGTCCGCTGCGCAACTTCAGCTTCCAAACGCTTGGAGTAAGCCACCATTTGGTCGTGGTGTTCTTTGACCACGAGCGCATTGCGAACACGAGGAAGCAACTCGGTCGGTTTGACGGGCTTGTGCAAAAAGTCTGTCGCACCAAGTTCAAGCGCTTCGATCTTCGTCTGTTCTTCCGTCGATGCGGTCACGATCAGGACCGGCAGATGCGAGATGCTTGAATCCGATCGAACCTGTTCCAGAATCTCCAATCCGGAAACGTGCGGCATCATCACGTCGAGAATGATAATGTCGGGGCATTGCCGATGAACGAGGTCAAGCGCCTCGCGGGAATCCGTGCTGGTGATGAATTCGCTGTAGCCGGAACTCTTGAGAAACTTTTGGATCAGTTTGATGTTGATCGGCTCGTCATCAACAATCATCACCCGCCCGGTTTTCACTTCCGGGCCTGTCTTCACTTCTGCCCTTGGACCTCTCAATCCGCCCGCACCGGTAGCCTGACCGACCACGACGGTTGACGAAGTATGATTTGGCGAAGGAGGGCTGGAAATGTTCATCCGGAAATCTGAAAACTTTGCTTCGGTCACCGAAAAATCGGAGATCAAAGAAATCTATGTCACGGCTATGCCATCGCAGAAATTTGGAGGTTTGTCGTCGTTTTATGTGACGCAGTTCACTTCGAATTGACGCACAATCGTCAAATTTGACCTAAGTCGATGTGCGGTTTTGCACCACCCTCCCCTCGGAGGATGATGTTGTCTTTAGTCCGTAGAGGTTCTCCAGGCGGATTCCGCGTGCCGCCAGATCAGATCGGCGAAGGACTCCGAATTGTCACCGACCGAAAGCAAGCCCCGGTGTCCTGCGAGAAGCTTTTTGGCGTCTTCGGCTGACAAACGTATGACCGCTTCGAAATGCGGCTCGACCAAACGGCTGGAAACACCCTCGTCCGTGTCGGCGTCATTCAGGCGGACCGAAAGCGGACCATCGTTGGTCGACAGCAACGCGTCGTACGGACAGGTTTCCGAAGCTCGGGGTTGGATCCGTGCCAGGATACCTTGTGATGTCGATTGACCCTCGATTCGAAATCGCACTGCTTGTTGCATTCGTTCCAGCAGAGGTTTCAACACGGTATGCGGCACCATCGCGCGAAGTTCTTTGTTGCCGTCGCGGCTGACAACCAACAGTTCGTCGCCTTCCCGGACATACGTGCCGAGCTTGCGTTCAATCTGTCGCGCCACGATCGTGCCGTCGTGTGGGGCATGGATTTGCAAGGCTTCGATTTGTTCGCGTACGCTCTGTTCCTGTTCGACCAACGCGTCGCATCTCGCCGATTCGGCTTGTGATGCCGCATGCTCGTTTTGCAACATCAGACGACGAACCTCCAGTTCGGCTTTCTCGATTTCGATCGCCAATTTTTCCGCTTCGGAGACCAGGGTTGGGTTGCGAAGCGAGATCAACAAGTCGCCACGTTTGACCTTGGTCCCCGAAGTGACGTGAATGCTATTGACGAATCCATTCGCGTCGCTGCGAAGGACATCGTTGGCGACATACTGAACGATCGCCGGTGCCGTCAGAGGCAGCGGTGAGTGCCCCACACACAGGACGATTGCGAGGCACGTGATACCGCACAACATGATCGTCGCACAGCGTCGTCGCTGCGATCGGGAACGGTCGAAGAATTGACGGAAGCGATGTGCCATCGGAACTGCAATCCAGGCGAACATCCCAGCCGCCGCGATGACGATACCTGCACCATGAAACAGTTTTGCGGCAGCGATCAGAAGCAGCACGCAGATCAATTGTTTCCAGATTGCCGAAGCGATCCCATAGATTGTGATGAGACACCGCATCGCAAACGACATTTCGATTTGCGAAACTGAGTCGCCATAGAAAACACGACGCGCGATCCGAGAAAGCTGTTTTTGTGAGTCACCATACAAGTCTGTCCAACCCATTGCGTCTGCCAATGCATAGTACCCGTCAAATCGCATCAACGGATTCGCATTAAACAGCAAGGTCATCACACTTGCGGACAAGGCAACTGAATAGCACCAGTAACGTATCATCGGATCATTGGTCATCGACCAAGCGATGATGGCGATCGCGGCGGTGACCAATTCGACGTACATCCCTGCCAAGGCAACATGGACGCGCTGCCAGCGCGAGCGAAATCCCCAGACCGCCGAAACATCCACGTAGGGCAAGGGGGCGAACAAGATGAACAAAACACCGAGCTGACCGACACGCCCGCCATATCGCTTGCAAACGATCGCGTGTCCGAACTCGTGCAGAATCTTCAGGGCGATTGTGACCGCAAATAAAATCGCCGCACCTGATTGCGAAAGTACGAGCTCATTCGAACGCAGCAATGCCGGCCAGTTGCAGCCGGCGATCAGCAGTGCCAGCAGCATCAACAGCAAACCGATCAGCGTCCCTTTCACTGAGAACAAAAAGCCGCACCAGCGGTTGGCGATGGTAGCGACCGCGTCCAGCTGAAAAAGCGATCGCTTCATCGACAGTGGGTTGGAACGTTCTTTCGCTCGGCGAACCTTTCGATCGGACTTCGATTTCAAGAGTCGCGATGCGTGCTTCGAATTGACTGTGTGCGCCAGTTCGTTGGTGACCATCCAGCGGCAAAGCTCACTTGCATCGTTCAGCTTCAGTGGCTGGCCGGGTTCCAGCAGTGAAAACTCCGAAAAGGCTTCCGCCAATGTCTTTCGCCCGTCCAAAAGTCTGACGAATGCATACTCGTTTCGCCCCAGACGAAAGTGTTTCGCCGAGACCGGATCCTCCATGATGACACACGTGCCGGTCGCACTTTGTTCCACCGAGGTGATCAGGTCATGGCGAATCGTCACCACAACCGTACTTTCATCGCTCGCAAAATGGACGAGGTCGGTGTCTTCCGGCGAAGGTTGGTTCAGTCGACTCATTTGGTTACCACACCCAACGTGTCAACACTTCGTAGGGTCGGTGAAAGAGAATCCAACCCATTGCGCGGCGCCCGCAATCGACCGAGACCGTGCCGGTCATGCCGGGCCGTAATTCGACATGCGATTGCGGAATCGGGCACTCCCCGATGAAGACGTTTTCTGAGTTGCGAATCTCACTTTGTGGGCTAATCGTTTGGACCTGACTTTCCCAGCCTTCTTCGCTGATCGCATCCAGACGAATCTGCGTGACTGCACCGAGATCGACATGCATGACTTGATGTTCGGCGATCGAAAACTCCAACATCATGTTTTCCAACGGTGCGATTTCGAACAGGGTGTCGCCCGTTTGCAAGGGGACACCTTGACTGCGTTGATGGTCGCCGGCGACAACGATCCCATCAATCGGGCTGCAAACCTGAAGTTCGTCGAGTCGATCTTCCAGCAGCCGGATTTCGACCATCGCTTTTTGCATGTCAAGTTCCGCGATGCGTTGCTTCGCAAAGTCGCGGACCGCTTGCGCTGCGTCCTTGGTCTTTTGAGCCTTTTGGTATTCCGCACGCAGTGACTCGAGTTGCCAGTGCAGCTGCCGATCCTCGAGTACCGCCAACACTTGGCCCTGCCGCACATGATCGCCAGGTTGAACTTCACAGCGAAGCAACGTTGCGTCAAATGGTGTTGCCACAAAACGTCTGACCACCGGTTCGACGACGGCCGGACAGGTCTCGCGATGTGTGTATGGAAGAAACATTGACGCGGCAAGGGTCAATACCGCAATCGCGGTGCAGAGGCCACGTCGTGTCGTTAGCGAGCGGATGGTCCGTCGCAAGATCGTGCGACGCGGACGCTGTTCAATCGCTCGGAAGACAGCGGAGAACGCTGGCGCGGATGCAGACAGAAAGTGCTGCGGTGATTTGCAATCGGCATTCGGTTTGACAGTGCCGAGAATGACGGCGGAGGCGCCGGCGTCTACAGCAGAGCCTGATTCATCCGCGAAAGGAGTGATGACGCACGTGTCGCCCAGTAATTGCGAGACTCGTTGCTGTGTCTCCTGATTCCCGTTGTGATCGGGGCTGATGACCAGCGGCCGGTTCAGCAGCAATGCCTCGTCAAAGGCTTTTTGGATTGCGGTGTATTGTGCGCCTCCAATTTCAATGTTAGCGACATCACTCGCCGCCAGAATTTCACACTGCGCTGTTGGCTTTCGTTTGCGTCCAATGATCACACGTTTGAAATCGCAGTGGCGTTCCAAATCACTGGCGATCACTTGTGCGGCGTCCTCGATACTGGATGCCTTGAGTGCGCTGACGGCGATTTCATTGATTGCCGCCGCAGCTTCTGCGACTTGCTGAGTGTGTAAGAGCGTTTGTTGAAGACGTCGTTGACCGAACTGGCTTGCGATCGCCATACCTTTCAACAGCGTGTTCTCCGCATCGCGGTCTCCGACGCAGAGGAATCCCAGCACGGGGCAGTCCGCAGAATCGGGCTGAACGGGGATCGCATAGAAGTCGCAGTCGCGTGAAAGTTCTTTGCGATGTCTCGGTTGCTGGTCTTCGGCGACCTGTTTGCAAGTCGTACAAAGCTGCCGGAAATGGCGGCCGGTCGTTTCGAACGACGAAGATTCTCGCAGGACCGTGATCGCAGGTTCGGCGTCTTTCGAATCGGCGTGGTAAAGCACCACCACGGCACAATCGATCGTGTGTCGTTCGAGCAATCCGAGCACGCCTTCGGCCCAAACTGGAGCAGCACAATGCGGGAGCGAGGCCTCGGGATTCGAAACGCTTTGTGTACTCGGAACGTCCCGTGGAGAATTGACCCATGGGATCGATTCGTTCGTCGGGGTGGCGTTTCCCAGGCCGTTCACAACCCCTGCGCCCACAAAATCTGTGCGAGTGCCCAACAGAAATCAGTCTCCCAACGAAATCGAACAGCGTTCCCCGCTGCGAAGTTGGCCATCGGAGTTGTCGACGACCACTTGCACCAAAACGGTCCCGCTTTCTGCATTCGTGATGGGGGAGATGAAGTACACCGCTCCTTTTACTTTTCGATTCGAATCGGTGAAGCGAACGTCGATGGCTTGATCGATTTTCAACGTCGATACCTGCGAAGGCATCAACGCAAAGTTGGCAAGCAAGCGGTCAAGCTGGACCAGGGTCAGAACTTGAGGTTGGTTGGGAGCGACGAACTCGCCCTGTTCTCGGAGCAGTTCCGTCACCACGCCATCGCAGGGGGCACGCAACGTTCGACGGGCAAGCTGCGTCGCCAATCGTTCGTATTCCAGTCGCCGGGTTTCGAGTTCTTCTTCGACCGCGGTCAAATTGGCGATCGCGACTTTGTATTCGTTTTCGGTGCGGACGACTTCGGCGACACGCGCATGGCCTGATTCGTTCAGCTCACGAATCTTTTGCAGACGAAGCTGTGTCAGCTCGAGTTCCGCTTCGGCAGCTTGTTGACGTCCGTTGACTGTCATTTGCTGTTTCGCGATCGCCAATTGGGCTTCATGCATGTCGCTCTTCAATCGCATGATCGGGTCGCCTTCGCGAACCGAATCACCTTGCCGCAACATCAGCGATTCGACCACTCCCGTTTCGTCGGAAGCGACCTCGACAATCCGAAACGGCTCGGAATAGCCTTCGACCTCGCTGGCGTCGCTCTTTGTGGTGGTCGCGGCAAAGACCAGCACCAACAATACGTGATGCCAACTCCACGCCGAACGCGAGCAAGAAAAGTGGGGTTGGCTACGTCGCAAGTCGTACATGCTGGGGCCCGGATCTCGGTTGACCTAATCGTCGCTGGCTTCGGTGGAGCAAAATCAGCCAAACCCTAGGTCACAGATGTCTTCCCCAGTCCTTAAAACGGCTCGGGTGCGTCAGGTTGTCGATCAGTTGACGTCTGAATTTCCAGAAGAGTTCCGGTTGCACGTTTCATGCGGATTGTGCTGAGGACGTAGTCGACTTGTGCATTGGCCAACGCGACCTCCTCGTTCAGCAATCGGTCCTGAGCGTCAAGCAAATCATCCAGCATGGCGTTGGCCGAGTAGCCTTCACCGGGGAGCTCACGCCACCGATTCGAGACCAGATCGACGTACTGTGCGGACGATTGCATCGCCATATACCGGGCAGTCAACTCGCGATAACTCGTATCGACTTCACGAACCGCACTGGCGACCTCTGTTTCCAGTTTGGCGATTGTTTCATTCAGGCGACTGCTCAGCTGTCGAATCTGTGCTTGTCGGCGGCGAACATCAGCGCAGGCGGCACGGCGGCCGACCGGGACTTCAAAATTCAGACCTGCGGCGTAGCTGGGTTCACCACGACTGAACTGATCCAACCATGAACCACTCACGTCATAGCGACCGCGCAAACCGCTCATGTACGTTTCCAGAACCAAATCCAAGGCCGGTAGCAATTCGTTGCGAGCGATATTCAGTCGCACACGGGCGCTGTCCAGTTCGTAACCGAGTTCGACAATTTCGTTGCGGCTTTGCAGCGCGGTCACGATTGCGTCTTCCATTCGAACAGGCAACAGGTCATGTGAAGGAGGCACAATCGGGATGATTTCGATGGTTCGGTCGGAAGTTAGCAACGGCGAATTGACCAGCATTCGCAATTGATCTTCCGCGTTTCGAATCGACGTCGCGGCACGCGATAGTTCAGCACTGCGCGACGCGATCGCCGATTCCGCACGTTTGATTTGACTGAGCATCGAATCCAATCCACGCCGTTCAACCAGCCACTTGTGAATTGAACTGGCTTGTTGCAAGTGACGGATTCGCAGCAACATCGACACTCGTTGGTAATACAGATTCCACATCGCTTCCTGGATCGCGAGCAGATGATTCTGTATTCCGACGGTGGTTTGTTGTTGGCTGATGTTGGTGTCGAGGTTGGCCAGCACAATCAAGCTGCGATTGATTGCGGTCCCCGATCCCTTCATCAGGGGTTGATTGAAACTCAGCGTTAGACGCGAATTGCCTTGCTGTTGAGGGGTAAAGAATTGCGAATTGCTGTCCAACAGTCCGAACCGCTGGCCGACTTCGAACTGACCGCCAGCTTGTGTTTTTCGACGCAAACCGCCATTGACTCGGAAGTCTTCTTCACGGAGTCGTGGCACGCCCGATCCCGCGTCGAGCGTGCTGCCGGTGGGAACGCTGGTGCGGACAAACTTGCTTTCGACAAACGAAGTGGGATCGAATTCGGCAGCAGCACGCGTGATCCCCGTATTCGCAATCGTCACGTCTTCACGCAGTGCCGCGATGCGGAAGCTGTGCCGGAGCGCTTCTAAAATCAACGTGTCGCCATCGACCTGGACCGTGTTCTCTGACAAATGCAACGGAATCGTCGCGATCCCTTGCCACCAAGGCTGGTAATCTGCTGGCAGTCCCAGAGTTTGCTGGGGGTGCTGGAAATAGCTTCTGACGGCGTCCGTGTCGACGTTCAGCGAAGACGTGGGGGCCAGCGAATTGACAGCCGCGGGATTGGTTGTTGGCGGTTGTGTCTGAGTGCTGGGCTGTGTACGAGTGCTGGGCAAGCGTTTTGGCGGCGAAGCCCCGTTCGGTTCTGGCGGCAACGCTAAGGTATCGTCCTGCTGAACGAGCGTCGAAAATTCACTCTTCCTAGTCGTGTCTGGTGAAGCGGGGCCATCAGAGACAAGTTCCGCCTCGAAGACCCAAGAGGGCGGCCGGGAGTGTGTTTGCGCATGCCCGATCGATACAGGTGACACGAAGGCCACAAGCGTCAAAATCGTGATAGTAGACCGGGCAAACACGTCGCGAATCCTTCCCTGGAAAGACGCCTCTTGTTGAGCGGTGGCCGTCGCCAACGCCCTGGAATCATCGGTACACCTCCATGCTTCGCAGGCGGAAAACTCTCCCGTCTCCTGTGGGGATTCATAATCGGCGATGCAATGTCGTTTGAGTTCGTATGCATTGACCAGTCGTACCAACCTGCTCAACCGGACCGATCGCTTTGCTCCCTACCTTGTGAACGGCGTCAAAGGCCGAATTCGATTGAAACTGACCTAAGTTTCAGCGATTGCGAATTTTCTTTCCTAATCGAATCGTTCGAAATGTTCTGGTCCAGAAAACAGTCCCCAATATTGCACCGCGCGACAACGCTCGATGTTGCCGAACTCAGCCCTCGGCTGTTGTTCAGTGCGACCCCGGTCGCCCCGGCGGTGGTGGACGATCCAACGGCGGGGATCGAAGTCGTCGTGACCGAACCGACAACGATCGATACATCCGATTCAAACGGAACCAGTGCCGCCCCGGATACCTCGTCGGCGGACTCTCAAACACAATCGGATGCGGCCGCCGAGAAACAGCGTCTGGAATTGGTCTTTGTCGACGCATCTGTCGACGACTATCAAACGTTACTTGCCGACATCGGAACGTCAGACGCCACGACCGAATTGCAAATCTATTTGCTCGATCCGTCACGAGATGGTGTCGAACAGATCAGCGAGATTTTGGAAGGCTATCAAGACGTCGATGCGGTTCACCTGCTCTCGCACGGCAACGATGGCAAGTTGATCCTAGGCGACAGTGTCCTCGACCAATACAGTCTCGATGGCTATGCGGGACAACTGGCCAGTTGGCGTTCGGCACTTTCAGAACAAGCTGACCTATTGATCTATGGCTGTGAACTAGCTGAAACGGAATCGGGCAGAACGATGCTCGAAGCGATCGCGGAATTGACCGGCGCGGACTTGGCGGCATCCACTGACGATACCGGCGCGGCATCACTTGGTGGCGACTGGGACCTGGAATACGTCATCGGGCAAACGGAAACACACGGACTTTCAACTCGCTTCGCGAACGCATCGTGGGCGGGGTTGTTGGCGACACCGGAGATCGATTCCACCGGCGAACTTCGTGTCTATAGCAGCTCAGGACAAGACCAAGAGCTACAAACGCCCCATCAATCGGTCGCCGTCGATGGCTATGGAAATTCCGTTGTCGTATGGGTCGACAAGAACCCGTCGAATAACGGATCGGACATTTTCTTTCAACGCTTTGATGCCGACGGGAATTTTCTCGGCGCTCGCACTCGCATCAGTGCGAACGATGTCGGGGACCAAAGTGATCCCGTGGTAACGATGGATACATCGGGCCGATTCGCGATCGCATGGGTTTCAGCGGATAGCGATGGCACAGGTATCTTTGTGCGTCGGTTCGATGCATCTGGCAATGCAACCGACATCAACGATATCAAGGTCAATACCTTTCAGGAATCTGGGAATCAACATGGCGTAAGCATCGCGAGCAATGACAACAACCAGATCGTAATCGCCTGGGAAAGCGATGGGCCGAGTGAAGGGATCTATGCACGGACGTTCGACTTTACGTCCACACCAACTCTTGATCAGATCGCAACTTCCTTGGTCACAATCGACAGCGATGCAGATGCGACCAATGTGGCTGTCGATATCAATCAGGCCGGACGCTATGCCGTCGTGTGGAATGATTCAAGTGACATGTGGGGAACTCGCTATGACTTCGGTTCGATGTCGGCCGTTGAAGCGAAGCGAAATCTTGATGCTGGTTTAGGGGTACGTCACCAAGCAGTCGTTAGCATGTTGTCGAACAACGACTATGTGATTGCTTATCGGTCAGAAGCCCTGCTTTCGCAAGGCGTTTGGCTTCGGGTCATCCCCGATTCGGGAGCACTGCCGACGCCCGTTCAAGTGACATCCAATAGCAATGCGGAATTGCCGTCGATCAGTTCCGATGCGAGCAACCGCATTGTCGTGGCGTATCAAAGGCCCGATGGAGACGGAACCGGTATCTACTTCCAAGCATTTAGTTCATCGGGATCAAAGATCGGTACCGAGCAATCTGTCAGCATTTCGACAACCGGTGATCAAGAAAATGCTTCGGTAGCAATCCATGATGTCAACAATGTCGTGGTCGTATGGAGCGGCGAAGGTGATCAAACATCGAATAGTGATTCTCAAGGCGTCTTCCTCCGCCAATTCGGGAACCTCAATCATGATCCGACCGCTGATTTGAGTGCCGGTGCACCCTATACGATTGCCGAAGGCGACAGTTTGACCGTCAACGGGTCGAACTCGACAGATTCCGATGGGGACACGCTGACCTATGCGTGGGACTTGGACAACGACGGAGTCTTTGGCGAAACGGGTGAGCCAACCACAGCGATCGCGACGATTTCTTGGGCGACCCTGCAAAGCTTTGGAATCGATGACGACGGAACCTACACCATTGGTCTTCAAGTTGATGACGGAAAGGGCGGCGTCGCGACGCAAACGGCAACCGTAACGGTTAATAATACCGCTCCGGTCGTGACCGCCACTGGAGCGTCGAGTGTGTTGCAAGGCAATGCCTACACACTCAATCTTTCTGCCGTCGATCCCGGTGACGATACCGTCAGCAGTTGGCGTGTCGATTGGGGCGACGGAACAATTACGGTTTACTCGGGAGCGTCAACGACAGTGACGCACACCTATGCGGTCGAAGGACTGACGCACAACATTTTGGTCAGCGCAACAGACGAAGACGGGTTGTGGTACCAAGGCGACGTGTTTGTCGGTGGCGAAGCATCCAATCCGATCACGCGGTACGACGCCTTGACGGGGACATTCGAAACATCGTTCGGCGGAATGGTCTCGCTTGATCGCGCGACCGATATGGTGATCGGCAAAGATGGATTGCTGTATGTCAGTGGCTGGGGCTCGGATAACGTTCAGCGTTTTAATCCAAACACCGGCGGCTGGGTCGACGAATTCGTCGCCTCCGGAAGCGGCGGACTGAATAACTCGGCGGGCTTGGCGTTTGGGCGTGACGGTAATCTTTATGTCGCCGACTATGATAACGACAGCGTGCTGCGATTCGACGCCAGCACCGGCAACTTCATCGATGTGTTTGTCGCCTCCGGCGCAGGTGGTCTCGATGGTGCCACTGACATTTGGTTCGGTAGCGATGGGAACCTTTATGTCGTCGGCAACAAGTCTGACAACATCTTGCGATTTGACGGATTGACCGGCGCCTACATCGATGAATTCGTCAGTGCCGGTTCCGGGGGCCTCGATAAACCTATCTCTGCCACGATCGGCGGCGATGGTCGGTTGTATGTCAGTTCCAACAACAATGACGAAGTGCTGCGGTTTGATGCGACAACGGGTGCGTTTGTCGATACCTTCGTCACTTCGGGCAGTGGAGGTCTGAATAAGCCGTGGATGTTGACGTTCGGACCTGACGGAAACCTTTACGTTACCAGCCAAGATTCCGATTCGGTGCTCCGCTATGACGCCACAGGGAGTTTTCTCGATTCCTTTTCCAGCGGAATGAACAATCCACGGTCGATCGTTTTTAGCCCTGTCGCACAGGTCACGGTGATTTCGTCGAATACCGCTCCGACAGCAACCAACACCACCCAGACGATCAACTACAACGAAGACG
Source organism: Rhodopirellula sp. MGV (assembly GCF_002251265.1). NCBI lineage: Bacteria > Pseudomonadati > Planctomycetota > Planctomycetia > Pirellulales > Pirellulaceae > Rhodopirellula > Rhodopirellula sp. MGV. The sequence goes on along the minus strand of NZ_NPDI01000036.1, from coordinate 8,572 downwards.
ACTCAACCGTCGCGATCGGAGATATTGTTGTTTCAGATGCCGATGCCGGGGACCAAATCACCGCGAAGCTAACCATTAACTTGCCGGCGACCGGTTCACTCACGACGGGCACTTACGGATCTACGTCGAGCACCTACGATTCTTCGACAGGTGTTTGGCAAATCACCGGGTCGGTTGCCGAAGTCAATGCGGCATTGGCTGATGTTTCGTTTTCACCGACCGCCGACAACGATCAAGACTCACAGATCACCGTTCATATCGAGGACAGTACGGCTGACGGACCGGCAGACGGATTGATCCAATTGAACGTCACCGCGATCAACGACGCACCAGAATTAGATCTTGATGCCGATGATTCCAGCACCGCAACCGGCGGCGATTACCTGACAAGTTTTCTAGAAGCTGGCGGATCGGTTTTAATTACTGATGCAAGTGATGCGTTGGTCAGTGATGTTGACAATTCGACTTTGTCTTCGATCACGGTCACGATCACCAACCCGAGCGACGGTGCTCTGGAAACACTCGCAGCCGACACGACTGGTACGTCGATTTCTGCGAATTATGCGGCCGGAGTGCTGACACTCTCGGGGACCGATTCGGTGGCGAACTACCAACAGGTCTTACGAACGGTTCGCTACAACAACACTTCCAGTACACCGACCACCACCAATCGCTTGGTAACCTTTGTTGCCAATGATGGGACAGCTGACTCCGGCGCTGTTACCTCGACCATCCAGATCGGCGCCGTGAATGATGCGCCCGCGATTACCGTTCCCGGTGCACAAACGGCGAACGAAGACACGGTGCTAAACATCACTGGAATTTCGGTTTCCGATGCAGACCTCGGCTCTGGAATTATCGAAGTCACGTTTTCGGTGTCCAACGGAAAACTCCGGATCAATCCCTTGGTGGCATCCGGCGTGACCGCGACCGAAGTGTCAGGAAACAATTCGTCGACGGTCGTCGTCCGGTCGACGCTCAGCCAGTTGAACACGACGCTGTCTTCGACCGGAATCAACTATGTCGGTGCCTCAAACTACAACGGCAGTGATTTGCTGCAAATCACAGCGGATGATTCCGTTTCGACGACGACCGAAAACGTTGCCATCAACGTTCAGCCTGTCAACGATCCGCCGGTCGCCGTCAATGATCGTTTCCAAACGACGCAGAACTCTGTATTGACTGTCAATGGAAATGGGGTGCTGCAAAACGACTTCGATCTGGAAGGCAATTCGCTATCGGTTGTCCTAATCGACGGCCCCGCGTCAGGGTCACTGCAATTCAACTCCAACGGCAGTTTTACCTATCAGCCATCGAACACCACCAGCGGCTTGATCACGTTCACTTATGCCGCGTTCGATGGGACGAGCCAAAGTTCTCCAGCGACCGTGCAAATCTTTGTCTCGCTGCCGATCTTGCCACCGACGCTTCCGTCCGCTGACGCAGCCGTCGTGGGAGCTGAGCCGCCGTCAAGCGATACCGCTCTAGAACCTCCACAGGATTCCAGCGCGGACCAACCCGCACCGATCACGCTCGTCACCACACCCGCGGTGACGACTGGCACACCGACGACGAATAGCACACCACAGATTGTCGAATCCAAGGATGACGGATCATCGAACGACTTGTCGAGCGAAACGGTTTTAGTGTCGAGCGATGATGCCGGCGAAGTCGACGAGTATTCCGGCGCCGATCATGGCGGCGACTATGTCGCGCGTCGACGTCTGGCGATCCGCAACAGTTCGATTTCGATGGCCGCATCGGCCTGGGGCGAATTCGATAGCAAGATCGTTTGGGACGACTTGGATAAGGTGCAACAACAAATCAATCAGCCAACCGATGCCACCTTCGTGATGGCCGGTTCCTTTGCCGGATTCAGTAGCGCCCTGTCGGTCGGTTATGTCGTCTGGACCGTTCGCGGCGGATTGTTGGCGACAAGCTTGCTGGCCCATCTGCCGGCATGGAGCTTCGTCGACCCGCTGTTGGTGCTCAGCGACTTGGAAGGGCAAGAGGACGAGTCCGACGACGATTCGCTCGAAAATATCATCGATAAAAAACAGGCCGAACGCGATGCCGAACAAGGCAGCGATGAATCGGCAGAGGCGGGGGGAGTACACGAATGAAGTTTCTACGGCTACATGCCAGAACACGGATCACGCTTGGACTGATCTGTTTGTTGATGTCTGCGATTTCGACAGCGATGTTGCTCGGGATTGTTCCGGAACGACTGTCCGCGGTCCGCGAAGGTCGCGCCAAGCTTTGCGAAAACCTCGCTTGGGTCAGTTCCGAATACATGTCGCGCAACGAGATTCGTCGTCTGGACGCGATGCTCGAATCCGTCGTCAATCGAAACGACCAGCTTCTGTCTGCCGGAGTCCGCCGTTCGTCCGGAACGCTGATGTCGGAGTTCGGCAAACACACTGAAAACTGGCCCGTCGCCGAATCATCACGCTCGACCGACACACACATCCAAGTCCCGATACGTCGTGGCAAAGAAAAGTGGGGGACCGTCGAACTGTGCTTCGAACCGATTGTCGACAACAGCTGGCTGGGCACCATCATGGACCCTTGGATGCAGCTGACCGCGTTCGTTTCGGTTGCTTGCTTTGTGATGTTCCAGTTGTATCTGAAAAAGATGCTGTCGCATTTGGATCCATCGAAAACGGTTCCTCGACGCGTTCGCAACGCTCTCGACTCACTTGCCGAAGGGTTGTTGGTTTTGGATCGTCAAGGACGCGTCGTGCTCGCCAATCAGTCGTTCTCCGATTGGCTGGAACGGCCCAGCGAACAACTGCTGGGACAGAACGCGGACGAATTGGGTTGGAACCTTTCGAAGGTTGAAACAACGCCCTGGATGAAGGCTGTCAACGAAGAGGCTTTGGTCGCCGGTTCGATGATCGAATTGAACCTTCCCGATCGGCCGGCCCGCGTGTTGATCGCCAACGCGTCGCCGGTCCTTGGTCAAGAAGGCAAGTGTCGCGGCGTCCTGGTCAGTTTCGACGATGTCACGCAACTCGAAGAAACAAAACGAGACCTTTCGATCGCGAAACGAGAAGCGGACGACGCCAACCAAGCCAAGAGCGAATTTTTGGCACGCATGAGCCACGAAATTCGTACCCCAATGAACGCGATCTTGGGTTACACCGACGTCTTGCGACGTGGTTTTGATACCTCCAAAGGCGACCGCCAAGAGTACCTCGATACGATCCACGGCAGCGGCGAGCACCTGTTGGCATTGATCAACGACATTCTCGATTTGTCGAAGGTCGAGTCCGGGCAGATGGAACTCGAATCTGGGCCCTGCTCGCCACTGAAAATTATCAAGGACGTCGTCAACTTGTTGAAAAGCAAAGCAGACGAAAAGAACATCGAACTGAGGTTTAGTGGCGAAGGAAAACTTCCCAAAGAGATCCAAGGCGACAGCGTCCGTCTGCGTCAAGCGATCATGAACCTTGCCGGCAATGCGATCAAGTTCACCGACGAAGGAAGCGTCAGTGTTGTCGCGCGTGCCGTTCCTTCGGAAGTTCCCGGAGGACGCTGGTCACTTGCCATCGATGTGACAGATACCGGTATCGGAATTTCCGAAGAAGCTCAGGCGAAAGTCTTTGAGCCGTTCCAGCAAGCGGACACCTCGATCACACGTCGGTTCGGCGGTACCGGTTTGGGATTGGCGATCAGCAAGCAACTTGCCGAAGCGATGGGCGGACACATCACCCTGACCAGCGAACTCGGCAAAGGGACGACGTTTACGATCGAGTTTCCGATCGGCAAGGAAGACGATTTCCAATGGATCGACCCGGCCGTGGAAATCGGAAAACTCACCTCCGGCGCGGCCGTTCAGCAAGACGTCCAGCAATTGCCACCCTGCAACATTCTGGTCGCCGACGATGGTTCGCCCAACCGCAAACTGTTGCAGTTGGTCTTGGGAAAGGCCGGTGCAAATGTCATCGCCGTGGAGAACGGACAGCTCGCCGTCGACGAGGCCACCGATCGCATTTTCGATGTGATCTTGATGGACATGCAAATGCCTGTGATGGACGGATACACTGCGACACGCACCCTACGCGATTCGGGTTACACCGCGCCGATCTACGCCTTGACTGCCAACGCGATGCAAGGTGACCAAGAAAAGTGTTTCGCTGCCGGTTGCAGCGGCTTTCTTTCCAAACCAATCAAGATTGATTTGCTTTTGGCAACCATCGCGGAGGAACTCTCCAAACGCGATCCCGCGATGATCGCAGCCGCCTTCGAACCAATCGGTCAGCCGACGACCGACGTGTCGGAGCATGCTTCCGAGCCGATTCAGGAACGGTCGACATCGCCGCCAGCCGGCGAGACCATTCATTATGGAATGAACGATACCGTCTCCGCAGACGGTGGTGCCGAAAACGGCGGCTATGACTTTACCGATCAAAGCCCGATCGTTTGCGGCTATCCGCTCGACGATCCAGAGTTCTTGGAAATTGCCCAAGACTTCATCGGAGTCCTCCAGCAACGCTTACCGCGATTGCGAGAGCTGTTTGTCGCCGGAGATTGGCCGACTTTGGCACGTGAGGCACACTGGTTGAAAGGCGTCGGCGGTAGCGCCGGATTTGATCAGTTCACACAGCCGTCGTGTGACCTGCAACACGCTGCCGAGGCGGCTCGTGAGAGCGAATGTGACGGATTGATCCGCCAGTTGTATCATTTGGCTTCAAGGATCGATTTGGTCGGTTCCATCGTCCTGGTTCCACCACTGGATGTCTCGAATGAACCGCTGCAGGAATCAAGTGATGGGCAAATGCATCTTCCGGATCAGGAACCTGTCTTATCGACTTTGCTCGCGATTGACGAAGACTTTCGTGACATTGTGATCGAATTCGTCGATCACCTCGAAGCGAAGCTGGACGAGATGGAAGCAGCTCTGATCGTCGGTGATTGGACACAACTGGGCCGATTAGCACACTGGCTGCGCGGGACCGGTGGAAATACCGGGTTCAAGGAGTTCGTCCAGCCGACCCATGCCCTAGAACTGAAAGCAGCCGCACAGGACCGTGTCGCTTGTCAGGCGATCATCGCAGACATTCGCTCGGTCGCTAACCGGATCGCGATCCCCGTTCGTTGATTCATTTCGTCCGAGCTCGTGCCGCTGAAGTCTTTCGGTACGGGCGGGACTGTCGAAATCCAGTGGACGTGTATACTTGTGGAAGTGGGATGACCCGCCATTTGTACTCGATGCACCGCCGTTTCGTTTTCGGACTCGGTGCCATCTTCTCTACGAGCGTAAGGCAATGCGAAAAGATTTGGACGAAGCGTTAAGGCAGCTTCATTCGACTTTGGAATCGATTCAGGACCTCGAACCGGACGAGGCCGCACGATTGCGTCAGGCGGTCGATGAGATCGCGTCGACGTTGGATGAAAATGATGTCGATTCTGGATCGCTCGCCCGTTCGATGCAGGAGCAAACGGCTTCGTTTCAGGAGTCGCACCCGCAACTGACGATGACTGTCGGTCGGATCGCAGACATCTTGTCCCAAATGGGAATCTGATCAGAAGCCGTTCCGTTTGATACAGACAAACAAAAAACGCCCGGCCGAGTGAATCAGCCGGGCGTTCGTTATTGGTTGCCAATCGCTGGACGCAATTAACTCTGTCGCTGGACGCGATTAACGCTGTGCGACGTTGTTCTCGTCAAACTCGAAGTTCAGCTCGTTGGTCGTGCCGGCTTCGACATCGATCGTTTTCGAGCGGCTGATTTCTTGCCCAGCAACGTTCATCGTCACTCGAACGGTGTAGCCTGTCCAACGCTGTCCTGCTTCCAGCTGTGTGGTGCGGAACGTGCGAACGCTGCCCTTGCCGTTGGTGTCGTTTCCGGCCAAGTTGACAACCGCGTCAGCGGGAACGTGCAACTTCACAACCGTGACCAGTGGCTCGCTCGCAGGGGCGGTCGAAGCACTCATTTCTTCAGCCGGTTGGGCATCCACGGTCTGAGTTGCCGCGGGAGCTTCGAAAACCATTTGCTCGTTGTCACCAGGACGCAGTTTGACCTCACGGGTTTCGGTCTTGGATTCGCCTTCATGGTCGTAAGTGACCTTGACCACGTAGGTGTAAAGGTAACCTTCTTTCAGACCGCGAGACATGAATTTGCGGACGGAACCTTCGCTGGTGGTTTCATGTCCGTTGACCAGGACGGTAGCCGAATCCGAGGGAACGGCGACGACCAACAAAGCGGCGTCATCGTCCAAGGCTGGCTTTTCCGCCGTGTAGGTGTCTTCGCTCGACGCTTCTGGGCTCTCCACTTCAGAAGCGGATTGCACAACACTTTTGCCCGGAGTGGCGTATTTGCGGTAAGAGGTTTCGATCGACGAGGATTCGTATCCGTCGGTCGAACCGTAGTAGCTCATCGGGACGCTGTGCGAACCGGCCGAAACCTGATGGACGCCACCGCTGCTGCCACCGGAGCTTCCGCCGCTGCTCGCTTGCGGGATGTATTGAATCGCAACACCACCGCTGCTGCCGCCCGACGAACCGCCGCTGCTGCCACCGGAGGATGCTCCGTAGTACGCGTGGCGTGCCGCGTGACGTTCGTGGATACGTGCTGCCAAGCGACGAAGGGGACCGACACGACCGACCGAAACGCCGCCACTGCTAGCGTATCCAGCGGTGTAACCGCCAGAAGAGCCGTAGCCGCCGGACGAACCATATCCGCCGGAAGATCCATAGCCACCCGAGGAACCGAAGCTCACCCAACCACCACTGCTGCCGCCAGAGCTAGCGTAGCCGCCGGAGGAACCGCCTGACGAGCCTTGGGCATTCGCCAATTCAGTGAAGCCTGTCGCGGCGACCAACATCGCGAAACAGACCGAAAAACGAAAACGCGTCATTGTTGTATATTCCCTCCGATCCTACTGGTTGGTGATGCCGCACAATTCGGCTCCGATGCATCAGTAAGATAGCGGTCCCACCAAGCCGATCAAGCAGAACGGGCAAAATTTAGAGTTTGCGTAGACTTTAGGGGGCATGGGAAGCCTCGCAATCTGCGAGGACTTGCAGAACTGCGAAAAGGCTGTCGTTATCGAACAAAAAACTGTGGCAAAAACGGGAAAAAACGACGCCACATTTGACACGCGCACTCAGATTGATTGCTCCGGTCGGATCGGATCTCGCGACCACAATTGATTTCGCGCTGAAGGTCGCTGCTGTACGTTTGCGTTCACCCCTTCTTTAAATGCGACGCGTTATTCCCCACAATCACGCCTTCGCGCCAAGCCTCGGAAAGCGTTGTTGTTTGTCGTCAATAAAAGACGAAGACCATGCTGGCTGATGTCAAAACGCCATCCGCATCGTTCCCCTTTCAATTGTTACGTACCAAAGTTCATCTCATGGGCGAGTCCAAATCGAAACGTGTTCTCTCCGGCATCCAACCAACCGGGCGGCCTCACTGGGGAAACTACTTTGGCGCGATTCGGCAATACATCGATTTGCAGGAAGAGAACGACGGCTTTTACTTCATCGCCGACTTGCACGCATTGACCACCGTCCGCGACGCGGACCAACTGCGTGACAATGTGATCAACGTCGCGTTGGACCTGTTGGCACTGGGGTTGGATCCCGATCAAGCGACCTTGTTTGTTCAGTCTGATGTTCCCGAAGTCAGCGAGCTGTGCTGGATCCTGCTCAGCGGGACGCCGATGGGGTTGCTGCAGCGCTGCGTTGCGTACAAGGAAAAGGTCGAAAAGGGGATCGCGGCGGATGCGGGCCTGTTCACCTACCCGGTCCTGCAAGCCGCCGACATCTTGGCTTACGACAGCGAACTCGTCCCTGTCGGTGCCGACCAAGTGCAGCACATCGAAGTTTGCCGCGACATCGCCGGTCGATTCAATCACCAGTTCGGCGAGACGTTCGTTATGCCCAACGCCAACGTGCTGGACGATAGCGCGAAGGTGCCCGGCACCGATGGCGAAAAGATGAGCAAGAGCTACGACAACACTTTGCCGTTGTTTGGCGAAGTCAAAAAGATTCGTAAGCAGATCATGCGGATCACCACCGACAGCCGAGCGATGGAAGATCCCAAAGAGCCCGAGGGCGATCACCTTTACCAGCTCTTTTCGCTGTTCGCCGATCAGACTCAGCGCGACGAAATGGCCGCGATGTATCGACGTGGCGGGTTCGGTTATGGCGAAGTCAAAAAGGCGATCGCCGAAGCCAGCGAAGCGTACTTTGACGAAGCCCGTCAACGCCGAGCGGATTTGGAGCAAAACCTTGACTATGTCCGGGAAGTATTGGTCAAAGGTGCCGAGCGGGCACGGTCAGTTGCCGCCGAGGTGTTGCTGCGCACGCAGAAGGCGGCTGGGTTAAAATAGCGGCTCCCCATCGCGCCCGTCTTCTCGCCTTACGCGACGAAGCGGTCCCACGCGAACATCTCTGCCGCTTTCCGTGGCCGGTCCCCGCCGGCCTTCATTGATTTATGCCGATCATTGCTACGGGTTCCGAGATTGTCGAAACGGTTCGCATCGCCAAGATGATCGAAACGCACGGCGAACAGTTTCTCGAACGAGTCTACACGGCGGACGAGATCGAGTACTGTGTGCAA
>NZ_NPDI01000035.1:0-41490 GCF_002251265.1 Rhodopirellula sp. MGV | reverse complement strand
GTGATGATCCAATCAGTCCTCGACGGAATGCCAGCCGCTGCCGCCGGGCTGAAACCCAATGACGTGGTCACCGCGATCGACGGCCGACAAATGTTGTCCAGCTCGCAAATGAAAAACTATGTTGCCAGTCGTCCGCCAGGCGCGTCGATGGCACTCACCGTTGATCGAAACGGTCAACCGCTGAAACTCCAAGTCGACTTGAAAGAACGCACCGACGAACTGATGGCCCAGTTCAACGCCGGCGAAGTACTCGGCGCCCGCGTCATTCCGGCGACCGAAGCGATCGCCAAGAAGTACAACTACGACAACTTGGATGGCGGACTGGTCATCACCGAGATCGAGGCCGGCAGCATCGCCGAACAAGCTGAACTGATGGTCGGCGATGTCATCGAAACCGCAGGCCGCTTCCCGCTGGAATCCGCAAAGCAACTTGAGATGATTGTTGCCGAATACGAACGTGCGGGTGAACCGCTGCGAATCACCATCCGCCGCGGACAACGTCGACTACTGGGCGTCATCCAACCCTAGTTTGCAAACAAACCTCAACGCCTCGTCCCCCCGTAGTGGACGAGGCGACGAGTCCCTCTACCTTTTTGTTTCCCACTGCCACACTGAATTTCCCACGTTCACACTGGCTCCCCCTTCTCCCAACTCTTCGACGGTCTTCTCACTCACCGCCAGCACCGGCAAACACGATCGCCTATAGTCATGCTCGACCGATCCAATGACACCACCTCGCGGACGAGCAACCATGAAGATCACCGGGCTGAAACTCTACCAAGTCGATCTGCCACTTCACGAAGGCAACTACAGCTGGTCCGAAGGCAAAAGTGTTGACGTGTTCGACAGCACGGTTGTCCAAGTCGACACCGACGCCGGCATCAGTGGCTTTGGCGAAGTCTGTCCGCTCGGCCCGGTTTACTTGCCCGCCTACGCACTCGGCGCACGCACCGGAATCCAAACACTCGCACCGTCTTTGATCGGAGCCGACCCGACACAGCTCACCGCGCTCAACCGGTTGATGGACTACACCATGAAAGGCCACCCGTACGTCAAGTCAGCCATCGACATGGCGTGCTGGGACATCCTGGGTAAAGCCGCCGGACTTCCCGTTTGCACGCTACTTGGCGGACGCTATGGCGACGACGTGACCTTGTATCGCGCCATCTCACAACGACCTGCCGCCGAGATGGCAGATAACGTGCAAAGCTATCGCGATCAAGGCTACCGGCGGTTTCAATTAAAGGTCGGCGGCGACGCCAACGAAGACATCGCGCGAATCCATGCCGTCGCCGAACGCTTGCAACCCGGCGACAAACTGGTCGCCGATGCCAACACCGGTTGGCTGATGCACGAAGCCATGCGAGTCGCCGACGCCGTACGTGACGTTGACGTCTACATCGAACAGCCCTGTGCGTCGTACGAACAGTGTCTCAGCATCCGCCGTCACACGAATTTGCCCTTCGTTCTTGATGAAGTCATCGATTCGATCGACGCGATCTTAAAAGGTGCCGCCGATCAGGCGATGGACGTGGTCAACATCAAGATCAGCAAGTTCGGCGGGCTCACCAAAGCCCGTCAAGCACGCGACCTCTGCGTCGAACTTGGCATCGCGATGACGATCGAAGACAGCTGGGGTGGCGACATCATCACCGCCGCCATCGCGCACCTCGCCCACAGCACCCCGACCGACTTCCTGTTCACGTCGACCGATTTCAATTCGTATGTCACACAATCGATCGCCGACGGGGCACCACAACGCATCGACGGACGGATGGCCGCGTCGACGCAGCCGGGACTCGGGATCACGCCCAAATTTGACGTCCTCGGTGCACCTATTTGGCAGTGCTAGCGTAGCGGTCGATCGATCTTGACCCTCAGCTTTTCCGAGAGCTACCCTCAGCCCGTACGTGTGACATCAACCGCCGGTCCGGCCTTTACCAGTCCGGGGGCACACGTCTTCACTGGATCGTTGCCCAATTCTTCGGTTGATCGTCTTCGCCCCTTCTGACGTCAAAAGGAATCTGAGATGCAAGGAAAGCAATCCAAGAACGAAGTTCGCCCGACCAAATCGGTTTCGGCTCTCGAAAACGAAATCCTCAACAGCCTGACCGCAGACCGCAAATCGCAAGACAAAACCGCAAACGTCTTCCCCGCCGACTTCTCGGCATCGGGCACCGGCAAAGGTACCGGCGGCAACACCGGCGCCATCGAATAGGCCAACACGAGCAAGTGTCACTCCACCTCGCCGCCCCACAAACCGCCAACCGCAGTTCCGTGAGGCGGCCGAGTTTTTAGCGCCACATCAGCCGAACGGCGCTAGCCGCGGTTCCCGACCAGCCACCAAACCACACACACCCAAACAACCGCTCGCTATCGCGAATACGGCTGATCACAACCACCCATTAGCCGAACGGCGCTAGCCGCGGTTCCCGACCAGCAACCACCTCACACACACCCAAATAACCGCTCGCTATCGCGAATGCGGCTGATCACTACCACCCATCAACCGAACGGCGCTAGCCGCGGTTCCCGACCAGCAACCACCCCACGCCAATCCGTACGTGTACGCACGTTTCACCAAACCAACGACGCCGCAGCAACCATGACGACCATCGCCCCGCTCACGTCGCCTTCTGATTCGATCTCACACCAAACACCGGATTGGGTCTGGGAATCGCATTCGATCCTAAACCTTAAATATCAAAAAACCGTCGCGACGCTCTCGGCAATCCGCAAAGCCCTCTTACAGCGTGGCGATCTCACCGCAATCCAATCGCGGTACTGCGAACAAATCGACTGGGTCCTGTCGCTGCCCGACGAAATCGCCGATCACGTTCTCACCGATCCCCAAGCCTACTTCTTCGCACGAACCGCGTATGACCTGTTCGTCTCCGCCTACCTGGGCACCGAACTGCCACGCGGCACGCAAGCTTACATCGACGAACGACACGCAGGCGAAACCCTGACGCTCAACCAACAACTGGGCGCACACCTCGAACGCTTCGGCCGATTCGTCGTTTCGCTAGCTCTGACCGCGAAACAGCCCACCAGCATCGCGCCGCTCCGTTTGAACCTGCCCGAAATCCTTCCCGGCACCGCCTACTCGTTCGCCGGGTCCTGCGACTTGGTGCTGCATGGCACCAGCGATTCAGGCAACCTCGAACTGACCGTCAACGGCACTCCCACAAGCTTGCGTCTGCCCCAAGTCACCGAAAAACACGGTGACCTGACGATTCATGTCGCCCCACAAGTCGGCGCGATACGCTTGCAGCCCCCGGCCTTCAACGTCGCCGGACTGTCCGACATTCGCTCCGTCGTCCCCGCAGACGTGGATGCCCAATCGGATTACCAATCGCTGCTTGACGAAACCATCCGACTCATCGGTCGCTATGCGCCTGATACCGCGGCGCAGTTAACCGCATCGATGCGCGTGATCGCGTTCAAGCCATTGGGCTTCGACGGCGTCTTCAACACCAGTTGCTCACGACTCCCCGGAGCGGCGATCTTCACCGGTGCCCGTTGCAGTCTGATGTTGGCCGACGACTTGATCCACGAGTTCTATCACAACCGATTGTTCGCGATCGAAGAACAAGGCGGCTTCTTCGTCCCAGCCGACGAAAGCCTTGGGCTGGGTCCCGACACCGTCTATTCACCCTGGCGAGACGACCCGCGACCGATCTACGGGTTGCTGCACGCGGTCTATGTTTTCGAACGAGTCCTCGAGTTTTGGTTGTCGGCGATCGAGAGCGGTGATCTCTCGACCGGTGATCAACAATTCGCCGCCTACCGCGCCGCGAAACTGGCCGGGCAATTGGAGCTCAGTCTCGACCAGCTGATCGCCTGGGGCGAATTCACCGAACGCGGCCAACAGCTTTGCGCCAGCATGGCACAATCGATCAAACAACAGCGTGCTCGCTGCGAAGCACTCCACCTCGGCGAACACACTCCGGCGATCACGTTGACCAACAAAGGCAACCCATGCGAAGTGCTCAATAGCGAAGGCAATCCGATGACCGTCGGAGAAGAGCTCCAGCGTCACATCGAAACCTACGACATCCATCACCGCATTAGCCGAACGGCACTAGCCGCGGTTCCGTCCAGTAGATTGCAAATTGCAAAATGAACATTGCAAATCGCAAATTGGCGACGGACCCCATAACCCAGTCAAACTTCCCGACCACGTCACCACCATTAGCCGATCGGCGCTAGCCGCGGTTCCGCCCAGCCACCACTCCCCACGGCAACAAAACTCAAAACGGATCGCGGATGCGGCCAATCAAACGCAAACATTAACCCCGCATCCAACACCAACGGCCACCCCGAAAAGATCGGCTAAAACCTAGACTCCAACTTATACCGCGACCTTCTTGCGCTGCCCTCGCGTCGCTCGCCGATAGACGAACCTTGCCGCGAGCGCTGGCGCCGCCCAGATCGGAACTGCTGGTCGCACCGACAAACTTGACTCGCCTTCCACATCACACGGCGTATCGATCACTCGCATCGCGTCGTTGAACCGCTGATTGAACGCTTCGTGCAACGCTTGCCTTGCCGAACCACCACCTCCGTAATTCACCGGCAACATCGGATTCGTGTTGATCTCCCACACCTGAAGCTTGCCATCGCGAACGCCGTAATCAATTCGCCCAAACTCGACACCCGCCAAATCAAAAATCTGCTGCAGCTGATCGTGATGCGGGAACGCATCGATGTACTCACGCTCTTCGGCAAGCAAGTGTTCGTCGAGCAGTTCCCATGACTTCACGCACCAATTGCTTCCAAAGAATAGATGCCGCGGCAAGATCGCGTCGCCGATTCGGAATGCGGCGTACTTGCGATAGACAGCGTGTTCGTCGGCCACATCACAGTGCTCGATCACCAGCTTGCGTGATGCCTTGCCCCAGCGGCCCGACCATTGTTCGTAGACCGCATCGAGCTCCGGCTGAGTTTCGATCAGCGATGACAGGGGACCTTTATGATCGTCTTCGCCACGGACGAAGACGGGGAAGCGTTGCGGACGCGGTTGATCTTCCAAGCGGTAGCCGGTGAAGTCATTGATGCCGGCCTGATGCAGACGCTCGAGCAACGCGAGCCGACCGAGCGTTCGGTCGGGCAGATTCAGGAGACGAATGTGCGGGTCGCGGCGAAGCTGCTCGCAGACCGAGTGCAGCTTGTCGAGGTCGCTTTCGGTCAGCCGTTCGTGGTCGGCAAAAACGTAGGTGCCGCGCGGAAACCGCCGCTTCAAGAACAGTGCGGCATAGCACATCGGTTGCACGATCGCCTGCAAGCACTTGCCTTCGGATCGCAAGCACTTGCGGATGGTGTAATCGTGGCGTTTGGTGGTCAGGAAATAGATCATGCGACCGGGCTTCGATGGAGGCGTTTTGGCAGGCTCTTGGATAGCGAAAACGGGGGCGTGCAGGCCAGTCCAGTTCCCGCCGCACGGCGGCAGCAGCATGCATAAGGGCGGGATTTATGAAGCGAAAGCTGAGAGCGAGTCAAGAAAACGTGTCAGACCGAGCGGGCGGCCTTGCCCGTGCGAAAACGAGAAGTTATTTTCAAAGCCACCCCAGAACGGGGCAAAAGGGCGATTGGCTCAGTTGGTTAGAGCGCTGCTTTCACACGGCAGAGGTCACTGGTTCGAATCCAGTATCGCCCACTTCGCAATCAGAATTGCCCGACAATAACGGCGATTCTGTCTCACCCCGCTCCGCTGTGTACCCGAGTGTGTACCGAGACGATTTGGAGCGAGCGATTCGGGTTCTCACCGCTGCCGGGTTGGACAACGTTGCCGAAATACTGCGTACGTTGTAAATCACTCTTGATTCGCGTACACAAAGTTCTCGCCCGGTCGAATTGACCCCAAGGGCGGGGCACAACTGATGTTGATGCAACCCGATTCCGCGAATGCAATGTAGGAATCAATCTTGGTCACAAATCCAGCGACTCGCCCGCGAACGAAATCCAGCAACAGTTCAGCATTCACTTCGATTCGTTCGTTTTCAAACTGGCTGACGAAATGGTGCTGATGCAGGAACGGCCCCGTCCAATTCAACAGAATGTGATAGTCCGGGCGGTCGTCCGCATCCAGATTCTCGTTTTCGTGGCACATGCAACGAATCGCGTACACGAGTTCGCCGATTGTAAATCGGACATTCTTTCCGTTCCTGGAATCGACAACGTCCCCGGACCGATAACCTCCATCGTCAGGACTGACACCACCGAAGAACTCCAAAAACCGAGCCTTGTTCTTGATGGGTGAAGTGTCTTCGCCACGGAGCGATCGTTCCAGCGTCTTTGCCGTGTCAATGGCATTGCAGAGTTCGGGGAAACATCGGTCGCGTTTCTCCCCATTCAGGAACGCCCGGTCGCACGCAAGTACGGCTTTCTTGATGTTGTCAAGCCACCGTTTCTCCCGATCCGTCAAGTTGAGAATGCGTTCTTTCGATACTCCGTCAATCATCGCAATTCACCCTCTCGTACTGAATCAATCTGATAACCAGCGACAAGTAGGTAGCATTGCAGGTTCGCTGATTCTGCGTAAGTCGGTCACAGAGTAGGAACCCGCAATCTCTGTTCAGGAGGCAGCCCGCAAAGCCTGGGACGACGTAGCGAAAGAGGTATAAATTCGGGTGGTTGATGAATCCGACCATGAAAGGATATCCTTTCGGGAGTAAATGCCACTATTCCTTGGAGCGGGAAAAGAAAAGGTTCCAGGACTCAAAACAGTGAGTCACTTGAGTTTGGGTCAGAGACAACGCCTAGGAAATTTATGGGATTCGCTGAAATCCAGGGGCGGACCTGCATCTTCCAGATGGCGAGTGCGTTTCGGTGACGGGCGCCGGAGTCTCTCTGCGAACTTAAACTTGAGACTTTGCATCCAATCCTAGTTGGCGAGAGATGAGCTAGCTGTCTTTCCAATCGACCAATTTGGCTTCGATTTGTGGGATGGATGAGCGGAATTGCTCGGAAAGTTTTTTGGTGATTTGGCATTCACTCGCTTCGATGGGGTTGGTGAGGTCCCGGAGTGAGTGCTCGAATTCGATGTCGCTTTTGGATTTGCGGAGTTCGATGTCGATCGCTGGGCTGTCGATTGCCGAGATCTCGACGCTCCGCTGACCGGCATATTCGGGCTGAAGCTGTCTAAGAGCGGTGGGTTGTGCCCCGCGTTATTGTGCAGCAACTTGCTGCACGATTAGCGTTTTTACTCTTTGAGATTTCACTGCGATTTACGCGATTCCGCGTCGACTTTGTTGCCCTGACTCCGTTGTCAGTCGCCGATTCCGATGCTTTTTAACAATCGCCTTTTGAGTTCTCGATCCTTGGCATCCGGATCGTAAACGTAGCCTTCTGCCTTGACCGGCTTTCTTGTGTCGAGGTCGATCCAGATGCTTGGCGACATCACATCGGTTTGATCCGATACGGTGACCTTCAATAATTCGCCGTCTTTGACTGCGGTGACAAACTTGGCTCTCGCGATCGATGCGCTGCCCAGCGGATTGGACAGCAGGTAGCCGAGATAGGGCTTGGGAATCACGTCGCTGAATTTGATCCAACAATTGGATTCGCCCGGTCGAATGTCTCGCACCCACTTGCGGAGAAACGCATGAATTAGATCGTCCATCGGCAACTCCGTCCGAAACGCTGCCATTTCTTCGGCAAGTGATCTGTCCTCGCGATTGTTGGCAAGATTGTCGAGCCAAGAGAAACCGCCACGCAGCGTCGCCAAGCCACTAAGACTTCCCTCACGATCGATGTAAATGTCTCCCGCCATCCCAATCCAGTGCATGTCTTCGTACGAAAACGCGGTGACCGTCATGGGATAGTTGTGCGGGGTGGCGCCGGGCCAATGGATTTCCCCCGACATGTAATCGCACTGACGGCCTTTGACTTTCGTGATAGCCCCCGTGCTCATATCGAGAACCTGACACTCGACGTCCTTCTCTGAACCGGGTTCGGGCGTTAGCGAAGCAGCGGAAGGACCGTCTTGCGGTTTTGTTTCGGACCCCGCTTCGATTGGGTTCATCCACCCGACCAAAAGCAAGACGACGCACCAACTTGAGATTGTGCCAGGTTTCATGTGTGACACCGGAGTTGCCGGAAGGATGTATACGAGACTCGAGGGATGCGATGAACGGTGGGTGCCGAGCATCAATGCATTTTACTCGTTGTAGTCGTCGGGTGGATTTGAGCAGGCGATTTGGTTTGGGAGGTGCGGTTGTTTGGGCTGGGGAACGCTTCTTTCACGGAGTGAAAGGCGACATTGGGCGTTGTTGTTGCGGGTGGCTTGAAGGAATTGGTAACGGACCGGGCCTTTGGCCCTCAGGTGTTCTGGGTTTCGATGGAGTCCCAGCCCGGTGGGCTGGGCTAGGTAACCGGTTGGACCTTCGGCCCGAATGTTGGTTGACCGCTCGATGAGTTGGTAACGGATCGGGCCTTTGGCCCTCAGTTGACCTGGGTTTTGATGGAGTCCCAGCCCGGTGGGCTGGGCTAGGTAACTGGCTTCACCTTCGGCCCAAGTGTTGGTTGACCATTCGGTGAGTCGATCGAAAACGATCCAATGACTCCATGGAGAACGAGCGGTGCCTGGAGCTGATGCTGAAAAAGAAAAGGTTCCAGGAAAATAAAAGGTTCCAGGACTCAAAACAGAGAGTCACTTGAGTTTGCGTCAAAGACGACGCCTAGGTGATTTATGGGATTCGCCGAACTCCACAGGCGGGCTTGCATCTTCCTGCTGGCGAGCGTGCTTCGGTGGCCGACGCCGGAGGCTCTCGGCGAATATGACCTCGAGACTCTGCAGCCAATCCTAGCTAGCGAGACATGGGCTAATCGTCTTCCCATTCACCCAATTTGGCTTCGATTTGTTTGATGCAGGAGATGGAGGAGCGAACTACTCGGGGAGGTTTTCGATGATTTGGTTTCCTGGACGTAAAAGATGGCGTCAGCTGGCCCGCTGAGGTTCTGCACCAGAATGAGGTTGTGGCCCATGTAACTTGCGACACAAGCTATTTCGCATTGACTGGCAAATTGGAAACAGCTTGTTTCCAATTTCCGCGGGCTGTGTCCAGAAGGCCTGCCACTGACGGATCGATCTCAGATTCCGTTATGAGAACTCCTTGATTTCGGGGAATTCCTTCAGCAGATCTTTGCTCATTGGTCCTAGGAAGCTGTCACCCCATTTTGCGGTTTCCTGCTTGCGCTGAGACAACCACCGATTGTTGGTTTGGCATAAGCCATTGCCGTTCGTGTTGGCCACCCTTTTTCGGCTTTGGTGTCACCCTTAGCCGCCGATTGGCGAAAGTCTCCGCAGCTTTACCTGTGCTTTTACTTGCGGAAGACCAATGAGTTCATCGTAGACGCGATTATATCCCACGACGAAGTTGGGCGTTGCCTCCTTCGCATCGGTCAGAATCCGAAGGTTGCCTTCGTCAGGCCACCAATGGTGACAGGGGATCCTGAAAACATGCCCATGGTGACTGCCATCGTTAGCCTCAATCAGCCAAGGTTCTCGGGCCGCTCCTAGAGCGTACCAGTGAGACCGTGGGCGAAATACCTTCCACACCCTGTCATAGAGGCCGAGAAATTCTTCGGGAATACGCCGCGTCCATTGCTTCACTCGTAAGAAAAATTCGAGAGATGCAACCCAAGAACCAAATGCATTTGACAACTGTTGCTTCGCAGCACTGCGGTCGTCGCTCGCCGAGTGTTCCGCATCTTTCAACATGAGCCCATACTTGATCATGCTCTGGTACAAATGCAGTGTTGTCGTTTCATATTCCCCTGATCGTCTTTCCTGATCCGCCATTTCTTGTGGCGAAACGGATAGGGTACTGGCAAGTCTCATGGGCACACCTTGGCTCGGAGAACGGTTGTCAAACGTTGTGCTAGGAGCATAGGTCGCATTCTTCTCTGAATCAAAAAACAACTTTCGATCATCAAGCCTTCATTCCGCGAGACCTTTTTATGGCCTAGAAAAGGTGTCGGGCACGAATTAGACACCCTCAATGTGGTGATGCAGACGCGGGAAGTTTCGCTCGAGTTGGCTTGGCCGAGACAGCTCCACAATTCGAGCCCCCCGAACATAGGAGAGGTACGAACATTGAAAAGGCTCGCGGATTCATTCGTTGTTGTTGCCGTAAGAAGTTGCTCCCCCGTGGCCGACGTTGGAGGAAATGGTCTGAAGGAATTGGTAATGGACCGGGCCTTTGGCCATCAGGTGTTCTTTGCTTTAATTGAGTCCCAGCCCGGCGGGCTGGGCTAGGTAACCGGCTGGACCTTCGGCCCGAGTGTTGGTTGACGGATCGATGAGTCGATGGACAACCATCCAAAGACTCGATGGAGAACAGGAGGTGTTTGTAGCTGATGCTGGTTTGGATCGGTTGCGGTTGGCGAGACGGTTAGTTGCTCGGATTGGTTCGTGGATTTGTCTGTGAGTTGCGGTTGTTGAAATACGGGAACGCTACTTTCACGGAGTGATAGGCGACATTGGGTCATTTTGGCCAGCCAATCGGTGTTTGGCAGCCTGCTAATTTTCAAAATCTCCCTCTGCCATTTTCGTGTTCTGCTCCGCAGAAAACCGCGTTAGAGAGCGTTGCTGTCGCCAAATGCAAGGCGACACTCGACAAACAACGAGCCAATAGGAGATGTCGAAGTACTGCCGCTTGATTGCATGCATCAAGCAGAAGCAGCGTCTATAACAGCTTTCGCCGAAAGTCCCGAATTCAGCGGCCACACTTGAGCGGAACGCAGATGTCAATGAAACACACGACAAAGACCGCCCCGACGTCTTTGCACTTCGACCGACGATGGATGGATCATTACGCTGCCGCACTGCGAACCGGTTCTGGCAAAGACCGACTTGCCTACCTGAGCGACTTATCTGAAGAGATCTTTCGGCGAATCGATGATAGCGCGAAAAATAAGCCAGCCATCACATTCAAAATCTACTCACTGGAACACGACTGGGCAGAAGATTTCATTGCCACACCGCCTTCAGGAATCGCGTTTGGGGCTGCAGCGCTCTTGCGATTAGACCAATCCCTTCGGTTGCTCAGCCGCTATCTCTTTGACCAATTCTTATCGACGACACAAAGCCCTTTCGTAGGATCGACCGCACCTCTGCCCAGTTATTGCACACCTGAGGAGTTTTCTCTCAAGGCGTTGCGGTTCGCATCTCCGGCGGGGCGTGCCCCGCGTGGGATCCAGTACGCCATGACGAATGGCGAAGTTGCTCTCCAACAGGCCGATGCGGCCCCCGATGGAATGTTGAAACTCCGAGACTTCGCGCCGCCCATCGTGTCGATTCCTTCAACCACGAAGTCCTTCGCCGAATTCCTCGAATCAGCGTCAACCGAGGAACCTTCACATCACTTCAGTCACGAGCAACCATCGCCTTATCACCTGCTCCTCTACCATCGCTTGATGGTAGACACGCTTGCATTCCTAATTGGGCACGAAGTGGGACACCATCGGCTTGCTCATTTCGATCAAGCTCCGAATGATGAACGTGCACGAACCCTCGAAATCGAAGCGGATCGGTTCGCGATGGAGTATGCATCGAAACTCCCGGGTTTTGAAATGCGATCGGTACTTGGAGCCTTCACCTATCTGCAGGGACTAGACCAGCGCACCAGAGAACTGCAGATGAGCCATCCCTTTGCCCGAGATCGCCTCGCTATCTTTGCCAACGCTGCTGGTCGCTACACGACAGACGAGCAGCTGATTTCAGACATCAACGCGAGCCTTTCTTCGTTGGCGAAATCGGTCCCGGTCAGCAACGATCCGGCTTGGCACGACGAACTATCAAACGATTTTTCAATCCACTGCATTGGCTATTCCGACCTCGACTACGCTTTTGAAGTCCGGATCGATATCGACTACCTACATGAGTCCTCTTCAATAGCCGTATCGATCGACAACTCCCTCAAGCCAATTCACCAGCTACTGCAGAACGCAAGCTTTGTATTTGACATCGCCCTGGTGGATCAAACGCATCCGACGAAGGTCTATTGCGAAGGCCGCGCGACTCTGATAGTCGGATCGGAACACCGAGGTTGGGCAAACCTGCGCGGCACAGAACAAGAGGTCAAAGCGAGATTGCTGGCGCCGTCGCGTATGATCGCGAGTTTTCCAGACGGCGTTTTGATCGCCCGTTCCGTCCAAGTACAACTCACACCACATACGGCGGATGCCACCGGTCGTATTGATTACCAATGGCACGATGCGGACGTTGGTGAGCACGTCCTGCCTCGACCGATCGGGCACCACCCCAGTCCTGGCGCTCTCCCGAAAGCGAGAGACTTGAAATTGCTGCAGGCCCAGCGAAGCCGGGAACTCTATGACCTCGACTCCGCCATTACGGAGATCCGTTGTCAATTTTACGAGCGAGGTGACCGAGATTATCAAAATACGATTTGGCTCGTCGATCGACTTCGAGAACGCGGCGAAATCAAGGAATCTGCCGAGATCGCTTCGCGATGGCTTGCCGAATCGAATTGGCCGGGCCCGGGAATGTACTTTGCTCTTGCCCAACAAGAGATCGCGTTTCGAAAAGGTAGCCATCGATGCTACGACTATCTGTTTATCGAAGAACGCCTGTTCCCTCACTCAACCTATGGCAGTCAATGCGCGGAGTTGGCAGCGCAACATTTTTCACAGAACATTGACGATCCGTTTCTAGGTGAATTCATGGACGCGATGCAATCCCACCAACCTGGCGTTCAACTTTGTATGGAAGGTCGATATCGCGAGGCGATGCCGTTGCTAGAACAGTCGCACGCCGCCATGCGGGCGGTCTCTGAGCATGCACCTGAAAACTTTGTTTTTGTCAGGCAACTACTCGCTGAAATGCGATTAGCGCTAGAACTTTCACGAGATCAAGACTGGGACGCATGCATTGAACTCTTCGAGCAAGTGGCTGAACTCTGTCCCCACTTCGTTCCCGCGATCACCGAACAGGCCAAGGTTTACCTGGAGGAGAAGCAGTTCGTGAAGTGCGAATCGAAACTTCAAGAAGCCGCGTCGCTCATCCCCAGTCACGCTTACGTTCACGAAGTGCAAAACGGTCTGCGAATCCGCATGCACGAGTTCTGCACCCCACTGCTAGATGCTGGAATCACTGCGCTGATGAACTGCGAATACGATTCTTGCATCGGCAAAATGGACGCAGCAATCACCGCCGCCCCCATGGAAGAAGGTTTTTGGAAGTGCCGCGGCACCGCGAAGTGGTGCGCTGGCGACTTCGTTGGAGCCGCACAGGACTTCACCAACTCCATGACCATAGCTGGACTAGAAAGTGACATGCTAGTCAAGCGAGGCTTTGCTCTCACCGAAGGTGGGAATCCGTTAGAAGGCCTCGTTGACTTTGACCGAATGCTCGCCCTTGCAAGAGTATTTCAGGTCGAAGAAGAGATTCCACTTGAATTTCGATCGAAGGTCTTGGCATACACATCGATTCAAGAACTTGCGTTTTGTCGAGCCGGACGAGCATTAGCGCTCGCGCTGTTGGATCGCGTTGACGAAGCGGAGGCGGAAATCGAAGCGGCAAAGCAAAGTCTCGACGGTGGATTCGTATCGGCGATCCATGCCGAAATCGCAAGAAAACTCTCTCAGCACTCTCTTGCACAGCAACTCGCATCACAATCGCTTCGTCGGGCCCAAGTGGATATCCCCCAACGCCTGATAATGAAGGTGAACGCATTCATCGCCGATGCGAATCATCCCATCTTCGTCGCCTAGCTACTCGACCACGCATCGGGTGTTCGGGTGACCGTACACCACATAGGCCAACCAGGAAGGATCGTTTGTCTTGGCGACCGCTTGGCGGGCAAGCAGCACGCTCTCACCCAGTTTCTTTTTATTTTGCAATAGCTCGCGATACAAGGTCTCGGAAAACAGATGTGCGGCATTGTCTCGCACCGACCACAGCGTGCAAATGATCGCTCCGGCATTTGCATTTTGCAGTGCCGAAGCCCATGCCTTGTAGCCCGTTAGTGATTGCGTTGCCTGCCCCGTCTGGCACGCATTCAAAAAGATAAACGGTCGCTCAGTTGCCCACACAGATCCGAGAGACGCGACGTCTGTCGGAAGCAAGCGGTGCACTTTGTCTTTTGTATAGCTGCCATATTGCACGTTCTTTTCGGTTTCCAGCTGGAGCACCGGCTCACCAAAAGTTCGCCCGGCAGCATTGGCGTGCCCCATGAAATGGAAAAGCCCGATCCCAGGATCCTTGCGTCCCAGGGATGCGATCACGGGCTGTGTATGCGCAGGAGTGATCTCTTGTGGCTTACAACCGAATTTCGTCAACGACTTGATCATTGCGATTTCGTCATCGACATACTTCAGTTGACGCGACTCTTCATAGATTGGAGCACAGTAAAGTATTTCCTTCACATTGATCGCTTCAGGTGGCCGCACCCCTTCGGTCCATCGCGTTACGGCAAAACGCTCGGCCAACAACGTGCGATCACCCAAGTTTCCTGATGGAACGCTAACCATCTCCCATGGAATATGGTGAGTACCGGTAATGACTTGAATCGTTTGGATTTCATCACCACGTTCGTTTAAAAGCGATCGCATTTCAGCTGAGAGGAGGTCTTTGCTGAATTCGACTCCTTTGCTCCTCAATCGATTGTCCAGCACCATCGCATCTGCGTCGTCAAGAAGATTGGATTCCTCGATGGCCCGAAACTGCTCCTTGAAGTAATCTGCCGCGACGGACTTGATGCGTTTGTATCCCAGGGGGGCGTTTAGGTGGGTCGAATCACTGTAGCTGAATTGGATTTCAAGCTCGCTCTCCACGGCACGTTCTTCGATGAAGATCGTGATATCCGGTTCATCAAATCGACTCGGAGGTAAAGTCGATCCGGCTACATTCAGCAATGAAGTATTGCCCGTTGGTACAGACACCACGTCCGGATGGAGCTTTAGGCTACCTCGAATTTCCGCCCCACTCGATGGCTGAAAGAGTCGAACGTTGATTCGCCCTTGCCCCGCAGGGTTTTGCTCAGAAAGTGGTAATGCCGTAATGTCGTAGGCAAGACATTTCGGATTGTTTGGGTTGGTAGGTACATCGATCTCTTGTTTCTCGAGATCAGGTTCATCAAGCACAAGGTTGCGTGAGACCTTAACTTGAACAATTACCTTTTCATTTGGCGACAATTCCGTTTTCGTTGTCGCTCCCTCTAGAAAAGCACCTTCCGCTGACAGGCAGACTTCCAGGGTTTCCGATTGACCAGCAACGATTTCATCTGGGAACGATGCACCTAAATCGCAACTGACGAGAGAGTCCATCGGCGTAGGACCTTGGATGCTCTCCAGTGCCCCTTCAGATCCGCTTCTCGGCCCGGCATGTGCGACCGGAGGAAACTGAATTGCATCGGGCACTTCATCTCGGACACTGACGACGCCATTGGCAAATCGCCCATCGAAACTCATTGAGTGGCGGCCAGCGAATCGGATTTTTCCGTCAACAAGTTGTGGGTTCGAATCGGCTTCCCGCAAATCCAAAAGCTGCCCAACGGTCTTCGAGAAATCCCCGTCAACGAATCTCCGCAGCAAATCAAGTAATTTCGCACGCGCAACAATGCTGAAATTTCGTGTTGAAAATGAATCGTTCGAAAGCAACACCCACGTTGCCGCACTGTTTTCCAGACGATCGATGATATTTTCGTAGGAGTCACTTGCTTCGCAAATGATGAAGTCTGTGCTTTTTATCCGTTTTGGGTCAGGCATTTTTGTCTCCTTGGCGGATCCATTCCTCTACGACAGGCAATGAGTCGGAGTCTGGATTGAGATAGCTGAAATGATTACTGTCGGAAGAGACGACTGTAACGGAGTCGCCGGCGAGATTGGCGATCGCAGTCATACTCTCCACTGGAACTACCAAGTCGTTCTCACCGCCATAAAACGCCTTCGCGGTCTTGCCGAGAATTCGCGTTATCAGTGGATGCAAATCAGTACGTGCTGTAGCATTCCCAGCGACGACGGTGATGGGTGTCGTCTGATTTTCCAATCCAGTATTCAACTTGGTGATGAATTTTGAATTCGGTTGCAGGTCATCAAGTCCGTTATCCACCCAATCAGCCAAGAATCGCAGAACAGGTCCAACAGGTACGGGCCCCAACTTAAGATTGATCAGAGCACTCACCAGTCGGACCGCGCCGTCGACCGAGTAAGCGATCGGCGTTCCCGCATTGGGCGGCCCCATCAGCAAAATGCGGCGAATTGCTCCTGGCAACTGACTTTGTGAAGAGACGAGACTGCGAGAGACAAGGCTGCCCATACTGTGGGCAATCACATCGATCCGTTGCGAGTTGGCTTGCACACCGGCACGCTGTAGTGCGGTCACAAGATCCATCGATGTTTCGTTGATCTCTGTCGTGATGGTTTCATAGTCGAAAGTCACAACATGCTCATAGCCTGAATCCATCAGCAGTTTTTTTAGAGCGGAAGCGAGCCAAGACGTTTCAGACAGAAAGCCGTGAACAAGCATTGCAACGCGGCCTGTCGCGAGTTCATTTTCCTTGATCGATCGGTATTCAACACGCCCACGTTTCAATTCCGGGTAACGCAAACCGGTCAACGAAGTTGGAATGCCGACAATTTTGAAAAAGCCCAATTTCAGTGATCGAAAACCAGAAATCCTCGCCTCAACCTCTTGGCTTGGGGGTGCGGCTTCGACGTCTGGGATTTGTGTGATATTGAGCGAGTAGGTGACCTTCCCTTGGCGGAACTCGGTGTGTTCGCCCTGATCTACGGGCGGTCCAGCGAGGTAAAAAAATTCGCCGTCGGTCAGTACGGGAACGATTGCTTTTGCATTGAGAACACGATCAGGGTGAGGAGATATTTCAACACGCATCGGCCGCTCTACGCTGACCGTTTCATGGAGATTTCCCGGAAACGCAAATGCCTCTGCCAATCCAGCATCATCCCCAGCAATCGGCTGGACAAATTCAGTCCCTAGCTCAAACAGTGGTGGAACTTTCATCCCATCCTTGCTGACTCTTACAGGATCCGTTTCGCCACGAAGTTTACTCTCGGCTTTGAGTCCCTTCACTGGGATTTCGAACTTTGCCCAACTCGCTTCCGCATCAATGTAGTCTTGGTCACCCATTTCTCTCTCCATTAGAAAGTTGACAGAAGTATTCCCGCGGCGTTGCCGCCGGCAAGGATGTGTGAGGCCTTTGGCAAACGATTGCCAGAAAGTCACGGTATCCGATCGATCGAATTTCGCCGTAGCGTTGAATCATTGACGTTCGCACGCGGCGAGCGGACCACGTATCCGCCATCCACGCTTCCGCGTGATGACTTGCGAGTGTCGATCGATCAGTCCGTTCCAGAGAAGCTGATCAATTCAGTTGCCGTTCGATTGAACGGCGATGGGGCTACTTTGCCAGGCTGCACGAGATTGCGCTGTGATCAGCGTCACAGGTGAAACGGCTTTCACGACCGTGATTTACTTCACGCGTGAAGCCATTCGACGACCTCGATTTGATTCGAACTTGTCGTGTTTCTTTAACCAGTCGAGTGTGGCCAGTCCGAACAGCAGTTCTTCGATCTCGCTGATACTCTTCATGTAACAGCGCCAGTTTGCTGGAACAGTGAATTCCAAATCGACGTTCGACAGGTCTTGTTCGAGAACAAACCCGAAGGCTTCCGGGCCGTCGTCACCTTCGGCAACGATGATTTTCCAAAACCGGCCTGGAATTTGGACCAAGACGTCCCCACGTTTGTCCCGTCCTTGGAACCGCAAGTCGTCTTCGTCTAACACAGGGCCTGACATGACGATGACACGTTCGGTGCCGGTATGTCGCTGCACCATATTTTCCAAATCGCCCCAATTGTCGCGACCGCGCGATGACTGATTGAAGCCGGCAACTTGTGGTGAGCAGTTGGTCGTGTGAAACGTATCGCCATTGCCCTTTTGCATCGACTCAAAACTTTTCCCCCAAGTGACGTCGTCGCGTCTGACAAGGTGTCCACGATCGAAGGCACCGCCGTCCTTGGTGAAAAACACGTCGGGCAATTGATGAGCTTCAGGGATACGATCGTCGGTGACCCACAGTTCCCGATCATGCTCACCGAAACCGTTGAGTTCACGACGCGTTGGTTTCCGCCCATTGATCTTTCGCATTCGGTCACGCCAGTCGACATTCGCGGCGGTGAATAGAGCGAGGCGACGAATTTTGTGCATCACGACCGAGAAGTGATGGTACTTCAGCACGTGGTCCCC
Source organism: Rhodopirellula sp. MGV (assembly GCF_002251265.1). Taxonomy (NCBI): domain Bacteria; kingdom Pseudomonadati; phylum Planctomycetota; class Planctomycetia; order Pirellulales; family Pirellulaceae; genus Rhodopirellula; species Rhodopirellula sp. MGV. The sequence goes on along the minus strand of NZ_NPDI01000035.1, from coordinate 23,258 downwards.
ACTATCGAGTCGTGCGACGATCTTCTTTCCCTCGTCGGTCAATTCTGGAAGTGGGACTTCGTCGACGTTGCGTCCCAGAAAGCCTGGATCATAACCGTTTCGTTTATCCAACCTTGGGAAAATGACCGGCGGTTTGGTCGCTTCCAGTGGGTCGACAGAAACGTTGACCGCTGCCGACTCCTGCCCGGACACCGATGACAGATTGAATGGAATTGAGAACTGCGTGCTACCAAAACGAACTGTGAATTCGCCCGTCTGAGACGGTTTAGGCTCATTGCGGTAGGGTGAATTCGTGGCATAAGTCTGTCTAGTCGTTTGCGACCCTTCATGCCCGGCCCAATATTTATCAAGTGCTGCGTTCTCCGGCGCGGCCGCGTCGAACTTTACTCCGGCGTCGACAACGCGAGGATCGCGGGCGAGCTCATACGAAGGAACGCAGTAGTTGGCATGCAAGTAAATTCCCGCAAAGTGCAGTCCTACTACCTTCCCCGATCGGGCATCAACGACAGCAGAACCGGAATTTCCACCCAACGTCGAGCTATCGTGCGTCATGGCTGAAACACTATTTCCGAAACTGTTAATCGCCTCGCGAGCAACGATCTTGCCGGGCTGCAAGCGTTTGACGTTGTAAACACGTTTGAAGATGCTGTCCTGCAATTCGGAATCGTTTCGCCAATCCTTGGCGGGATAGCCGATCACCGCGACATCGCTTCCGTACAAGCCTTCCGGAGGTGTTGCCGCGAGAGTCAGCGGTCCCTGTGAAGGCTGAAGCCCAGCCACTTCCAACAACGCCATGTCCCAGTAGGGATGGATCATCCGGATGTCACGGACTTCCAGCACCGTTTGGTCGCCTTCGGGAGAACCTTTTTCACGAAGATAGTCCCAACCCGCCGTCTGCCCGGTGAGAAAATGCACGAGGTTTCCGAGTCCTGTCGCAAACAGTTCCGCAACGTGCCGGTTCGTCATCAACAGGTTGTGTCCAACGACAAAAGCGGTTCCGCCGAATGGGATCAAGCGATTGTTGGGAAGCTCAACTCGTCCGATCGAGTGGATTGCCGAGCAGAGCGGCACCTTGTATTCCGATTGACTGTAATGTCCCCAAGGATTCTCTGGCGTCATAAATGAATTGTTTTGAACAAACACGACCGGCCGTTCACGAGGCAGCACAATCGCTTCCATCGCAAACATTTCAGCCTCGTTGAGCGACTCACCTCTTTGGATACGTTCGATCGCGCGTTCGGCATCTTCGGGGCGCGGTTGCCGATAACCAAATCCTCCAGCCGATTCAAACCCGATTGATTCCGTCGCGGCGACCATCTGTGGGATCTCGGTCTTCAGATCCTCCATTCGACCTTCCGACACGATCTGCTTGGAGTACTGATGTAGCCTCGATTGCTTGTCGAACTTGGACACTGGACTCTCTCGTTGGAATTGAGGACGTAAAGATGAGTTGAATGTATCGCTCATCGTTGTGACTGGCTGATACGATAGATGCGACTTCCGGAGTGGCGTCCGGGTCACCGACTGAAGAGCTGCCCGAGACGTTTCAGACAGGACGGGAGGCACGACGACGGGTGGCTGACCTTGAAGAAAACGTTGGATCGATTTGATCCAGATCCCTTCGTTCGCCTCATAGCACCCATCGCCATGCAATCGCTGCATTTGCGAACTTCCTGCATGATGAATTGCGACAAGTTCCCAATCAGAATCGCAGATCGGGCTTCCCGAACTCCCGGGATCGGTCGGTGTTCGATAATGCAAAAAGGGAGCGGCGAAGTCGATCAATAAGTTGTCGTGCAATGAGACCGAAAGACCGCCGCCGAGCGGGTGTCCAATTGCGTAGAGCCGCCTTGATTGCTCCGGAGAAGGAGTGACTGGCGAGACCGGAAATGGCGAAACGCTGGGCAACGTTCCCGTTACCGACGCGATCGTAAAGTCAAGTTCTTCCGGAGGCGAAGTCGCAATGATTTCACCAATTCGATTCCGAATACCAGCCGGACCAGAGGAAGCCTCAAACTTTAGATAAGCTTGCTCAGGCGTGAGTGCCCCATGATCGCCATGGAGATCAAGAACGTGAGCATTCGTCAGCAACAAGGTCCGGCTGCCGATTCCAAAGAATTCATTTTCGTTGACCAAAAAGCCAGTGCCAACACCTTTCGCCGTTGCCGTTTCGATCCTGGCCACTGCCTGACCACGCTCAAGCCCCGTCACGTACCATTGCCAGGTTCGATAGGAATCTTGACCAAAGACTTTTTCCAGTTGATTGTTCCTGGCAAGCTCGTTCGCTTTCTTGGACTCGAACTTGCCATCCTGGATCAATACCTCGCCGCCAAGTCGCTTCAATAGCTCCGCTTCCAACAGCGGCAGGAGAAGATTCCCGGGTTCGCTGTCCTTATTGAGCTGCCAGATCTCTTTCATCTGCCGCAGCGTACTGGCGAGCTCGAATGCGTCGGTCTGCTCCGATGCCACATACCGACGAGCCCATTGCAGTGCACCCTCGGTATTTGCAACCGCCAGCGAGGCCTCCATCCCCGTTGCCAAGTCCCAAACATTGACCTTACCGGCGGCATCTCTCGCTTCGATGATTCGCAAGATCCTTTTCCCGAGGACATCCGCTGTCGGATACGCAAGCGTCTCGATCAAACCACTCGCGCGATGCAGCAATGCGGCCGCGTTGATTCCGTGCCACAAGTGACTTTCCGGTAATTGTTGATAGACCGGAAGGTAGGAACGGATCGACTCGTCCAACCAGATGGGATCCTCGGTATTGACGAAACGCTGCTTGTGAACTCGGCCGATCAGTCCTTGTATTTCAAGATGTTCACTTGCGGCTGCTGGATCGGCGAGTAACTGCTCCGCGACGGCTAAGCCCGCCGACAATTCCCCCTGATCGATCAATCCTTGAATGTATTGCCGTTTGACCTGCGGGGCGTTTTCGTGGGCCGCCATTAACGCATCGCCCACAAGACACATTTCGGTGAAATGCCGTTTGCGTCGCAGCTCAGATAGAATCTTTGCAGAATCGTCCGAATCGGGTCGAGTCGCACGCGAGTGGAGTTTCTCAACTAGGCCCCGACAGAGATCGGAAACTGCTTGTCGGTCAAAACGATCGAGAGCCGCCGATAGCTGACTCAAGAATTGCTTATCGCTGACCCCACTTGCAAGACGATCGCAATCAAATGCCATTTTGGTTCGCGCTCTGGCTGAAATCTTCCAACGAAGAAAACACACAGCCGAGCTTCCACTCGACAGTCCATACCGGCATCGTCTCGCACCGGGCCCCCATTCGATCGGGTAGCACGCACCACTCTAGTTTTCAACGCAACTGTTTTCAACCAGTTCACTTCGTAGAAAACATTGGCGAATCGACCCCAGTAAGAAACGCGATTGGCTGATTGTCATACTGACTGAATCGCGCGCATCAAATCGATCAAGCCGCTGCCTTGGAAATAACGTTCGCGGCCCAGATCTGTCGCTGTTTCCATGAAGATTTCTTTAATTCGCTCCGGCTGGTTTTTGAATTCGCGACGGATAGAAAGGAATCCTGCGATACAGCCCGACACATGAGGTGCGGCCATACTGGTTCCGCTGCTTTCAACATACTCACAGCCGTCATCGCACGCATTTGAAGAACACGAGATAATTTTTTCTCCTGGCGCAACTAGATCGGGTTTGAGTCGCCCATCACCTGTTGGCCCCTTGGCTGAAAAGTACGAAACGCCATAGATATGTGGCATGTTTCGATGCGTCGACCCAACAGTTATCGCCATTCTTGCGTTGGCCGGATCAAGCAACGTCGAATGCAGGCCAGCTTGCATATGCTCTTTGAACTTGGAGTTGACGGTTCCGAAGCCACCGTTTCCCGCTGCAACCACGACCACCGTCCCTGAACGCACGAGCCGATCGACTTCCACGCAAAGCGGGCTCTGGCCACAGGCAAACCATTCCGGCTCAAACGAATGCCCCAGGCTGATGTTTACGCCATGGATTCTCGCCAACCGTCCGTCCCCATTGATTCGGCGAATCAATGCGAGGGCGGCAAGAATTCGACTTGCACGAGTTCGCCCTTCGCCATCGGTAACGCGAAGGCTAACTAATTTGCATTCGGGTGCGACGCCTCGGATTTCTGACAGATTCAACGTTTCGATCGTTGGATCGCCGACACCGTCACGTGTAAAGACGCGGGCACGTAACGGACTGCTTTCGCTCTTATTCTCACCTGCGATGATCCCCGCAACGTGCGTCCCGTGACCGGCGGGGTCTGACAAATCGTAAGGGTTGCGAATCTCACGAGGTTCGTCAGACGTAAAGTCCCAATGAGCCAACGGGGAAGGTAATTGAAGATTTTGGTGATGTCGAAAGTGAGGGTGTTTGCCTTGGATACCAGAATCGATCACCGCCCAAACGATCCCGCGCCCCGAGGCAGCGAACGCAACCCTCGCCGCATCGGCCTTGACGGTACTGACCGATTCACTGAGTTGCATTTCGACGTCGAAGTCGGGCCAAATTTTGTAAATTGGCCGCAACTTCCGCGACTCAACGTCAGAGCGACCATCCCGCCCTCGTTCATTCAAAACGCATAGCCGCTGAATTTCCTTGGAGCTCAAATTGGCAAACACGTATTGCTCTGAATCGACGCTGAGTTGCTCATTGACCGCACTCGCACCGCTGATGCTCTTCACAAGTTCAGTCACCCTCTCCTTGGTTCGTTCACCGCCCATCGAGCTCAACAGGTTGACTTCGATAATCACCGGGTGCTTTTGCGTTCCGCCCTCACTCACCTTCTCAAGCAATGGAAGTGCGACGACCGTCGTGTCCATGTTCCTAAGACGACTGTCGCTTGAGGGACGGTCCTGCTGGCTACTCATTCAAATTCCTCTGCATGTGCGTTCCGCCGCAATCGGTCAGATGCGTTCAATCGTGTTCAATCTTGAGGTGCTGATTCGCTTCCATTGCCCGATGTGCTTCACCGCGAAAGTCAGTCGGAACCGGCTGGCTTTTGCGCTCAGCTTTTTTGATTGCGTTTGCATGATTCATTTCGGCGGTGAAAAAGCGAACCGGTTTGCCGCAGCGCAGTGCCTCACTAAGTTCTTCGCCCGCCACCGCGCCGCCTCCGATCCCAATTAGAGAGTCGCTGCATTCGACGACCGCTTTGGATGTCTCGGACAACTCACCGTCTTTTATCAGTCCACCCCACGTGTCGTCTTTTACATAAACGACCAAGTCGACATTTTTTGAAATCCCATCTGGATATTGCTTTGCGAGGATCGAGACCACGCCAGTCGTCCGGAATCCCATTTTTTTCGCCACGTCGTAGACTTGCCCGATTCCCACCGCCGTTCCGCCAACGTTCACGATCGTCCGCTTCGGATCCAGCGAAGCCAACACTTGTTCGGCGATCCGATTCAGGCGTTTAGGATTCTGGTATCCAAGTCCCGAGTAGCCACAGAACGTGACTACGACTTTACCTTCGTTTCGAATCATGCCAATGGCGGTTTCCGCGTCGTCGGCATCCATGAAACGAGTCGTAACGAATTCCTGAGACATGCCATTGATTCCACTGCTGATCCCACTGCCTATGAGTAAAAAAAGGATCGCCAGCATTTGAAAAGTGTTTATATCGATCCGGCAGAGCTTCGCCATGTTTTTAACTCTCATCAATCATGCCTGAAACATCCGATTCTCATCTTAGCAACGCGTGATGCCTTGTTGAATTTGAAACTTGCGACTTCTCATTAAATGGCAAGTGCGGATGAGTCGCCGGTTGTGGGCCAAGCATCTGTTATCGATGGCGGATCGGCGAACTAACCTTTCGCTTTTCGCTCATAAATTTTGCGAGTTTCCGCAGAGGCCTCTACAAATCTCATCGGCCCATGACTTTTGAGAGAATCTTCGCCCAATCGCTGAAAGCGGGCCGCACGCACGAAGTCACCATATGCAGCATTGACCGCAGCGAGAGCACGGTAATCCCAAAACGTCTTCGCGTCTTGACCTGCAAATACGACACGAAGGTGCTGCTTCGCTTCGTTCAAGTCATCGGAAACGCTCGGTTGCTGCACCGCCAATAGGTATGCCAAATGACTTCGCGCCTCGGCGAATTTCGGATCTAACCGGATCGCATTTTCAAGTGATGCCCGAGCGTTGGTAAAATCCCCCAGTTCGAACTGGGCCTGCCCCAGGTTGCTCCACAAAAACGCTTCGTGCTCGGCAGGATCAAGCAAACGAAGTGCTTCTTGAAAATCCTTCGCCGCGCCAGACAACTCCTTACCAATAGCGTGTCGTGTCACACCACGCCCGGTCAATGCCTCGACATCTGAAGGAGCAAGGTTCAATGCGATGCTAAATTCGTTCAAAGCTTCGGGAAGGTCACCCTGCTCAAAAATCAAGCGCCCCAATGCCTTGTGTGAAAACGCGTCAAAGGCATCAAGCTTGACCGCCTTTTCAAGCTGCGTGCGGGCTTCGACGAGTTGTCCGCGATCATGCAATATCACACCAAGATACTTCCTTGGAAATGCGTGGTCGGGAACCAATTGGTGAGCCTTGTAAAAATCCTGGTAGGATTCCTGATGTCGGCCAGCTTGATAGTGAAACAAGCCTCGCCCCATCCACGCCGATGCGGACTTCGGATCATTTTGAATCGCTTTGGAAAAAGTCACGGATGCAGATTGGTGCTCTCTCGTCGCGAGTTGCGCGAAACCGAGCTGTTCTAGATATCCCGGACGATCCCCAGATATTTCAATGGCCTTGCGCAAGTCGCTCACCCCTTCTTCAGCCTTGCCCACTGCGACCCGAACTGCACCGCGCGCAAAGTAATCCGCAGAATCCCCGCCCCTCCCAATTCGAGATTCGAAGAACGATTCGGCGTGTTCGAGCTCAATCATCGACTTCGCCGAAACCCAACCAGGAAGCCCTCGACTGACCCAATACCTATCTTCGCTGATCGCAAGCACGCGTAGCACCTGCCCCGCCTGAACATGATCAACGGTTTTATTCTCAAACCGCAATGCAACGTCTTGGCGTGCGACAACCAGATCTCCGACTCCCACAGCACCGCGTTCAGAGGTATCGCGCGCGGGGTCGACCTTTGCAGCTCCCTGCGGTGACACTGCAACAGCAGGATTCGCAGCATCGAATAGGCCTCCCAAACCGATCGCCAAGGCGCAAGAAAACATACTGGCTCGAAACATCACAATGACCCTAAACGGAAGTATTTGACCTCCCTTCCAGTGTTAGCTACACTCACCCCCCGTTCAAGAGTTTGCGGCTTAGAGTCTTCAACTTTAGGGGCGATGCGATGCTGTGCCGAGGAACCGTTCTGCTGGTATCTACCATCTTGGGATTTGCGGGAATTTCTGACGCGGAGGGCGCCAGTTTTGGGAAACGCCGCTGCTGTCGGGTGACACCCGTGGTCTGTCCAGTCGGAGTTACGTCACCTTGCATGTCCCGCCAAGTGACCGCAAGTTCGGCCATCAACAACCGCTGCGGTGTCGTCGCTCAGTCGCCCATCTGCTCGCCAAACGCTACGGCAAGCCTGCCTACGCAATACCGAACCGAAAATCGGATCCGTATCGAACAGGTTACAAAGTATCGAACGGAAACCAAAACACGTTCGGTGAATGTGACCAAGTATGTGCCTCAAACACGGACCCGCACCGTCGAAGTCACAAAGTACAGGACCGAACAGAAAACCTATCGCAGGCCGGACGGTTCCACTTACCAAGTCACCAGACAAGTTCCCTATACGACGACCGAAGAGCGGGAGTACACCGTCCAAGTCCCCGTCATGGAAACAAGGGAAGAAACATACGAAGTCCAGGTACCATACACCGAAGAAGTCGAAAAGAGCTATCAGGTGAAAGTCCCGGCAGGAGGCAGCAGAAGCGTTGCCAAAGAGTTCGTTGTTGAGACGATCGAGTTCGTGGTCAATGGAACGAAGAAGACCATGAAAATTAGATTGCCGGCGTCGACCAGCGAATCCGCAAAAGAAGCCTTTCGTGTACTGTTCCGCCAAATCGCAGAAACGGTGGACGTCAACAACATCCAACAAGACTCGATTGATGACCACGATGAACAGCTGAAAAAGCTGCCCAAAGGCGAGTCAGATGGATCGGGCGTGACCGGGTAAGTCAACCATTCGGTTTGCTCGCCACCCAGGCGATTCGCAACCACTGTCTACTAAAAATGCGAAAGTCGGTGTTGGGCGTCGTTTCAATCTTTGATGAACGATCAGTTCTGAGCGGGAACAATATAAATAATCTTACCGATGAATCCGCTGCTGCCGCTCCATTGGATGACTTGGAGTCGAACACGTAACGGCTGTTTCGACTTGACCGCTTCATCAAGTGCTGGGGAGCTATTTTCCGGAGGGTAGAGATTGATATTCGGCGAATCGTCGACGCCCGTTTCTTCGAATCGCCAGCTACCACTATTGGAGAGCTTGTTGAATGTCAACGTTGTCGTTGCGATTGCCCCAATAATCTCAGCCTTTTCGAGAACAGCGGTACCAGATGCCTCACTGGACAAAAGTGCCTTGTGAAGTTCAGTCAGCGAACTTGGCAAAACTCGCTTCGACGCTTCAACCTGTTCCTCGATGTCTTCCCTATTTTTCTTGTCCGTTTGTCTGATTTCTTTTCGTAGTTGTTCCTCCGAATTACCAATTGCTTCTTGCCGTTCTGTGGCAATTGTATCGCTGTCGAACATTTGACGATCACTGGACTGTTTGGCATACACGGAAGTCACCCAAATCAGGCCCAATCCCGCAACCAGTGCCGCCACATCGCTTCCGATCAGATATCGCGTTTCGGGAGTGGAACGCGAATACTTACAGCACTCTCTACGGATCCGCGCAACATCGGTGGTGAAATCGCGATCGGATCTCAATGGTGTCGCATTACGCAAAAGCATTGGGTGTAGCCCGGCGGGAAGATCGCTCTCGATCGGCATCGCTCGCGTGCCGAGTGTGACCGGAATCACGTGCTTTGCATACTCCATTGCGAGTTCTACCTCACGCCGAACCCAGTCGTCTTCAGCCATGATGCGTGGTCGCCGCTGATCATTTGCGATCGACTCCCAGACCGGTCCAATAACGACCAAGACAACATCTGATTCCCGAAGCCGGTAATCGATTTCCTTCGGAAATTCGGCACCTGGTTCAATGGTGTTGGTATCAAGAAAAACGGCGGATTCACCGAAGTCTCCGGCGAGTGATCGCCACAATGCATTCGAATCGGCACGTGAATCATCTCTACGATACGAGATGAATACCTTGGGCGACGGCGCCGTGACACGAAGGAACAACCAACATCGAAGTCCCCACAGAAAGATCGCAATGCAGGTCAGAACCGACGCGATGGCATAAAACTGGTTTTCAACAATTGACATAGTCGGCCTGGAACTTCGTGAAATCGTAATTCGCTAAATACGTCGCATTTGGGCCAGTTGATCCTCCATGAATCCGCCGTGGTCCGCCAACTCCACTCTGTCGCTTCTTATTCGCTACCATCAGGTCCGGCTAAGGCCAATCATAGTGCTCCCGCCGAAACGAATCAGTGGTCTGCAATGATCGAGCGTGTCTAGAACTCCATTTCAAATCGGCCTGACGTATCACTTCACTTGCGAATCGTATCATGCCCGCCCCTTCCCATACAATTGACTCGACAAAACCACATGCCAGCTTTCGAGTGAACATGCAAACTTGTATTGGCGATATGCCATTTGGTCAAAGGTCGATCTGAGCCATCGGCTATGACCTGTCCGATGGCCGATTTGATGAAGAAGTATGCGGGCAACTCCAAGCGTCTCTTCGGGAACGGATCAAGATCGCATTGAAAGGGCCAGTGACAAAGGACAGCCCACTATTTCAGCTCGTTGAGGGCATTCAAGCGGTTGAGATGAACAAATAACTGACCGACGCATTTCAAAAACGAATAGAAGTCTCGCAGGGATTTCAACAGAAACTCGATCTTGCATTGTTGCCTGTCCCACTTCGCGACTCGATGGGAGAACGTCGTGCGCATCACGGCGAAAACGCCGAAACCAACGGGATACCCGGTCGTGTCTACAAAGACAAATTCGCCGAATCCGAACTTGAGAATCCGACGATCGCGAGCGTCTACTTGGATCGCGTGATCGAGGCATACATCCGCATTTTTGAGTGCGAACCGGCAGACGATTCCCCAGGCGTCAACGCAATCAACTTGCTGATACTAAAGGGTGCACTAGACGCACTATTGGAAATCGAACATCTCGCCCCAGCGGTCAGTTTTGCAGTCGTTCCCCGTTTGCAGTCGCGCGATGGGGAGACGCTGCCTCAATGAACTACTGGGATCTCGTTACTGTCCTCGAACTTGCGTTACCTGGCCGCGACAAAACGACAGTCAACAGTTCGCCATCGCTTAGGGCCGTTCGATCTGACGAGGATTCGAGACTTTCAACAAAGACGATCGACAGGATTCTCAATCCGCATCAGTGATGCTTGATTGACCACAAACCACCGGCATGCCCCGCAAAAACTTGTCGCGATGCTACCTGTTGCCCACTCGATCCACCATCGCCAGGAATACTGTCTCGGTCTCTCCTTCATTCAGTTCATGAAATCGGAGTTTCGCCAACGGTTGGTCGACGGTGTTTGCGATTTCGGTGCGGACTGACAAGCCGGATCTTTGACAAGATCCATTACCGCTTGGGATCGTGGTGCTGGGAGGATCTTCGACAAGATCCACTACCTTGTTGTGGTGCTGGGAGGATCTTTGACGAGATCCACTACCTTGTTGTATGGCGTCTGACGCAGGAGACGAGGGCGGTTTTGTCGATTGGTTTGCTGAGGTAGTCGTTACAACCACATTCGAGGCAACGCTTCATATCGTCCTTCATCGCGTCGGCCGTCAAAGCCACGATAGGACCTTGAAAACCGAGTCGCCGCAATTGCTCGGTCGTTCGGTAGCCGTCTAACCGAGGCATTTGCATGTCGAGCAAAATCAGGTCCACGACGCGATCGTTTCGAATCATCTCCTGTACGATCTCAACGGCCTCTTGGCCGTCATCAGCCTCTGTGATTCTCGCGCCAGCCTTACTTAACAGACGCGTTGCGAGGAATCGAATATCGCGACGGTCGTCGACCACCAACACGCTGCAGTCCAGCGGCGTGTTTTCATCAGGTGCTGCTGATTGTTGTTGCTCAGGACTTGCGACGGCGACGACCATTTCGCCAGTCTTCACATTTCCAGCATCGATCGAAGCGGTAAAGCAACTGCCGACGCCGGATTCACTTTCGACGGTGATATTGCCGCCCATGATATTGGCCAAACGCTTTGAAATCGCCAAGCCAAGCCCGGTGCCTTCATGCCGTCGTGAATCCGACGCGTCCACCTGCGTGAATGGCTGGAACAGCCGCTTGATCTGGCGTTCTGTCATCCCAATACCGGTGTCGGTTACTTGAAAACTAATCAGGTTCGTCGCTGCCTCATACTGCGTCGAGAGCGTTACGGCACCTTGATCGGTAAACTTGATCGCGTTTCCGACGAGGTTAATCAGAATCTGTTTGAGACGTTTTTGATCGGCGAAGACCGTCCCCGGGATACCATCGTGACACTCGACAACAAATCGAATCCCGTTGTCCGACGCACGAACCGACATCATGTTTCGAACATCCTCGACGAGTTGCAGTGGCGAGAACGGCTCAGACACCAATTCCACTCTCTCTGCTTCGATCTTCGACAAGTCCAAGATGTCGTTGATAATATCCAACAGGTAAAAACCGTTCCGCCGGATCGTTTCGATATAGTCATTTGTCTCGCTACCCCCGGAGCTTTCGCGGAGCAAGTCGACGTAACCGAGGATCGCGGTCATGGGAGTACGAATTTCATGGCTCATGTTGGCAAGAAATTCACTTTTGGAACGGTTCGCTGATTCGGCAAGTTCTCGCGCTTCGCGGAGCGATGCTTCTATCTCATGTCGTTCAGTGACGTCCCAGATGACCCCCGTATTTCGCACCACTTTGCCGGACGTACTACTGAGCGGTTCGCCGGCGGCGGAAAGCCAACGCAGCCCAAGCGTCGGATGATAAATCCGAAACTCGATATCCAGGTCGGTCGCTTCGGTGATCGATTTCGTCCATTGCTCGATAAGCTCGTCCCGGTCGTCGGGGTGCACCCGTTCGAAGCAACGCTCGGGATCAGGCGTCACTGCCGAGTCGAATCCGTACAGTTCATAAAACCGCGGAGACCAGTAGAGCCCCTGCGGACTCCACTCCCAGATCCCCATCTCTCCGGCTTGCAGTGCCATTCGAAGTCTGCGTGAATCGACCTCAGCTGCATCGGCCGCTTGGCGGCGTTCCAAAAGCAAGTTGCGCACGGCGACTTGACGCTGACGATCTCGTAATCTCGCTTTCAACTTGCTGACGAAAACTGCGATCCGTATCGGGCTGGGCACCAAGGTGACGTTGCCCAGAGAAAGCAGACGGTCGACGCGTTCTGACGACAGTTCGTGGTTGCCGAGCAGAACGAGCAGCGGAAAATCGGACCACTCTGGTTGATCACGCAAAGCGTTTTCAAGCTTTACCAAAGCGGAGTCATTCAGATGCCCTTCAGGCGCCAAGCCGACTCCGATCCCTGAAGAGATCGCGGCACACAAGCTCGTCATATTCGCGCACAGTTCGAAACCGATTCCTGCGTCAGTCAGGATTTGCCCACACAATTCGGCGTCACGCGGGGTGGGCGCGAGGATTGCCACGCGTTGGGTGGCTTCTTCGAGAGGATACTCATCACTCATTCGTTGCGATTCCCCTTCGCTGGCATCAGTGCTTCATGAGCACCGACAAACTCGGGTGTACCGCTAAAGACGCCGCGGAATTTCGTGAGCGGCTCGCCAATCGTTAGCCCCTTGGAGCTGAGAGCGAATTCGCGAATCGTATGTTCGTGACTGGCCGTTCGGTTTTTGACGACCGAGATCGCGCGATGGATTTGACCTTCAGCCTCGAAGTAGCGAAACAAGACAACTGCATCGGCCAAGTAGCTGGTATCAACCGGGGTCGAAGTGGCGCGGCCGAGCATGCCGTGCTGCGCCACAACAAGAAACGTACAAACGCCTCGTCGGCCGAGATAGTGCAGAATATCGTTGAGATGAACGACCAAGAATTTCTCGTGGGGCATGGCGTTCAGATAGCCATTCAAACTGTCGATGATCACCACCGATGTTCGTTTTTGATCTTGGTCGACTTCGACGGAAGACCGCACCAATGAAGCGAACTCATTCGGTGTCACTTCACCGGGACGCAAATGATTTACCTCGATCAATCCTTCGGCGATGTATTTTTTTAGAGGCAGCCCCAGCCCTTCGGATCGATTGAGCAATGCGTGTTCGCTTTCTTCGAACTCAAAGAGGATGGCACGATCGCCACGCTTTGCCGCTTCGACAGCAAACTGCACTCCCATGCTCGACTTCCCGACCCCGGCAGGGCCGAGCAACAAAGTACTCGAACCTTCGGCGACGCCGCCGCCCAGCAGCTTGTCCAAAGCGGGAAGCCCGCTACTCAAATGTTTTCCATCTGGCAGAGGCTGCGTTTCACTATCAAGCCACTGCGGAAAGACGACCAGTCCGCCCCGCGTGATCTGAAGATCGTGGACGCCGCCTGCAAAATCCGATCCGCGATATTTGATAACGCGCAGGTACCGGCGTTCCTTCCCGTAGTCGGTCAAATGCTGTTCAAGGCGAATGACGCCGTGCGACAAGCTTTGAAGTTGGTGGTCTTCACCCGACGCTTTGTCATCGAGGAGAAGCGTCGTGCAATTTCGGCCCGACAGGAACTGTTTCAAGGCAAGGATCTGGCGGCGGTATCGAAATGCGCCTTGCGAAAGTAAACGCATCTCCGAAAGCGAGTCGAACACAAGCCGATTCGGCTTAAACAATTCGATGTGTTCTTGAACACTGCTCAGTGTGTTGCCGAGCTCGATCTCACCCGGCTCGAACATTGTGTAGTGACTTTGACCAGCCTCACCTTGTGGATCGACTAGCTCGTGAACCTCGATTCCGTCCAGCGACCAACCATGTGATCGGGCGATCGCGATCAGCTCTTCCTTGGTTTCGGAGAGGGTGACATAAAATCCCTTTTCCCCGTTGGCTCGCCCCTCCAGCAGGTACTGCAGCCCGAGTGTCGTCTTTCCCGTGCCGGGGCTCCCTTCGATCAGATACAGTCGCTCTGCTTCCAGTCCGCCATAGAGAATGCCATCCAACGCTGCAATTCCCGTGCTCACACGCCGGGGGGCATTTTCAATCAACTCGCTCACCGCATCACTCTCCTCAATTGACCCGGATAGCGAGGCCGATCTGCATCCAAACACTAGCGGTTCACCGCACTCGCTTCCATCGATTTTAGCTTTCGTGAAGAATACCGTAAATGTACACCTCGGGCCCCGAATTGAGGGTCCTTTTGTGTCAAGTACTCTCGCCAGGAGAGTGAAACCTCGCTCGCAAACGAGCTTCATTTGTGTCGGTGAGGTAGCCACGGTGACGGAGGGATCTTTGACAAGATCCAGTACTGCTTGGGCAAGACGGATCTTTGACAAGATCCACTACTGGAGGGCCCGGATTTTTGACAAGATCTAGTATTTGGAGGGCCCGGATCTTTGACAAGATCCACTACTGGGCGGCGCCTACGATTGGGGCTTGATCCCCAGCCGGGGCATCGCCACTGAATCAGTGGAGTTGCTGCCAGAATCACGGGGTTAAAAGTTGGCTTTCTGAGGCGGGAAACCGCTTGACGATTTTCAATTTGTTGCTTGAATACCGCGCGAGGCGGAACAACGATTTTGGACGCTTAACCAGCGGCCTGCGAAACGTCTAACGGGTTGGCACCGGAGCCGAAAACTCGTTGGCGTGATGGATCGTTTCTCTTGCCGGTTCGGCGTGCCAGTCCCTTGAACAGCTCACGTGTCTAAGTCGCCCCATTTTTGAAAAATGGTGTTGCAACAGAACGGAAAAAGTCGAAGACTGACACTGGTTTTTAATAACGGATTGTGTCGCCAGCTTCAGCGATGGCGACGCTTCCGAGGCAGGACGGTCCACAGCGAGATCAGCCCGCCGCATGCCGGTACGTCGCCATACCGTAAGGCTCTAAAAATCCCCCAAGGTCAACGCGTTGTCGCTGCATGATTGCGGTTAGATGACAGCTAAAGAAAGGTCGGCCAACAGCCGTTGAGGCTGGTTTGATTGTCGTTTCTTTTACCAACAATGGAGGGGATTCCCCTTGATCCAACTACAGGGTGTTGCGCGCGCTGCGTTTGTTCGTGAAGCTCGTACGGTTCTTGATTTTGACTTGGCTCGGCAACTCGCTTGCGAGTATGGGACACCACTGCTGGTGGTCTCCAAATCTAAACTGATCGACACCTACCATGCGATGCGTCAAGCATTGCCCGGCGTGGACCTGTACTATGCCGCGAAGTCGAACTGCGACTTGAACATCCTCTCGACACTGTGCGCCGAAAACGCCTTCGTCGACATCTGCTCCGAAGGCGAACTGGACGCCGCGTTGGCGGCCGGATTCACCCCGGACCGAATGCTGCACACTCACCCCTGCAAAACCGATCAAAACCTGCTGCGCTGCTACGAAGCAGGCGTCCGCTGGTTTGTATTCGACAACCCTCTCGAAGCGGAAAAAATCGCTCGACTGACCCCCGATGCTTCGCTGCTGATGCGGCTGGCTGTCTCGGGTAATTCCAGCATGATTAACCTGTCGTCCAAGTTTGGTGCGCCACTCGAAGACGCCCTGGAAATCCTTCAACACGCTCGCGAATTGGGCCTGAACGTTCGTGGTTTTTCATTCCACGTCGGCAGCCAATGCACCGACCCCGAAGACTACCGTTCGGTACTGCGTTCGGTTCGTGCGTTCTGGGACCAAGCAGCCGAACTGGGCTTCGACTTGGAAGTCCTAGACATCGGCGGCGGCTTCCCGGCGCCGTACATCGAAAACGCTCCTACCATGGAATCGTTCGGCCAGGTCGTTTCCGAAGGCTTGCGTGAATCGTTCGGCGACCTGCCGATCCGACTAATCGCCGAACCGGGCCGTGGCTTGAGCGCCGAATGCACGACACTGATCACTCGCGTGATCGGCAAGAGCACTCGCTGGGGAACCCCGTGGTACATCATCGACGACGGCTTGTACGGCAGCTTTTCGGGCAAAGTATTCGACCACGCAGACTTTCCGCTGATCGTCGAAAACGCTTGGGGACGCGACACCGAAGCCTGCGTCATCGCCGGCCCGACCTGCGACTCCAGCGACGTGGTCAGCCGCGATCAATACCTGCCAGCACTCGAAGTTGGTGAACTGCTGCTTGTGCCCACCATGGGCGCGTATGCAGGCGCCAGCGCCAGCCCATTCAACGGGCTGCCGGTCGCGCGCACCATCCAAATCGATTGACGTCACCCGTCACCCTTCGTAAACGCTGAAAGGATTGATGCTCACCTTCGCCGTACTGCTTTATCTTGCATTGACGATCGGGATCGGCTTGTACGCGTCTCGATTGGTGGGAGATTCAAAAGACTTCATGATCGCCGGCAGGTCTCTGCCGCTGTACATGAATTTCACCTGCGTGTTTGCGACTTGGTTTGGCGCCGAAACCGTGCTGTCGGTTTCGGCGACCTTCGCGAATGAGGGTCTGTCGGCGATCCCGGGAGACCCGTTCGGTTTTTCCGTTTGCCTAGTGCTGGTCGCCGTCTTGTTCGCCAAGCACTTCTATCGTCTGAACCTGCTGACGATCGGCGACTACTATCGCTTGCGGTTTGGCAAGCGAGTCGAGATTTTGACCTCGGCAGTCATCGCGTTTTCCTACCTGGGTTGGGCGGCGGCACAGTTCACGGCGTTCGGCTTGGTGCTGTCGGTACTCGGCAAGTCTGCCGGTGCGGACTGGATGACGCTGAACTATGGCATCGTCATGGGTGCCATTGTGGTGGTGTTCTACACGGCACTCGGTGGCATGTGGTCCGTCGCACTGACAGACATGATTCAAACGGTCGTGATTGTGATCGGCCTGCTGATCGTCGCGGTCTTGGTCGCCAACTTGGCCGGTGGATTCACGCCCGTTTTCGAAGCCGCCCGCAGCGGCGGTAAACTGCAACTGTTCCCGCAAGGTGGCACCCGAGAATGGTTCGCCTATGTCGCCGGCTTTTTGACGGCAGCACTCGGTTCGATCCCCCAGCAAGACGTCTTTCAGCGTGTCACCAGTGCAAAGGACGAGCGGACCGCAGTTCGCGGTACGCTAATGGGCGGAACGTTCTACTTTGTATTTGCCTTCGTTCCGATGTTTATCGCGTACGCCGCGACGGTGATTGACCCCGCATTCATGGAACGGTTTGCAAGTGACGACGAACGCGAAATCCAACGCACACTGCCAGACCTTGTCCTAACGATGATGCCGTTCTGGGCGCAAGCGATCTTCATGGGCGCGCTCGTCTCGGCGATCCTATCAACGGCCAGCGGAACGCTGCTCGCACCGACGAACCTGTTGGTCGAAAACATCCTACGATCGTCTCGACGAAAGCTGTCCGAGAAAGCGATCCTGCTGTCGCTACGGATCGTATTGGTGCTGTTCGCTATCGTGGTCACGATGCAAGCAGTTACCAGCAGCAAGACGATGTACGAGATGGTGCAAGCCGCGTACAGCATTGTGCTTGCCGGGGCGCTCGTCCCACTCGCATTTGGCATTTACTGGAAGCCGGCAACAACTCAGGGCGCTTTGTTATCGATCGTGATTGGCGTTGCCGTGTGGGCCGTCATGAACTTCGTGCTGCAAGATGAGTTCATCGTACCGTCACAGCTTTGCGGCTTAGCTGCGAGTGTCCTTGGTATGATCGCCGGATCATACGCTCCGCAGTGGGTCAGCGACAAACGCTTGGCTCCGGCGGCCAGAGCCGAATAGCATCGACTAACTAGGCTTTGCGTTTTCGGGCAGCAGCTTTTTCAGTTGCCGCTTTGTGCTCGGCAGCGTCGTGAATTGCCTCAAGCTCATTGAGCGACTCCTGGATACGAATCCGATAGTCTTCGACGGATTCGTTTTCGTCAGGAACGAGCGGTTCGCCGAAATAGGCATCGACGCAACTGAATGGCCATGGAATCTGCATTCGGTCCCAGGTTCCGCGAAGCACGATCCGTTTGCGAGGCACCATCGCGACGTTGACGACCGCCGCACCCGATTGCCGGGACAACACCGCGATGCCTTTGCGGACGTGATTGCGCGGGCCCCGAGGCCCATCAACGGCCAACACGATCGACGAATCGATCGCGACGTGTTCGACCAACTGTTCCAACGCCTCCCGGCCGCCTTTTTGACGACCGGTCCGTCGGCTCGATCCGCGAATCGCCTTGATTTGCAACAGCCGATAGGCCGGGATCAGAAGCTGCCCATCCTCGGACTGCGACACCATTGCGGCGGTATTCGGCTCGCGATTGATCGCGGCAGCGACCGAATGTGCATGAAGGATTGAAAACGCGTAGGCTTGGCCACGATCGCGCAGTGTCCCACGCGGATCGTTGTGCACCTTCACACGGCACGTCATGCGCAGCCCCAGCATGACGAACCCCAGCATCCACGATTGTATGGTTATGGAAAACGCCATGCGATTACTATCAATAACTCGTTAATCGATTGCGTGAGATACGAAACAACCTGCTGAAATTTAACCACCGGTGCACCTCCTCGGAAGAAGCCCCCGTCAGGGGACAAGGCACCAGTGCGGCGCATAAAGATCATCAGGCTGAAACGATGCAAAAGCCGATTATGAGGGGCAACAACGCGCCCTACCCGGCCGGCGGATTCTATTCACTACCAAGCCGAACGTTTTCAGCGCGAGGACCTTTAGGGCCACGACCGATCGAATAGGTCACGACCTGCCCCTCTCGAAGTTCATCAAAGTTCACCCCTTCGAGGGCAGAACTGTGGAAAAACATGTCCCCATCCCCAGCATTTGGTGCGATGAAACCGAAGCCTTTGTCCGTGATCCGCTTGATTGTCCCTTGTTCCGTCATACTTCTGCTCTCTAAAAAAATCATGCATCTTCGAGTCCAGCAAACGCTTGCCAGAGCTGATCGATACGGTGGTTTTATGTATTAAATCGAAGATCGCTAACTCGATTCAACTGATGATTGCGTTGACTCTGGCAGGGACGCTTCTGTTGAAGTCGCGTCACTATTTCGATTTGTCTCATCAGTGCGAACCGATTCTTGCTCGGCCGATTTCCGCTCTTTGCGGCGGCTTCGCTTTTCCTCCGCCTTGCGTTTTTTTTCCATTTCACGGGCACGCTTGGCAAAGGTATTTTGGTTTTTAGCGATATCAATTACTCCTCTTAATCTCTATCAAATCGGTAAGCTAACTTCAGGCGGATGCCGTCTTCGAGCGACGCTTGTTACGTCCCTTCATTTGCCAATGGGGCTTGTACGACTTGTTCTTGCGACGCGAGCCTTGCGACTTGCCGCTTGCCGATTTACCGCCCTTTGCTGCGGGAGCACTTTCGCCGAACTTGAACTTGGGGTTTTCGACACGAAGATCAAATCCGATCAACTTTTCGATCGCCTTCAACTCTTTGGTTTCGGCAGAGGTGCAATATGAAATGGCGATGCCTTTTGCACCCGCACGCCCAGTCCGGCCGACGCGGTGCACATAGCTTTCGGGCTCGACGGGCATGTCAAAGTTCACAACGTGCGTGACACCTTCGATGTCGATCCCACGTGCGGCAACGTCTGTCGCGACCAGAGTCTTGATTTTGTTGTCACGGAACGCGTCCAGCGCTCGCTGGCGAGCACCTTGGGATTTATTCCCGTGAATGGCCAGCGCGACGATGCCTTGCCGCTCAAGCTTCTTGACAAGATTGTTCGCGCCATGCTTTGTTCGCGTGAACACGATCGTGCGATCGACTTTGTCACTCGACAGATAAGAATGCAGCGCGTTGACTTTTTCGTCACGCTGAACGTATCGCACTGATTGCTTGACGCCGTCCGCGGTCAACGCCTTGCTGGGGACGGTCACCGAAATCGGGTTGAATAGGAACGTCGCAGCGAGTTCGCGGATGGTCGGCGAAAGCGTAGCCGAAAAGAACATCGACTGACGGTCTTCTGGAAGCTTGGCAACAATCTTGCGGAGTGCTGGCAGAAAGCCCATGTCCAACATCCGATCGGCTTCGTCCAAGACGAAAATCTGGATGTCGTCGAACTTGACTTTGCCCTGTTCCATCAAGTCCATCAATCGGCCCGGCGTGGCGATCAAAACGTCCGTGCCGTGCTTGAGTGACTTGACTTGAGAGTCTTGCCGAATGCCACCATAGACGAGCGTCTGGCGGAACTTCATGTGCTTGCCGTAGTCACCGAAGCTGTCGGCAATTTGGATCACCAACTCGCGAGTCGGCGCGAGAATCAGAACGGTCGGATGATACGCCCGGGTCCGTGGTTTTTCGTTGCCAAGGAAATCCAAGATCGGGATCGCAAAAGCGGCCGTCTTGCCAGTACCGGTGCTGGCACAACCCAAGATGTCCATGCCTTCGATGGCTGGCGGGATGGCCTTTGCTTGGATCGGTGTGGGTGTTTGGTAGTTGAGTTCGCGGAGTGCTTTTTCTAGCGGCGCGAACAGATTCAATGATTCAAAGTTTTGCATGTAGAAAATAGTTTCAGTCCGACGCATCGACTCGATGCAGATGGGTGGACTGTGTCGCTTCTCAGCGGCTTGGCTTCGCGGCGGATCAAGAGGTGCGAAGTGGAGACGAATGCGTCTAGCGAACCAAAGTGCTGGTGCTCGCCCTGGAACATTCCAAGGCTGCTGATCCGACAGCGTCGATGGCCGCTCTTCATCAGCCCGTTGTCAACAAGAAAACAATCGGGCGAAGTGCGTCGTGATGACGCGTGCAGCTTTTCCAGAGGGTCGACGCGACCGTTGATTGGCGGCAATTGGCAAACGGTCAGTTTGCCACTCAAGAAGCGTGACCCCTATCCTCAGGCGAGCTTCTTCTGATTGGACCACGCGACCCAGTCAGAGCCGCCTCTCTCATTCATCCAATCGAAACAGTACATGGGATATGCAGAGCGCTATCCCATCCCACGAAGCCTACACTCCGCAGTTGGGAAAGCCAATGGCAATTCGAGCGGAGAACGATTATTGCGGCCGAGGCAGGCCTTATTGGCACTACGGCAGCGTTTATAGCCGACTGGGCTGCGTTACGGCGAACTGAGGGTAAATCCCCTCACCGGCACGACCGACAAATGCGTGCCGTCATACTGCAGGCAATGCAAACGGCTTCCCGGCCGAGTTTTCGCAGAGCTGTAAAAACGGCAGTGAATGCGAATCCCCCGCCGCGGCGAAAAATTGGTTAAGGCCGGATCCGGTGGTTTGCGCAGGTCAAGGTGTCCACTTACGCCACTTCGACTCAAACCGTACCGACCCGAACCATGAAACGAAAAAACCGGCTGTCACCCTTTGTTTCCGTCCTCACTTTTCTTGCTCTGATCACATCGACACTGCTAGCGTCAAACTTGATCGCCAGTGACGCTTCGCCTTCGCAGAACCGTGCGTACAACCAACAGCAACACGCTGTCTACCGAGCCCTTTGCGAACTCAACCGACAGTGGTCCACACGTTCGCCTGACTTAAATGTGATCAACACCGACTTCGCAATTGCTTCAGATGTGCCGTTGATCCGCATCCACCTGAGCCTTGCGCTAAGAGAACTCCACGACGCAGATACCAGTCGACTGAATGCAACGCAAAAGCATCAGCGCAAGAACCACCTAAAAACACTTCAGACTTACATCAATGCCGGCCAGTTCCCACAAAACGTTTTTGTCGAAGGACGCCGCCCTGTCTTCATCGATCCCTGTGGAACGCACTGTGCTGTTGGTCACTTGATCGCGATGTCAGGTCACGCGTCGCTTGCGAACATGATCAACGAAGAACACCAACTGGATTACCTGTCCGACATTCGAACCGAAGGACTACGGCAATGGCAAGAAGCGTCTGGCTTCAGCCTTGCTGAGCTCGCCTTGATCCAGCCGACCTACCAACACCTTCGCGGTACCACGTTGACGTATCCCAAAGAGGTCGAAGAGTACTTGCTGGGAAACTCCGACGCACTGATGTCCGCTCTTAAGAACGGATCGATCGATGTGAACGCGCGAGTCGGCGGCAAGACGATTCTGCATCTTGCGGCCGCCGCAGGCGACCTTGACCTGGTAAAGCGATTGCTCGAAGGGGGTGCAGATCTCGATGCGGTATCGACGCTTGGCTGTGATAAAACCACCGTGAAACGTGTTGGCCGTTGGACGCTCGTGTCCGTTCACTGGAATACACCGACCGTGTTTTCTGGCAAAGGAAAACCTGGAATCGGGTTTAACGGTGCGGTCTATCAAAATGCAAGATCACGCTACATCGCAAACGTCTTGAACGACGTCGATGGCGGCCGGGAAGGATTCAACGCATTGGACTTTGCGATTCAACCTCCGGCCATGCACGGCAACTACGCTTACTGGGGCAGACAGCTTAAAGCGTATCCGTTTGGAGCAAAGCGTTTCGGCCACAAACCAAACCAAGAAGCCTCAACCGAGCCAACACCGATGGAGCGATTGACGCAGGACCGTGCCGCCGTCGCCAAATGGCTTCGGCAGCAGGGTCTGCAAGAGAACGGCCTGCAAGATGTGAAACAAGAATCTCCGCAATAGCATCTGTTTTTGCATCGCTGGACGAAGCGAGTGCAATCGCACAGTCGCGGAACAGACAGGAGCCCTATCACAAGTCGCTCTCAATCTCGCAATTCTTCGATCAAAGAACCGAACGAATGACGACACTGGGAGAGAATCAACGTGAAAACCCACAGGCCGTTAGGGGCTGACTTGCTACTAGGGCTAACTTGCTTCTAGGGAATGGGTACTGCTTCAGGGGCCGTCGTCGCCTCTGGAGCAGGCATCGGACGCATCAATGCAGTCACATATTGCGCAGCCGTTTCGAAGACCTCGGCTGGCA
Organism: Rhodopirellula sp. MGV; assembly: GCF_002251265.1. Classification (NCBI taxonomy): domain Bacteria; kingdom Pseudomonadati; phylum Planctomycetota; class Planctomycetia; order Pirellulales; family Pirellulaceae; genus Rhodopirellula; species Rhodopirellula sp. MGV. Next base: position 270 of record NZ_NPDI01000035.1, on the reverse strand, counting down.
CAATCGCATCGACCTTGATTTGATCTTCCTGCGCTTTGACCGTCCATCCGATCGGTGGCGTGCTGGGGAAATCAGGAAGTCGCACCGAATTTGCAACCGGGGTCATTGCAATGATTCGTTTTGCAAATGCCATGGTGCCAGATCAGCAGCTCCCGGCCTGCCCGTTTGAGACAACATTTCGTTGAGTGGTCCCTGGAGTTGGGAGCTACTTGGCGAGTTTCTGCTTTGCATTACCGCCAACTCGCGTCTTGGCAACTTCGCCTTAGGGTT